>JBARHV010000083.1:0-30056 GCA_049799415.1 Silvibacterium sp.
TCTGTGCATTTCCGGCGGTGAGCGCGGAAACCAGCAACAGACCTGCGAGCGCTTTCCAGTTTGTCTTCATTTTGCCTCTCATGTGAAAGTTGCAATCAGCCAAATCCCCCAGGATGCAGGGGCTCAGGGGTAATCGATTGCAGGCGAGCGTTCTCTGTTCCCGATACAAGCGGAAGGCTTGTATCCGCGTTGCGCCCAATGGAGGACGCGCCAGAACTTTTCGCCTGAATCTATGGAGAGGGTCGCAGCCGAATGTAAAAATCCCGCGAATCTCCGATGAATATGCGGAGAAACTGAGGTTATTTGCCGCGATTGCGTTACAGGAGTGTTACAAAACGCAGAATTGCTGGTCTATGCTTTGCGGAATTTCCGCTTGCCGAAAAATGATCGTTGCCGTTCTGATGGGTTTCCTGATGAGTTTGCCGCAAAAAAAGTAGGACGGACATACAAGCAGGACGGTTTACCGCCGGGTGACCATTGCGGCTACATAGGCTGCGCCAAATCCGTTATCGATATTGACGACACAGACGTTTGGCGAACAGGAATTGAGCATGCCGAGCAAGGCGGCTATGCCTCCGAAGGCGGCGCCGTAGCCTACGCTGGTTGGCACGGCGATGACTGGAGCGGCGACCAGTCCGCCGACTACGCTGGGCAATGCGCCCTCCATTCCGGCGCAGACGATTACAGCGCGGGCCTGGGCGAGAACGTCTCCCTGAGAGAGGATCCGGTGCAGCCCAGCGACACCGACATCGACGACGCGATCAACTTCGAGGCCTAAATATTCCGCGGTAACTGCGGCTTCCTCGGCTACAGGCAGGTCGCTGGTTCCGGCGCAGACTACTGCGATGCGTCCGGCCGTGGAGGCTGGAGAAGCAGGCGAGAGGCCGATGATGCGCGCCTGCTGATGGTATTTTGCCGCAGGCACGCATTTGAGAACAGCGGCAAAGGCATCTGCGCCGGCTCGTGTCGCGATGACGCTGCCGCCGGCCTCCGCCATGCGGGCAAAGATTTCAGCTACCTGGTCCGGCGATTTGCCGGCGGCGTAGATGACTTCAGGCAAGCCCAGGCGCAGGCTGCGATGGTGGTCGATCTTGGCGAAGCCGGTATCTTCATACGGCAATTTGGCAAGCTGTGCGAGGGCGGCTGCGGGAGTAGTTTCTCCGCGCTGTATGGCTTCAAGGAGCTGAAGGATAGCCTCACGCGTCATGTAGAGCCTGTGACAGCAATCGTTTTATGGGGAGAGACGGTACAGTCATCGCTTTCCTTGATCGTAACTCGCCATGCTCTTCCCGTGCGAATCCGAACTCTGGTGCATTGGCTTGGCATGTATTGAAACGGTAAGGTAATAAAGATGACTGTTTTCGAACTGCGCCCATCGTTGTCGGCAGAAGAACGAGCGGAAAAGCGAAAGCTTATCCTGCGGGACTCCATCGCATTGTTCACGCTTTTTGTCATCACGGTGATTCTGACGCTCCTCACTTACTTTCTGTTCTCCTCCTTTACGCGGCATCGCGATGTTCTGGCGCGCCGCTGGAGGGCGAACGGAGAACGGGCGCTCCGCAGCGGACAACCAGCAGAGGCAGTTCAGGCACTACGCGCGGCGCTCGAATATGCGCCTGACAATCGCGATATCGAGATCGAACTGGCTACTGCGCTGGCCGCCTCGGGACGTAATCTGGAAGCGACAGCCTACTTCAATTCTCTGCTGGAGACGCAGCCGGGAAACGGCCTGATCCATCTTCAACTCGCGCGGCTGGCGTCGAAGGAGGGTAACGCGGCCCTTGCCGAGGAACATTATCAGCGCGCTCTCGACGGAACATGGCAAGGCGATGGCTATGTCCGGCGTCGCGAGGTCCGCCTCGAACTATCCACCTACCTGATCAGCCGGAAGAATTACGCGCGGGCTCAGACTGAATTGAGGACTGCGGCTGGAAATGCACCTAAGGAGCCGGAAACGCAGCTTTTAATTGCCGGTCTCATGGAGCAGGCGCAGGATGCAACTGACGCCCTTGATATTTATCGGACGCAGATGAGAGCCAAGGATGCCCCGCTTGAGGCGTTCGAGGGCGCGGGACGGACAGCATATTCGGTCGGACGCATTGCGGTTGCGCACGAAGCGCTGGCGCGCGCCGTTAACCACTCGGGCTTTGCTGCACAGAAAGACTCTACACGTCAGGCGGTGAAGCAGATGCTCGCGGATTCGACGCGTATTCTGGAGCTTTATCCTGATCCAGATTTGAAAGTTCTGGTGCGCGCCGAGCGCATTGCCAACAATGCAAGGATTGCGCGGGCACGAATGGCATCATGCTTCGCCAACACCGATGCCGGTGGAGAGATGGCGGATCTACAAGGGCAGTGGCAGCTGATTCCTGTGAATCTCTCCGCTGGCACGCTGGAACGGAATCCAGAGCTGGAGCAGACGACGATGAGTCTTGTGTACGACACCGAGGCGCAGACAGCGCAGGTTTGCGGCGCGCCCACCGGGGACGATGCGCTGCTGCTGAAGATTGCGCAAGCCCCGCTGGCGGTGCAACAACAATGATCCGACAGAAGCTGCAAAGTATTTTCGCCAATGGGTATAAGGCCGCGAGCGCGGTGGAAATCGCAAAGCTCGCGCCTACGCGCGACGAGCGGCTCTTTCTGATCCTGTCCATTTTTATCGGCGTCATCTCGGGACTACTTGTGGTCTGCTTTCGCGTGGCTATCGAGTGGATCAGGATTCTCACCCTGGGTTCCGCGCCGCATGCCGGGCAGTATCGCTTGCTGATAGCTCCTGCGCTGGCGGGGCTGCTGGTTGCGGCCCTGGTGCAGTGGTTCTTTCCCGGCGCGCGCGGCAGCGGAGTCAACCAGACAAAGGCAGCGCTCTACGTTTACAACGGATATATTTCCTTCAAAACCGTCGTCGGAAAATTCATCACCTCGGCGATTGCGATCGGTTCCGGCCATTCGCTTGGTCCTGAAGACCCGTCGTTGCAGATCGGCGCCGGCGTGGCGTCGATCATCGCGCGTAAACTGGGTCTATCGCAGCAAAAGTTGCGCGTCTTCGCACCCATAGGAGCGGCCGCGGGGCTTGCCGCCGCCTTCAATGCTCCAATCTCCGCCATTCTTTTTGTCATTGAAGAGGTCATCGGGCAGTGGAGCGCTGCGGTGCTCGGCTCCATTGTTTTGGCCGCAATCTCCAGCGTCGTTGTTCTGCGTCGTTTCTGGGGATCGGCTCCTATGTTCAGGATCCCTGCCGTCACGCTTCGCGATAACCGGGAGCTTTTTGCGTATGCCGTCCTCGGCGTATTCGGGGGCCTGTTTGCCGTTGCCTTCTCCCGCTCGCTCGGTTATCTGCGTCCACGTCTGCGCGCACTTCCTCGCTGGACTCAGTTCTTCCAGCCATGCATCGCGGGACTGTTGGTGGGGCTGATTGGCTATTTCGGATTCTTTCAAGTGATGGGGTCCGGCTATGGGGCCATGGACCAGGCCATGCATGGGGAATTCACCTGGAAATTTCTGCTGGTGCTTGCTGTTCTCAAGTTAGTTGCCACTACGCTTTCCTTTTCCAGTGGAACTCCGGGCGGCATGTTCGCGCCGACCCTGTTCATCGGAGCCATGCTAGGTGCAGGCGTAGGCTCGTTTGAAAAATTATTCTTCCCGCACCTCACCGGGACTGTTGGTGCCTATGCGCTGGTGGGAATGGGCGTGCTCTTCGCGGGCTTTTTGCGCGTTCCTCTTACGTCGGTCTTCATGGTGCTCGAGGTTAGCGGCAACTACTCCATAATTGTGCCTGTCATTCTGGCGAATACCATTGCGTACCTGATTTCGCGGTTGCTTCAGCCAGTGCCGATCTTTGAAACCCTTTCGCATCAGGATGGCCTGGACCTGCCCTCGTTGGAAGAACAGCGGGAGGAGACGCCTCTGCGTATTGAAGACGCGTTGCAACCGCTCAATGTGCCTGTGGTGCAGGGCAGCGACGCGATCGCAACGGTATCCGCCGCGGTAGCGGCGGCTCACGCCTCGGCTTTCCTGGTCCAAATGTACGACGGTTCGTGGTATGCCATGACGGTCGATGAGCTGACGGGGTCGGCTGCGGCGCTGACACCGGAAACGCCCGTGGAGCGCGTTGCGAAGACAGACCGCGTGCCGGTTTTGTTTCCAGACTTGTCGCTGGATAATGCCCTGCCCTATTTCCCGCGCTGGCCGCTGCTCCCCGTGTTGAACCGCGCAATCCGCGGAAAGCTGGAGGGGGTTATCACGCTGAACGGGGTGTTGAAGCGTTATCAGTCGGTTTAATGCTTGCTTTACGGGCGGTTGCCCAATAGCCTGAAAACGGGCTGGAGAATCTTTTCGGTCCTCCCGAAAATGCTGACCCTCTATCAAAGGCTAATGCTGGGCTGCCTGCTGCTGATCGCAGTGGTTACAGGTGTCAGTCTGCTGGTGCGCGATTCATTTGTGGAGCTGGCGGCCCTCGATGCTTCGCGCCACAGAGCGGACGCGGCGCTGTCTTCGCTGTCGTCGGTGCGCGCATCGCTGGCCCGCGAAGAGCTGGCCGCGGCACAGTTGGAGAAATCCGATGCGTCTATCCTGCAGTTCTCTGCCCAGGCGCACAAAACGCAGAGCCTGCTCAATGCAGCAGCGGCTGCAGTCGGAGCCTTTGATCCTGCAATTCCCGTTGACAGGCTACAAGCCGAGCACGCACGAATTGTTGCTCATTCCAGTGAGAATTTTGGCACGCTGGCTGCTCAACTGGAGCGCATGAACACGGAGCTGGAGCAAGCGTACGCGACTTTGAAAAACCTGCATGACGGTGTGGCATCCGGCCTGCAGAGCCGCCAAGAGTGGCTGCGCGCCCGGCTCATCAGCATTTGCGGACTGAGCATCGCGGTTGCGATCGTGATTGCCGCGCTGATGGTTTTCTTTGTCATCATGCCGATTCGGCAGACGGCGCGCGTGGCACGGCGCATTGGCCAGAACGATCTGCAGCAACGCGTGGAGTGGCGGCACAAGGACGATCTGGGAGCGATTGCCACGGAACTGAACAGGCTGTTGCTGCGATTGCGCGAGCTGCGCGACAGTGAAGCGGGGCGCCTTCAGATGGAGCATCACCTGAGCGACGCGGTGGTGCAGTCGATCTTTGAACCGGTGATTGTGACTGACGCAAAAGGGCGAGTGCTCAAGCTGAATCAGGCAGCGATGGACCTGCTCGGCGAAGGCTCGACGGACCGCATGATTCTGACTAGCACGCCGGGCGGCGAAAAGATTCTGAATGCGGTGCGCATGGCCGTCTCCATGCAGCGTGCAACGACAGGAGAGGCTGAAGCGGCGCTGCTGCCGATGCAGATGGGTAAGGCGCAGCGAAGCTACCGCGTGCGTACTACGCCAATGCGCGACAGCGACGGCAAGCTGCTGGGCGCTGTTACCGTGCTTGAAGATGTGACCGAACTGCAGGAAGTTGACCGCTTCAAAACGCGCTTCCTTTCGGTGGCATCGCAGAAGCTTCGCGATCCGCTCAAGCACCTGCGGCTGGCGCTTTATGCGCTTTCCCGGGGACATGCCGGAGAACTTCGACCTTTGCAGTTTGAGCTGGTAACGGGCGCGGAGGAAGAGGTCGAGCAGATGACCGATCTGATGGCTGACCTGATCGAAGTGGGCGAGCTCGAAACCGGCCACCGCACGATGAAGCTGGACCGCGTCCGCCCTATCGATGCATTGCGCGATGCGGTGGAGAGGCACAGGGATGAAGCGCGTAGAAAGAAAATCGACTTGAATATTCGCGCGTTTGAAGACCTGGCCAGTGTTGATGCAGACCGGCGCGCGCTTCGCAGCATTCTGGACAACCTGTTGAGCAACGCACTGCGCTGCACGCCGGAGGGAGGCGTCGTTCTGGTAGAGGCTACGGGGGTGAAGGATGGCGTTCAGTTTTTTGTGCGCGACACTGGACGCGGTATCGAAGCTGTGCGATTGTCCGGAATTTTTGGACGATTCTCAGGCAGCTCCGGCGAGGGTAAATCGGCAGGCACGGGGCTTGGATTGGCGCTGGTGCGAAGGCTGACTGAATCGCTCGGCGGCCAGGTTTCAGTTGAAAGCAAACCGGGGCAAGGCACGACCTTCAGCTTTACGCTGCCTGCGGCTCCTGCCGTCACCGGGCGGCATCCTGTGGAGATCGGGTGATGATGGAACTTGCGATTCCACTGGCAGCTCCGGCAAGACTGCGCGTGTACATTGGCGCTGCGCCGGGCGTCGGGAAGACGTATCGCATGCTGCAAGAAGCGCACATGCTGCATGAGCAAGGGCAGGAGATTGTCATCGGGCTGGTTGAAACGCATGGACGCGCCGAGACCGCAGCCCTGATTCGCGACCTCGAAATTATTCCGCAAAAAGAAATCCTATACCGCTCGGTGAAGCTGCACGAGATGGACCTGGATGCGATTCTGGCGCGCAGGCCGCATACCTGCGTGGTGGATGAGCTGGCGCACACGAATGTTCCGGGATCGCGCAACCGGAAGCGTTACGAAGATGTGCTGGAGCTGCTGGATGCCGGCATCAACGTGATGACGGCGGTTAACATTCAGCACCTGGAGACGTTGAATGACGCGGTCTCGCGCTCGGCGAGCACGCGCATCCGCGAGACGGTGCCCGATAGCTTCCTGCGGCGCGCCGATGAAGTGGTCAATGTCGATCTTCCGATCGACGAGTTGCGCACGCGGCTGCGCGCAGGGAAGATCTATCCGCAGGAAAAGGTGGAGCAGGCGCTGGCGAATTTCTTCCGCAAGGGAAATCTGACGATGTTGCGCGAGCTGGCGCTGCGCACAACCGCGGAGCAGGTGGGCGTGGCGGCGTCAGAGTATCGCGTAAGCCAGGGGCTGGAACAGGCCCCGCTGCCGGAGAAGGTGATGGTGTGCCTGTCGTCGCGGCCAGGGACTGTGCGCCTTTTGCGGACGGGCGCGCGGATTGCAGGACGGCTGGCTACGAACTGGTTTGCGGTTCATGCGGAGACGCTGGAGAGCGAGAAGCGGCATGGCGATGAGGAGAGCAAGGCGCGGCTGGAAGAGTACAAGCGCATGGCGCGCGAACTCGGCGCGCATGTGATGACGTTGAGGGGTAAGAACACCGCCGATGCGCTGATTGAGTTTGCGAAGAAGGAGAACATTTCGCATGTGGTGTTTGGGCAGTCGGCGCGCACGCGGTGGGATATTCTGGTGCACGGCTCCATTCTGAATCGCTTTTTGTCGGAGATGCGGGACACGACGGTGCAGATCGTGCCTATGAGCAAGGAGAAAGACAAGGACAAGGGCGCAGGGCACAGGGCTCAAGGCCCAGAGCACAGAGCGCAGGGTACGGATCGTTGATCGTTATTTGTTGATTTCTTTCCGGGCTTATGCTCGGTTCAGTTTTTCCTTCAATGCTGTGGCGATGTCGGCGATTGCGATGTCTTCGCTTGTGGAGCCGGCACGAGTGACCAGTTCAACTTTGCCTTCTGCCACTTTTTTGCCGACGTTGATGCGGTAGGGAATACCGACGAGGTCGGCATCTTTAAACTTGACTCCGGCGCGCTCCTCTCGATCGTCGAGGAGAACGTCGAGGCCGGCGGCTTCGAGCGATTCGGCGATCTGCGTTCCGGCTGCGAGCAGGGCCTGATCGGTGACGTTGGTGATGGTGACGACCACGTCGAACGGGGCGATGGAGGGCGGCAGCCAGAATCCGTTAGCGTCATTGTTCTGTTCGATGGACGCGGTGAGGATGCGCTCGATGCCGATGCCGTAGCTGCCCATGATGGGCGTGACCTCTTTGCCATTGGGGTCGAGGACGCGCGCTCCCATGCTTTCCGTATATCTGCGGCCGAGCTTGAAGATGTGTCCTACCTCTACGGCTTTTGCGACCTTCAGCGGCGATCCGCACTGGGGGCAGGGTTCGCCTTCGACTACATTGCGGATGTCGGCGGCGAGGGTCCAGGTAAAATCGCGGCCTGGGGTTACGTTGCGGTAGTGGTAGTCGAGCTTGTTGGCTCCGGCTACGAGGTTGTGGCGGTTTTCGAGGCCGTGATCGAGGATGACATTTACACCGCCACCTGACATAAGCTTGTCGGCTGGATTTAAGCCTATCGGTCCTAGGTATCCAGCCGGTCCGTGAAACCAGATTTCCAACTCTTCGGCATTCATCGGACGTAGCGCGGTTGCTCCTAACAGCCCAAGTAGTTTTGTTTCGTTAACAAAATGATCGCCACGAAGGAAAACGGCGACTGGCTGAAAGTTGCCGCCATGATCGCCTGCTTCTATGCCTTGATATTTGTGCACCTCGGCTATATAAGCCACGGTCTTTATGTCCTGCGAGGCGGCGATTTTGAAGAACTCGGTCACGTCGACGATGGCGGCTTTGCCGGGTGTGTGAACGAGTTCCGGCTTGCCGTCTCCGGTGGGCGCGAGATCATTGACGGGCGCGAGCTTTGAGGTTGCTTTTTCCATGTTCGCCGCGTAGCCGCACTGGGCGCAGCTGGCGATGAGGTCTTCTCCGGCGTCGGTGTAGACCATGAACTCCTGCGATTGCGACCCGCCCATGGCTCCGGAGTCGGCCTCGACGGCGACGAAGCTGAGGCCGCAGCGGGTGAAGATGGAGCGGTAGACCTGGTCGTGCAGGTTGTAGCTCTTGTCGAGTCCGGCGGCGTCGAGGTCGAAGGAGTAGCTGTCCTTCATGATGAACTGGCGGACGCGCAGCAGGCCGGCCTTGGGTCGCGGCTCGTCGCGGTACTTGGTCTGGATCTGATACCAGATCTGCGGGAGCTGTTTGTAGCTGCGCAGTTCTTTACGGGCGATGTCGGTCATGACCTCTTCGTGCGTAAAGCCGAGGCAGAGCCATGCTCCTTTGCGGTCCTGGAGGCGGAACATGTTCTGTCCGATGGTGGTCCAGCGTCCGCTCTGCTCCCAGATTTCAGAGGGCATGATGCCGGGGAGGAGGAACTCCTGGCCGATTTTGTTCATCTCCTCGCGCACGATAGCGACGATCTTGTTGATCGACCGCTGGCCGAAAAAAAGATAGGAGTAGATGCCCGCACCGAGCTGACGGATGTATCCCGAGCGGAGGAGGAACTTGTGGCTGGCGACTTCGGCGTCTGCCGGGGCCTCGCGAAGTGTGGGTACAAAGAGCCGGGACCAACGGTGCATGGTGTGCGTCGTTCATTTCTGCCCGCGGGCGGGCTGGTTTGTGGTGCGAAAGATCATTCTACTGGATATTTTTCTTGCTCTTTGTGGGTAAGTGATTGATTCGGTTTAGTTTTCTGTACATGCTGCTTGCGCATGTCATTGATTCTGCTAGGTTTTCAGCAATGGCCGGTGCGGCTGAGCGGTTGGTTCCATTCGGCTTTCTTGACTTCAGGGTTGATGTTCATCCTTATGGTGTTCGGGTGCTGCGCAAAGATTTTTTTGTGTCGTCATTGCAAACAAAAGGGTTACGGGTTTTTGGTGCCGCAAGTCGATGTTATTCCAAGGGTTATCTGTATATCATAGAAAATACATATATTTATGCCTGGGAAATGATGAGGGCCACCTGAGAGGTGGCCCTTTTTGTCCCTATTAATTCTATTTTATCAGGTTCAAGGGTGGTGAACTGCATTCGGGCCGAGACTTTGTTCTGTTGCGAATCAATGCTTTACGAGCGATTTTGAGGATTGGGGGCTTGACAGTTGTTTTAGAGCAAAATCACGATTCCCGTGCCCTGAAAGACTATGTACAGCGTGTTGATTTCTTAAGGAAATCAACACTTGAGAAATGTGGCCTTGGGTATAGCTATCGTGATTTTGCTTTAATACCGCGGATTGCCGCCGATGTAGGCTTCGAGGTGGGAGATGGTTTCCTGCTGGGCGGTGATCATCCAGTTGACGAGATCGCCGATGGAGACGATGCCTACGACCTTGCTGTTTTCGACGACAGGCAGATGGCGGATGCGCTTTTCGGTGACGATGTGCATGCACTCCTCGACGGTTTGCGAGGGGGAGACGCTGACGACCGGGGAGCTCATGATTTCGGTGACTGCGGTCTCTTTTGAAGACCTGCCTTTGAGGATGACCTTGCGGGCGTAGTCCCTCTCGGAGACGATGCCGAGCAGCTTGCCTCCGTCGAGGATGGGCAGGGCGCCGACCTGTTTTTCCGCCATCATGGCGATGGCGTCATAGACGGAGGCGGTTGGCGCGAGCGACCAGACTTGCCCGCCTTTTTTGCCGATCAGTGAGCCGATTTTTCCGGTGATTTCCATAGGGCCTTCGATTGAACTGGGCATCATAAGCCCGATGGGAAATCGTCGTCAATCGGGGATTCTCGGAGGCCGCTGGCGATGGTGTTTGATTCGTGGACTCAACTTGAAGCCGTTCAGCCCGTATACGCGAGGAACAAATACAGCTTTTCTGTGCCTGGTTTGTGCTATGCTCCAGCCGTGCCAGCCACTTCCTCGGCCCGCGATACAAAGACTCCCCGACATGCCGCGATCGTCCGCGTTACGCACTGGATCACCGTCGTCGCCTTCTTTGCGCTGCTTATTTCCGGCGGTGGGATTGTGATTTCGCATCCGCGGTTTTACCTGGGCGAAGTGGGCAATGTGAATACCAAGCCTCTGTTTACTCTGCCCATTCCCGCGTCGCGGGATACGGTTCCGACGGGCTATCACTTTGTGATGCCGGACGACAATGGATGGGGCCGGTATCTGCACTTTGAGGCGGCGTGGGTGCTGGTGCTTACCGGGCTGGTGTACGGGATATGGGCTCTTTGGACGAGGCACTTCTGGAGGAATCTGGTTCCGGAGCGGGGCGACCGGACGTGGCGTGCGTATTCACGGGAGATCGGGAAGTATCTTCATCGTGTGCCTTCGCGGGCTGGGGATGCGTGCTCGTATAACGTGCTGCAGCGAACGGCATACCTGGCGGTGGTTTTTGTGCTGTTTCCGCTGGTGATCTGGACTGGGCTGGCGATGTCGCCTTCGTTCACGTCGGTGTTTCCGATGAGCGTGGTTCTGCTGGGTGGGCGGCAAACGGCGCGGACGCTGCACTTCTTTGTGTCATGGGCGCTGGTGCTGTTTCTGGTGGTTCACGTTACGATGGTGGCGCTGGCGGGGTTCTGGAGCCGGGTGCGGGCGATGATTACGGGACGAAGCGCGGCGGACGCGGGAGAGCACGCGGAGGAGGACGCATGAGCGGAATTTCGAGACGCAAGATGATGACCACCGGCGCGGCCGCCGTTGCGGGCGCGGGCGGCCTGGCGGTGGCGGCGCGGCTGGCGAAGCGGTACGGGCTGGTTCCGCCCGATGATGGGGGCATTTTCGGGCCGGGCGAGACGCTGACCTATGCGGTGCAGCGCGTCCTGACGATGCATGGACCGGTGCGGCAGTTCCCGCGAAGCATGATTTCGAAGGAGCCGTTTGCGAATGAGACACCCGCGCTGGGCGCGGCGTTCAAGCAGATGGAGGCGGGCGGTTTCAAGGACTGGCGGCTGACGGTGAATGGGATGGTTGCGCGGCCCACGACGTTTTCGCTGGCGGACCTGAAGAGCCTGCCGGTGCAGAGCCAGATTACCGAAGTGGCCTGCGAAGAGGGCTGGTCGTACATTGCGGAGTGGATTGGAACTCCGCTGTATGAGGTGCTGAAGGAGACGGGAGTGTCGCCGAAGGTGCGGTATATCGTGTACTTCTCGATCCAGCATTGGATGTGGGAGAGCATTGATATGGGCGACGCGCTGCATCCGCAGACCTTTTTGACGTGGGGCATGAACGATGGCGATCTGCCGGTGGGATTTGGCGGGCCGCTGCGGCTGCGGTTGCCGCGACAGCTAGGCTACAAGAGCGTGAAATTCCTTACGGGCATTACGGCGGTCGACTCGCTCAAGCACGTCCGCGATGGGCGGGGTTCGGTCGATCCGAGCGGCGGTTACTCCTGGTACGCGGGGATTTAACGCTGCTCGATGATTTGCGAATCGGTCGCGATGATGGCCAGGTCCGCCATTCCGAGGAAGAGGCCGTGCTCTACGACTCCGACGATGTTGCGGATTTTTTCCGCGGTCGATCGCGGGTCTTTGATTTGCATGCCTGAGCAGTCGAGAAGCAGATTTCCCTGGTCGGTGATGTAGCGCGAGCCGTCGTGGTTGGTGCGAATGACGGTGGTGAATCCGAGAGCCTGGAGAGCGGGGATTACGAGCGGCTCGGCCATGGGGATAACTTCGACGGGGAGCGGCGCGCGCCCGAGCACATCGACCGCCTTCGACTGATCGGCGACGATCACAAAACGCTCGGATGCGCTGGCAACGATCTTTTCGCGGAGGAGTTTGCCGCCTCCTCCTTTGATGAGCGCGAGTCCGGGTGCGATTTCGTCGGCGCCGTCTACGGTGAGGTCGAGCCGTGGGCACTCGTCGAACGTGACGAAGGGAATGCCGTAGCTGCGGCCGAGTGTTTCACTTTCCGGGGAGCTGGCTATGGCGCGGATTTTCAATCCGTGGTCGCGCACCTGTTCCCCCAGGAGCTTAATCCAGAGCGATGCTGTGGTTCCGGAGCCGAGGCCGAGGGTCATGCCGGGCTGGACGAGTTCGAGAGCGCGTTGTGCCGCTCGAAGCTTTAGTTCGTCCTGAGTAGGCTTCGGTTGGTCTTTGCTCATGCGGTCTCCGTGGTTGTTGTGGGTTGGATTAATTATGCCTCTTTCGGGGGTCGATTGTGATTGCCTCTATTGGGGCGGGTTGGGGGCGGCTCGCTTCGCCTGTCGGCTGCGCTCGAGCCCTGCGGCAGCAAGGTGCGGTTCTTCGAGCCGGGCTTTTTATCACCGGGCTAAAGATCACCCCAGCGCGTGAACCCCGCCCGCGCCGGGGACCCCGATTGCCCGGTGCTTCTGCCGGGCCTCGCTGGCGCGAGGCTGGAAGTTAGGATCGTCCTTGGTTTGATCTATCCCATGTCTCTTCGAGACATGGGTCACCTGCTGGTTTCGCCGGTGCGAGGGCAACGAAGGCTACTCCGATGACGATGAGAACTGCCACACCGATGAGTTCTCCGCGAGCGACTATGTTGAGTCCTGCCTGCGTGCCCATAAGAGCAGCGTGAGCAAAGCTGGACCAAGCGGTAAAGGCGATGAGACTGCGATGCGCTGACGGATTGCGGATGGCCAGAAGCAGGAAGATGCCGAGCGTGACATAGAGGCTGAGCATCATGGACAACGCAGGCTCCTGTCGAATAAATACCAGCATCGGATACGTTAACGCTATGAAAAGCAGTCCCACCAGGCCCAGCACGATCTTCAAAGCCAGTTCGCGATTCATATCTGCTCCCTCCTGATACGGTGCAGCTTAATACGTATTCCAGTATGAGGGAGTTCTGTGGGGATTTGTGATCGAGGTGGGAGAGCTGCTCGCTTCGCCTGTCGGCTGCGCTCGGGTCCTTCGACTTCGCTCAGGACAGGCTCTGCGGCAGCAAGGTGCGGCTCTTCGGGCCGGACTTTTTATCACCGGGCTAAAGCCCGGTGCTTCTGCCGGGCCTCGCTAGGGCGAGGCGGGAGGTTAGATCAGGGTTGATCTATCCCATGTCTCGAAGAGACATGGGGCACCTGGCACCCGGCCAAAAGTAGGTTTGAATGGGGCATCCGGCGGCTTTTCAGACTGCTGGGGCGCTAGTCGGCATTACGCCGGTCGAAGCTGTCTGGTCCAGCAGTCGTGAATATTCGTTGATCTTAATCCAGTAAATAATCAAGAGGACAAAGTGGGCGAGTCCTGCGAGAACTCCCAAAATAGGAATGATTGAGCATGCCCCGCATAGGCACATACCCATTCCAATAGCTTTTCCCGGCTCAGGCTCGACATTCAATATATTCCTGCCCCTAAACTCATTTCCAAGTGATTTCGCCATGCCGAGCACAACAAAAAAGTGCCAAACGAGATTTACGAGGGGTATCAGCAGTAGCCAAAGAGTTCCCGGTTGAATTGTCCTCGATGATTCAGAGCACTTCTTTAATGCGCGGGAGAGGGCAAGAATGTAGAGGACGTAAAGAATAACTCCCGCAACCAGTATGGCGAGGGCGACGAATCCCGCGACGACTCGGATGATTGTGACATTATCCATTCAGATCGATCGCCGCTTGAAACGAAATTGTGCAGGTCATCATACATCGGTAGAACGCAGATCTGTACCTGATTATTGAGGAGTAATTCCTTGTTGTAATGAGTATTGAGGCTAATGGCAAAAGTAGTTCAAGAGGTGGCTGAAGGTGAGGACTGGCTCGTGCGCGAAGGGCGCAAACGGATAAGGCACCCGGCCGGGGCTAAAGCCCCTCGTTCTTTCTTGCTTTCATTCCCCGGCCTAAAGGCCGGGGCTTCTACCTTGCCTCGCTGGCGCGAGGTGGGAAGTTAGGATCGTCCAGGGTTGATCTATCCCATGTCTCTTCGAGACATGGGGCACCCGGGTTCGGCTTCCAAAGAGGGGGGGAAGACTAAATTAGAGCTTTGAAAGCATCTTGGAAATGCTGATGTCGAACCCTAAAGCCATGACTTCGAGTGTAGGCAAGCAGACGTTCTTCTTTCCCTTTTCCATGTCAGAGATGTAGCTGCGGTCGATCCCTAGTGCGTCGGCCATTTGAACCTGTGTCCATCCCTTCTCTCTCCGTAGCTTCCGCAGCCGCTGGCCGAACCGCACGGTGATGTTTTCATTGGACACACCCCCATATTTGACTGTAGTCTTTGAACGATAAATCGGCTAAAGACGATTTTTATAAAAGGAACGGCTTATGCGTAAATTATTGGTGATTTTGTTGCTTTGTGTTTTTGCGGTTCCGTCGTTCGCGTCTCCTGACCCTGCCAAATACACAATCCGGTTTACCGTGGGATCGACTACGGTTATTCCTGGACAGAACGTATCGATGTTTCTTTATGCAAACGGCTGGATGTACAACGTTAGCGAGATGTGCGTTCTGCATTGCTATACCTGGAGCCCTGGAACCAAGTTTTGGGGTCGGATTCTATCCGGCTGGATGCGAAGCGGCAGCGAGATTGACCTACTGGATGATAGCGACTCGCACAAATTGAAGCTGCGGAGGTTCTTGGTTGTTTCGCAGTATCAATCCCCGCAGACGCAATAGACTGCTCACTTGATTTTTACATTTGGAGGGTGGGCGGCCCATTTTCGTAACCGCGCCTGAGGAACACCCAAATTCTTCATAAGTTAAAAGGGAGGGCCACCCGCCTAGTACCTGCCACTATTCCTCGTCTCCCCCAACATCGGGGTTTCTCTCGCCGCTTAGATCATCAGTTCCGGTAAGCATCAAGGCTTGAATATTGTTGAGCATTCTCGAAATCTTCCGGTCCAGTCGTTTGCGCGAAAACTTTGGCCGCGCACTGTTCGCTGTAGGTATCGCAGAAATGAGGATTGCTTCAATCTCGTTCCGGTCGCCCTCGTCGGGGATTTCAAACGCGGAGAAATAGTTCCAGAAGTTATACAGCCGGGCATTCGGCTTCAGCGAATGTGCAACGAGCCGCTTATTCAGTCCTGTTCCCGTCTTTCCGATGTAGTAAGGCCTGTCGTCACGGTACAGAATGTAAATGCCGGGGCCGTTAAGATGTTGGTCAATGAACGCCTTGCCTTGCTTGTTATGGAATAATGCACGAGGCCACATCCTGAAGAACTGCTGGGCCATGGGGACTTGCTTCTTGGTCTTGGGCACCGCTTCCTCCTTTAGATCAAATTTTCCGCCCGTAATTCTACGCTCATCGACTACGGATATGAATGCAATGCTCGCGACCAACGGGAGAGCGCCACGATAGCTAGTTCCACGAAGGCGCGAAGCGCGTGTGCCCGTGACGGCGAGTCACTCCCATTCGATGGTGCCTGGGGGTTTGGAGGTTATGTCGTATACGACCCGGTTGATGCCTACGATTTCGTTGACGATGCGGCTGGAGATGGTCTTCAGGACTTCGTAAGGGAGGGGGACCCAGTCGGCGGTCATTCCGTCTTCGGAGTGGACGGCGCGGATGGCGCAGGTGTAGGCATAGGTGCGCTGGTCGCCCATGACTCCCACGCTTTTTACCGGGAGCAGGACGGCGAAGGATTGCCAGATCTGCTGGTAGAGTCCGGCCTTTTTGATTTCGGAGACTACGATGTCGTCGGCTTCCTGCAGGAGGGCGACGCGCTCGGGGGTGATTTCGCCGAGGATGCGGACGGCGAGTCCGGGGCCGGGGAAGGGCTGGCGCTCGAGGATGTCTGAGGGCATGTTGAGGTCGCGACCGATGCGGCGGACCTCGTCTTTGAAGAGGTCGCGGAGCGGCTCGATGAGCTTGAGCTTCATGGTGTCGGGCAGGCCGCCGACGTTGTGATGGCTTTTGATGGTTTGCGACGGGCCTTTGACGGAGGAGGACTCGATGACGTCGGGGTAGAGGGTGCCCTGGACCAGCCAGGCTACTTCGGAGTTGGGGGTGGTGGATTCTTTCAGGATGCGGCTGGCTTCGTCGTCGAAGACGGCGATGAATTCGTTGCCGATGATTTTGCGCTTGGTCTCGGGGTCGGTGACTCCGGCGAGTTTGGTAAGGAAGCGGCTGGAGGCGTCGACGGCGACGAGGTTGAGGCCTAATTTGTTCCGAAGGTTCTCCTGGACTTTGGTGAATTCGTTCTTGCGGAGGACTCCGTTGTCAACGAAGACGCAGGTGAGGCGGTCGCCGATGGCGCGGTGGACGAGGACGGCGGCTACGGAGGAGTCAACTCCGCCGGAGAGAGCGCAGATGGCGTGGCCGCTGCCGACCTTTTCGCGGATGGCGGCGATGGTGGACTGGATGAAGTGCTCGGGAGTCCAGTCGGGTTTGGCTTTGCAGATGTTGAAGAGGAAGTTGCGGAGCAGCGCGGTGCCCTGCGCGGTGTGGTGCACCTCGGGATGAAACTGCACGGCCCAGATGCGGCGGTCGGGGTTGGCGATTCCGGCGACGGCGTTGGAGGTTTTGGCGGTGAGATGGAAGCCGGGGGGAAGGTCGATGGCTTCGTCGCCGTGGGACATCCAGACGCTGAGCGAGGCGGGAATGTTGGCGAAGAGGGGCGTGGCGGCATCGATGATGGAGACTTCGGCGTGACCGTATTCGCGCTTGTCGGCGGAACGGACCTTGCCGCCGAGGTGGTGGGTGATGAACTGGAGTCCGTAACAGATGCCGAGGACGGGTAAACCCAGGGACAGAATGGCGGGGTCGGCGGCGGGCGCGTCTGAATCATAGACAGAGCAGGGGCCTCCGGAGAGGATGATGCCGATGGGCTTTTGGGCGCGGATCTGGTCGATGGGAGCGGTGCAGGGAAGGACGACGGAGAAGACGTTCTGCTCGCGGATGCGGCGGGCGATGAGCTGGGTGTATTGCGAGCCGAAGTCGAGGATGACGATCGAGGAGGTATCCATAAATCAGTTTACTTTAGTGCTGCAAATTTTTGCGGAGATGCGGGGTTTTCAGGCTGGAAAGCGCGCCAGAACTCGATGAAGGCCGCGAGGCGGGCTACCTGGAAGAAGTCGGAGACGATGCAGTAGAGGATGGTGCCGACGGTCCACCAGGCGTAGAGCGAATTGCCCTGTACCACTGCCTCGAAGGGCAGGGGGATTGCCGACCAGACCATGGCCAGGGTCATCAGGGCGAGCTTGATGATGCCCATGATGAGATTGATCTCAACCAGCTTGCCGGTGAGCGGGCCGAGACGGAAGCTGCGCGCGAGGCTGGAGGCGATGCCGCAGTCTTCGAGCAGCACCAGTAGCGGCGCGATGGAGAAGATCCAGCTCACCAGCGCCCAGAGGATGAAGATCCCAAGAGAAAAACAGATGACGAGCGCGCAGTAGCCGACGATGTTTGGAGAATCACCTTGCATGGTGATTTGGGCCGACCAACGGATGGCAGTGAACCAGAAGACGATGCTTGCGCCATAAAAGATGACACGAAGAAGCTGCAGGACGGTGAGCGCTGCCCAGCGGCGAGGCAGGGTGCGGTCGTAGCGGCGGAGGACGATGTTGCGTCCGATGCCGGAGAAGACTGCCCAGGTGAGGATGGACACGGGCACTAGCCATAGCAGCAGATGGAAGACAGGCACAGCCAGAATGGCGTAGACGTTGGACAGGACGACGGCAACGCGCATCGGATAAATGATGCTGGCGTCCCAGATTCCGGTGGCGGCGATTTTGGCAGCGTTGTCCGCGTAGATCCGGCTGCCCTGCCACCAAAGTACGGCGATGAGGGGAATGGCGAAGAGCCAGCGCCAGAGGACCTCGAATGCCAGCAGGGAGGGCCGCCGCCAGCAGTCGCGGAGGATGTGAATGAAGGATTGCGTGCCGCGGACTGGCATGCGGCTACTTCACCACGAGATTGACGAGCTTGCCGGGGACGATGATGGCCTTCACGATTTCTTTGCCGGCGGTTCCGGCCTGAATTTTTTCATCGGCCAGCGCGGTATCGCGGAGCGTGTCCTGATCGGCTTCAGCGGCGACGCGAATTACGGTGCGGAGCCTGCCGTTGATCTGGACGGGGATTTCGATTTCGTCTTCGTGTGCGAGCGCTTCGTCGAACTTTGGCCACGGGGCACGCAGCAGGTTTTCCTTTTCGCCGATCTGCTCCCATAGTTCGCAGGCGAGATAGGGCGCGAAGGGCGCGAGCAGGAGGACGAGGTCGCGGAGGATTCCGGCGAGGACGGTATTGGGGACTTCGTTGGCTGCTATCTGAGGCTCGGCGGCGGTGAGCGCGTTGACCAGCTCCATGATGGCGGCGATGCAGGTGTTGAAGTGCCAGCGCCCGCCGAAGTCTTCAGTGATTTTGCGAATGGTCTGATGCAGCTTGCGCTGGAGCGCCTGCGAGGTTGCGGTGGGCTGTGCAGGTGCGGACACATTTTTAGACTGCGCGGCATGACGGGTGACGAAGCGGAAGACGCGGCCGAGGAAGCGGCTGACTCCGGCGACACCGTCCTCCTGCCAGTCGAGGTCGCGGTCGGGCGGCGCGGCAAAGAGGGCGTAGGCGCGGGTGGCATCGGCTCCGTAGCGGGCGATCATGTCGTCGGGCGAGACGACGTTGCCCTTGGACTTCGACATCTTCGCGCCATTCCGGATGACCATGCCCTGCGTGAACAGGCGCGCGACCGGTTCGCTGTTTTTGACGAGGCCGAGGTCGCGCATGACCTTGGTCCAGAAACGCGAATAGATGAGGTGCAGGATGGCGTGCTCAACGCCGCCGATGTACTGGTCGATGGGGAACCAGTAGTTCACGGCTGCGTTGTCGAAGGGAGCTTTGTCGTCGCGCGCGCTGGTGTAGCGGTAAAAGTACCAGGACGAATCGACGAAGGTGTCCATGGTGTCGGTTTCGCGGCGCGCGGGGCCTCCACATTTTGGACAGGTCGCGTTGACGAACTCCGGCAGATGCCCGAGCGGCGAGCCTCCGGTCTGCGTAATCTCGATGTTCTCGGGCAACAGGACCGGCAACTGATCGTCGGGTACGGGAACGATGCCGTCTTTTTCGCAATAAAGCATGGGGATGGGCGTGCCCCAGTAGCGCTGGCGGCTGATGCCCCAGTCCTTGAGGCGATAGGTGACCGTTGCCTTGCCGAATCCATGTTCCTGGGCGTAGGCAGCCATCTTTTGCTGCGCTTCCTGGTTGCCGAGGGTGTTAAATTCGCCGGAGTTGATCAGCAGGCTGTCCTCGGCGGTGTAGGGCAGCATGGGCTCTTTGTCTTCACCGTCGGCGTCGGGTGTTCGGCGCGGAAGGATGACGATGCGAATTTCAAGGCCATATTTTTTTGCGAACTCATGGTCGCGCTCATCATGCGCGGGCACGGACATGATGGCTCCGGTGCCGTAGTCGAGCAGAATGTAATTTGCGACCCAGATGGGGAGGCGCTCGTTGTTGAAGGGGTTGACGGCGTAGTGGCCGGTGAAGACACCGTGCTTTTATATTTCGCCCACGTCTCCGGTCTCGCGGGCTTTTTTCTGCTGTTCGAGGAGCGCGGCGACCTCGTCGGCAAGCTTTGGATCTGACGCGGAGAACTCTTTCACCAGCGGATGCTCCGGTGCGAGCTGAATGCTGGTTGCTCCGAAGATGGTGTCGATGCGGGTGGTGAAGACTGCGATTTTCTGCTTCAGTGTGGCCGCGTCTTCGCGTGCAGGCAGTACGGCGGTGCCAGCGCGGCGCATGGGATGTTCGTCAGCGCTGCTTGCATCTTCGACGGCAAACTCGATCTCCGCGCCTTCGCTGCGCCCGATCCAGTTGCGCTGCATGGTGCGGACTTTTTCCGGCCATCCGTCGAGCTTGCTGAGGTCGTCGAGCAGCTCTTGCGCGTAATTGGTGATGCGCAGGAACCACTGTTCCAGATCACGCTGTTCGACGAGCGTGTCCTCGTGCCGCCAGCAGTGCCCGTCGATGACCTGCTCGTTCGCGAGGACGGTGCAACACTCCGGGCACCAGTTGACCTTGCTCTTTTTGCGATACGCAAGGCCGCGCTCGAACATGCGGATGAAGAACCACTGGTTCCAGCGGTAATACTCGGGCAGGCAGGTGGTGACCTCGTTGCGCCAGTCGTAGGCCAGGCCGATGCGGTTCATTTGCCGCTTCATGGCGGCGATGTTCTGGAGGGTCCATTGGCGCGGCGGCGTATTGTTTTTGAGCGCGGCGTTCTCGGCGGGAAGGCCGAAGGCGTCCCAACCCATGGGATGCAGCACGTTGTAACCCTGCATCCACATGTAGCGCGCGAGCGCGTCGCCGATGGCGTAGTTGCGCACATGGCCCATATGGAGCTGACCGGACGGGTAGGGAAGCATTTCGAGCACGTAGTATTTCTGTTTGCCGCTGGAGGGCGGCTCGGCTCCATATAGATCCGGCTGCGCAGCCCAGCGCTCGCTCCAGCGCGGCTCGATCTCAGACGGCGTGTAGCGCGGCTCGTGCGATGAGGACGGCTCTGCCGAAGCGCTATTTTTACTGCTGTTTTGGCTTGGGGGCATATCAGGTTCAATTGTACCCGCTAGGAATTCGCCGTCCAGGCACACACGCTTCGCACAGTCGCCCCCGTTGGTCGCGGGTGAGACGGCGTACTCGACTTTTTTCTGAAACAAGGCGCAACCTGCCCGTTTTGAAACTACGGTTTCATGCGCCGCGCCGCAATCTCTTTCAAAAGTTTGTCGGCGTTCTCTTTAGGCAAGAAGAGGGCAGCCAGACGCTCGCGCTCCAAGAGCTTTCCGAGAGCGTGCTCATTCTCAGGGTTTTGCTCTAGGCGCTCGAAATTGCGTTTCAGCTCTGTACTAATTTTTAGTTTTGGGTCCTTTTTCCAGCACCAATACTCCCCGGCCACCCAGAGGTAAGCGTCAAGTTGTGCACAGTCGCAATTCAAGCCAGTCAACTCTTTGAGTCTCTCTATGTCCTCGGCAAACTTAAGGTACCGCTTTGGGTTGTTGGATTGTGCTGACCCCAGATGCTTGGCGACCATCCATTCCGCGTACTTGTCTAAGATCGGGAGCTCTGGATTGATAAAGAAATGGCCAAACTTTGCGGCAAAACTGTAGTGTCTTCGGTTGGTGATGTTTTTTATTGCAGCGACCAATTCTTCCACTAGGTCATAGCCGGTCGAGTGATTTGCATTCAACATCCTTTCAAGACATTCGGCAACTCTTGAGATGGCGATTATGTTGGTTCCGTACAAGGTATTAAGGGCCACAGCCTTTAACTTGACGGCATCTTCCGATTTCGGGAAGACCTGCTTTAGTTGGGTCAATTCTTTAGCCTCCCAACCACCGTCCTGCCAAAATTTAGAAGCGGCCTCTATTTGACTGTTTGATAGTGGGATTGCCAATGTGTTGAGATCCTTTTCACGCATGGCTCTCGTTGTACCATGCGGGAAATGCAAAGCGCCTTATAAGCCGAGCAAGGGCTCTCGGCCCTGCCATTCTTAGGGGGCTCGCGCTAAAGTCCTAAGGTAGCGCCGGCCTTCTTGGTCTCTTGATTTTCCCCGATAACTGGCCGTCGCAAATGGCTCTCAATCTCGCAAAGCTTTGTAATCACAGCTGCGAAACCAAATGCCAAGATTGCTGAGGTCACCCCTCCAAGGAGGATGGAAAATGATGCCATCGCCGACCCCGAGGAGAGACCGGCCGCGAAGAAACCTACCACTGATGCCGCAATGAGAATCCAACCAAGGACTTTCAGCGCAATCACTACGAGGAGTCTTTTCACGTCGCAATACTATCACTGCTCATCGCATTGGCCGCCCTGTCACTCTGTGGTAAGTGATATGATGGCGCGGAAATCGTTGTGACGCGCGGGCGCGTATTAAAATGCGCGCTATAAAACTCCCCTGAGGTGATTGCTGATGAGACGCGTGTTGATTTGTGTACTTCTGTTCTCGCTGGCTAGCGCGGGGCTGTCCTTCGCGCAGCAGTTCCAGTATCCATTCCTGAATCCGAATCTGCCGATGGAAAAGCGCATCGACAACATCCTGTCGCTGATGACGGTGGACGAGAAGATTGACTGCCTGGGTGTGCAGACGAGTGTGCCACGCCTGGGGATTCCGAGCTATGGCGGTTCAGAGGGGATTCACGGAGTGGTGCAGCGCGGCTATCCGGAGCGTCATCTTTCGGAGATCACGACGACGCAGTTTCCGCAGCCGCCGGGCATGGGCGCCACATGGGACCCGAACCTGGTGCGCGAGGCCGCCGACGTTGAAGGTTACGAAGCCCGCTTCATTACGCAGACCCCGAAGTACAATCGCCAGATCCTGATGCTGTGGGGGCCGCAGACCAATATTGCGCGCGATCCGCGCTGGGGACGCGGCGAAGAGGTGTACGGCGAAGATCCGTTTTTCGATGGAACGATGGCCGTGTCCTTCATCCACGGCTTGCAGGGCGATAACCCAACGTACTGGCAAGCGGCTGCGCTACTGAAGCATTTCATGGCGTACGACAATGAGAAGAACCGCAACGATTCGTCGTCGAATTTCGATTCGCGGCTTTTCTGGGAATACTATTCCGTGCCATTCCGCATGGGCTTCGTTGATGGCGGCGCGAAAGCGGTGATGGCCTCGTACAACGCGTGGAACGGCACGCCGATGACGGTCAATCCCATATTGCGCAGCATTGTGATCGACAAGTGGGGAGTGGATGTGGTGTCGAGTGACGGTGGCGCGGTGACGCTGCTGGTTGATCCGCGTCATAGTTTCACAAACCAGGAAGCGGCGGTTGTCGCCAGCCTGAAGGCGGGCATCAATCAGTTTCTGGATAAGTACAAGGACCAGCTGCATGCGGCGCTGAAGGACGGGTCGATTACTGAGGCCGACCTGAACAATGCGCTGCGCGGGAAATTCCGCGTGGAAATCAAGCTGGGCCTGCTTGATCCTCCGGACATGGTGCCGTACACCACAATCAAGGACTCGCCGGAGCCGTGGAATACGGATAAGGACCGCGAGGTCTCCAGGAAAATGGCTCTGGAGTCGGTGGTACTGCTGAAGAACGAGAATCAATTTCTTCCGCTCGACAAGAGCAAGATCAAATCCATCGCCGTGATCGGACCGCTGGCGGATGTTGTTCACTGGGACTGGTATGGCGGGATACCGCCGTATGCGACCACGCCGTTGCAGGGGATTAAGGGCGAGGTCGGGGCCAGCGTGAAAGTCAATTACGCTCCCGATGACACCATGGACGAGGAGCCTGCGGCGCTGAAGGCGGCGAGCGAGTCCGATGTTGCGGTGGTGGTGGTGGGGAACAATCCCACATGCGGGCCGGATATGGCGCGCCAGTGGTACAGCACGCCGGCAGAAGGCGGCGGGATTACGCTGCCCTGCATGGTGCCGAGCGACGGACGGGAGGGCCGCGACCGCGAGACGATTGACCTCTATCAAGAACAGCTCATCAAACAGGTGTTTATCAAGAATCCGAAGACGGTGGTGATGCTGATTACCAGTTTTCCGTTTGCGATCAACTGGACCGAGGCGCATGTTCCCGCGATTTTGATGATGGCTCAGTCGTCACAGGACGAAGGGACGGCGTTGGCGAAGGCTCTGTTTGGCGATTACGATCCGGGCGGTCACCTGGTTCGCACATGGCCGAAGTCGCTTGACCAGCTTCCGCCGAGCATGGACTATAACATTCGCGACGGCTACACCTACATGTACTTCAAGGGGCAGCCGCTGTATCCGTTTGGATATGGGTTGAGCTATACGACCTTCAGCTATGCGAACCTGCGGACGAGCGCACCGCGCATGACGAAGGACGGAGAGATGACGGTGAGTGTGGATGTAACGAATACCGGAAAACGCGCGGGCGATGCCGTGGTGCAGCTTTATGTGAAGTACCTGAAGTCGAAGGTGGTGCGGCCCGGCGAGGAACTGGAAGGGTTCCAGCGCGTGAGCCTCGCGCCGAATGAGACGAAGACGGTGCAGATTCCGTTGAAGGCCTCGCAGCTGGCTTACTGGAACGTAAAGCAGAATGGGTTTGTGGTGGAGGCGGAGCCGGTCAGCCTGATGATTGGCGATTCTTCCGCCGATATCAAGCTGGCGAAGACGATTCCAGTGTTTTAGGACTGGCCGTCCAGGCAACTGCGCTTCGCGCTGTGCAGCACAGTATATTTTTGTGGCCGCTCCCGCTGGTCGCGGGTACGTTCAGGTTGGCAAAACCAGCCTCCGCATGGTGTGAACGTTGCTTGCCTCGTCTCCGTCGTCGTTAACCGGGGTTTCGGCGATGAAGGCGCAGTGGGCGAAGCGCGGGTCGTTGAGCAGATGGCGGAATGGTTCAAGGCCCATGGTGCCTGCGCCGATGTGTTGATGGCGGTCGAGTTTTGATCCGCGCGGAGCCTTTGCGTCGTTCATGTGCCACACGCGGACGGCGTCAAAGCCGATGGTGGTGTTGATGAGGCGGAGGGTTTCCTCATAGCCCGGTTCGGAAACCAAATCGTATCCGGCGACGTGGCAATGGCAGGTGTCGAGGCATGCTCCGACGGGAGCGACGGGCTTGAGGCGGGCGATGAGCTCGGCTACCTGCTCGAAGCTGCCGCCGAGCGAGAACTCGGCTCCGGCGGTGTTTTCAATGAGGATGCGGAAGTTGCACCCGTCGAATGACAGACTGCCAGTGGCTGCAGCGATGGATTCGGTGGCCAGCCGCAATCCTTCTTCACGGGTGAGGCCACGCCATGAGCCGGGGTGCAGGACAAGGTATTCGGCGCCGAGGGCGAGCGCGCGCTCTACCTCGCCGCGGAAGGCAAGGATGGATTTGGTGCGGACCTCTGAGGACTGGCTGCAGACGTTGACGAGATAGCTGGTGTGGATGACGAGCGGCGCGCAGTCGTATTGCTGGCGGAGGGTGCGCATTTGAGCGCAGTGCTCGGCGGGAATTTGGGCGGGACGCCACATGCGCGGGCTGGAGGAGAAAATCTGGAAGGTGTTTGCGCCGATGGCATGGGCGCGCTCGGCGGCCTGGAAGACGCCGCCAGAGGTAGAGAGGTGAACGCCGATCCTAGGGAGATTTTTCTTACTCAAAGCAGTGATCCTCATTGTTCAGTGTAGAGTTTTGCTTGACGGCGGGGCTACTCAGCATTGACCCTCAATATTGGCATTCGCCCTGGGAAAATATTCGAAATGCAGACTGTACTCACAGCCGACCGGCTGATCGCT
The DNA here is from genome assembly GCA_049799415.1 of Silvibacterium sp. GTDB lineage: Bacteria > Acidobacteriota > Terriglobia > Terriglobales > Acidobacteriaceae > Silvibacterium. The sequence goes on from JBARHV010000083.1 coordinate 25,576, forward strand.
CCTGAAGAAACTATTGAGAACCCCGTAGTCGTAGTGGAAGACGGCGTTATCGCCAGCATCGCCTCGCGCGCGGGGGCGGAGCTTCCGCAAGGGAAACAGCTCGACTTTGCCGGGTGCACGCTGGTTCCGGCGTACTTTGACGTGCATATCCACGGCAGCGCGGGGCACGACGTGATGGAGGGCACGGCTGATGCCTTCGGAACGATCGGGCGCTTTCTTGCGCGGCACGGAGTGGGCGCGTATCTGCCGACCACGGTGACAGCGACGATTGACGCCACGCTGAAGTCGCTGGAAGGCATGGCGAAGTTTATCGGCAAGCGTGAAGGTGGGCCGCGTCTGCTTGGGATTCATATTGAAGGGCCGTTTCTTTCTCCGCATAAAAAGGGAGCGCACCCGGCGAATCTGCTGCAGACGCCTTCAGTTGAGCTTTTTGACCGCATGTGGGAGGCGGCAGCGGGGACGATTCGGCTGATGACGATTGCTCCGGAGCTGCCGAATGCGCTGGATGTGATCGCGCGGGCCGCGAGTCTGGGCGTGCGGGTGAGCCTGGGCCACAGCAATGCCGATGCCGCGGCAGCCAAAGCTGGAGTGAAGGCGGGAGCAACGACTGCGACGCATACCTTTAATGCGATGCGCAACTTTGACCATAAAGCGCCCGGGCTGCTGGGCGAGGTGCTGACCAATGACCATCTTTTTGCGGAGTTGATTTGCGACGGACTGCATGTGGATCCGGCGGCGGTGAATATTTATTGGAGGTGCAAGGGCGCAGACCGGGCCATTTTGATTACCGACGCGATGGCCGCAGCGGGGATGCCGGACGGCAACTACAAGCTGGGCGATCTGGACGTGCGCGTGAAGGACGGCAAGGTGATTATCGACGAGAACACGCTGGCCGGGAGCACGTTGACGCTGGACCGCGGCGTGAGAAACTTCGCAGCCTTTACGGGCGCGGGGATTGATGTGGTTTCGCGGCTGGTGAGCCGGAATCCGGCGCGGATGACGGGTTTTGAGGGCGAGACCGGGTCGCTGATTCCGGGACGCGTAGCGGATATTACCGTGCTCTCGGCGAAGCATGAGGTTGTGGAGACGATCCTGCAGGGTAAACCTGCAGGAAAGTGACAGGCCTCGTTGCTGCCTTAACCAGCTAGCCGTGTTTTCGGTCTCTTCCGAGTTATGGTCTGGCCTCGTACACAATGTTGAAGGGTGTTTCCGTCGCACGGCGGAAGCGGGTGAACCCGGCTGAAGTCACGATGTCGCGAATTCGTGCCTCGCCTGCCTGTGCTCCCAGGCAAAGTCCGACTTCCTGAGATCGTGAGCACGGAGTACACAGAAGCGTTGAAAAGCCGTAGTAAGCCCGGCCGAGGGGATTCAGATTGTCCTTCATTTCATTGTTGGCGAATGGCTCTACGATCATCCAAGTGCCGTCTTTGGCGAGCGCCTGGTGGACGTGCTTTGCCGCGCCAACGGGATCGCCCATGTCGTGCAGGCAGTCGAACACGGTAACGAAGTCGTAGTCCTTTCCGGGAAAATCTTTGGCCTTGGAGACCTTAAACGTCACGCGTTTCTTGAGGCCTTCGCGCTTGGCCGACTCACTTGCTCCTTCAATCGATTTGTCGTGATAGTCGAATCCGAAGAACTCAGATTTAGGAAACGCTTTTGCCATGAGCCGGGTTGAAGATCCCTTTCCGCAACCGATGTCGGCCACCTTTCCTCCCGCTTCGAGTTTTTCCTTCACGCCACTTAGCGCGGGAATCCATGCGCTTACAAGATTGGCGGCGTAGCCGGGGCGGAAGAACTTTTCGCAGCCGTGGAAGACGCCGTCCGAGTGTTCGCCCCATCCCATTCCTTTGCCGGTGCGAAAACATTCCGTAATGCGCGGAACCGAGGCGAGGGAAGCCAGAGCCAGCTCAAAGGCTCCGGGCAGATACGCCGGGCTGTCTTCATTGGCGAGGGTAAAGGCCTGCTCGGCGTTGAGGCTGAACTTGCCGGTCTTGTCGTCGTAGGTGACGTAGCCTCCGGCCGCCTGCGAGGCCAGCCATTCGCGCAGATAGCGCTCGTCGGTTTTGGTTTTGGCAGCAAGCTCGGCGGGATTCATGGGGCCGCTGGCGAGCGCCTTGTAGAGGCCGAGATTTTCTCCGATGACGACCATGCCGGTGTGAAGGGTAGCGCCCAGATCTCCTACGAAGTGTCCTAAAAATGCATGTAATTTATCCATGTCGAGCGTGGCGGCAGTTGCTGTACTCATAGTGACTTCTCCTCTTTCTTATGAATAGGAGGTGCCTCGATGTCAGCATTTGAGCGTGGGGGATACAGCGGGAAACTTACGAGGCACATCAATGCCCGCCATTCTTGTCCCTGGGCTATGCCCACGTCAAGCGCGGCGTTTGGAGAAGTGCCGGGCGCGCCAGAGCGCTCCGGAGACGGCGTCGACGGCTTCGGGCAGGATTTGTACGGTGGGCAGGCTGCGGTGGATGGTGTCGATCATGCTTTCGCGGACGAAGGCTACCTTGTCGAGGATGCCTCCTATAAAGGCTACGCCCGGCATCGGTTGTTCGGGCTCGATCCGGCGTATCTGACGGAAGGCTTCGGCGGCGTCTTCGCCTAGCATGCGTCCGCCGCGTTGGAGGACTTCGAGGGCAACCGCGTCGCCCTCTTCGGCGCACTCGACCACGATAGGCGCGAGCTTTGAAAAGTCAGCAGAGTTATGCGCGATGTTGATGATCTCCGCGTAACTGGAAGCCTTCCAGAAGGCGAGGACGCGCTCCGGAATCCGCGTGGGCTGTTGGAAGTCCTTCGCGCGGAGTGCTGCGCGCAGCGCCTGATGACCGATCCAGTAGCCTGAGCCTTGATCGCCGAGGTCTGGACCCCATCCTCCAACTGTGATCAGCTGACCGGTGCTGGTGCGACCCAGGGTGTTGGAGCCGGTTCCGCCGATCACCAGCACGCCGGCGCCGCCGGGAAAGGCTGCGTCAAGCGCGATCTCTTCGTCGCCGCAGACATCAATTGCACCGCCAGCGCAGTGGGAGATGATTTGCCGCATCCAGCCGTCGGTTTGCGGAAGGCGCAGGCCGGCGGTGCCTACGCAGGATGCCGCGATCTGGCGCAGGTCCACTCCGCTTTGCCGGGCGACATCGGAGAGCAGAGCGGCGAGATTTTGCTGCGCTTGCTCCTGGCTTACGCGCAACGGCTTGATGCTGCCGCCGGTGGCGCGCACCAGAACGTTTGTTTCGTCACCTAATGCGGCAGTAGTTTTTGTGCCGCCTGCGTCCAATCCGAGGAAAAATGCCATCGTTTATTTTGCCGCCTCACCGCGCAGGGCAATGGAGAGAATGTTGGGGCTGCCGTCAACTTTGGGGCTTTTGAGGTCGAGAATTTTCACGATGAAAGGAAAAACGTTGACGTTATCGAAGGGCTTGAGTTTGGTTCCGGGGCGAATGTCCGGCCCCTCGGCAAAAAAGATGGCGCGCATGGAAGTCATCTGAAAAGGATTGTAGCCGTGTTCTCCGATGGGCGTGAATGGGGCGCGTGCTCCGGGAGCAGGCGCGTGTGCGCGGATCAGGACGGGGCCCTGCGGCACGATGACCGGATCACCCTCGCGAGGATTGCCGTTGAAGTGCAGCTCGGCCGGAACATTTGCGCGGCGATAGACTTGGAAGCCGGATTGGGCCGCTTTGAGCTGCTGGTAGGCGTGCTCGGCGTCGGCCTCACTGTTGGGATAGAGCAACGAGCCGACGGTGTTGAAGTTGTCGAGATCGGCGTATTTGTCGAGCGTGATCCAGTCGCCCTGGACGCGCGCCATGCCGTGGTCGGCCACGATGATGAGGTCGATGGGCAGATGGAGAGCATTGAGTTTCTGCTCCAGTTGTCCCATCAGATCATCGACGTGCTTTACGGCGTCACGCACCTGTGGGCTGTCCGGACCGTGCAGATGGCCCTGATGGTCGACGTTGGGGTAGTAGAGCGTGATGAAGTGCGGGCGCTGCTCCGGGGGCAACTTGAGCCAGGCGATGACCTGATCGATGCGCTTGTCGTCGGGATAGTCGTTGGTGTAGTGGAGGTAGTAGGACGGCCGCTCTCCGGCGATCTTCGCCTCAGATGCAGGCCAGAAGAAGCAGGCACTGCGCATTCCCTGCTGCTCAGCGAGCGACCAGAGGGGAGTGCCGCCGTACCAGGAGCCGTCGGCGACAGTCTTCGCGTCGCGGTAGGAATAGATCTGTTTGCGGGCGGGATCGTAAAACGTATTGCCCACGATGCCGTGGTGCTCGGGATAGAGTCCGGTGGCCAGCGTGTAGTGGTTGGGGAAGGTAAGCGACGGGTAGGCAGGGATCATGCCGTTGGGCGCGCTTGCGCCACGAGCACCAATGGCCAGCAGATGCTTTGCGCCGTACATTTCCGGGTAGTCATAACGGAAGCCGTCGAGCGAGACCAGCACGACGTAATGTTTGTTGAGCTGGGAGGCGGCATTGGGCGGGTTGTCGACG
>JBARHV010000084.1:0-1983 GCA_049799415.1 Silvibacterium sp.
TCCTGACATCTACATCTGCGACCGGCCCAAGTTCGCCGCATTGAAGAAAGAATTTCCCGATCTCTTTGTGAAGTACAAAGGAGAATAATCCGGACTACTCGATCGGAACCTTGCGCGCCTGCTTCACGTGGAACGCTGTTCCCGCGCGCAACGCCATCTGCAGCCGGTCTCCGCGGCGCACGTTGTAAACGAGCGCGGGACGAAAACAGGCCAGGCACTGCCCAGATGGCCGTCTTACGCTCGGATACAGTATCCCGTTCGATTGCTGCGCAAGCAGCTGCGCGGCCAGCGTCTGCGGCTCCCGGTAGCACTCCGGAATCGGCGCAGGCCGCAGATATTTCTTGTACAGCGGGCGCGGCGCGGTTATGTCGCAAATCGGTATGGTGAAGTCGGCAAGATAATCATCAAAGGTTGAAACCTCCGCCTCCGGCCACTTCACCTCTTCCAATTGCCTCTGCTTGTGGAAGGAAACCTCGGTCAGCGCCGTCTCGCGGTCCAGCCCCGCATACCATGCGCCGCGCTCGGGGCCATTGAATCGGCCACCCTCCGGTGCAGCATGGGCAAACGCGGCGTTCACGATGTGCGCATAATCCACGCCATAGACCAGTTCATGAACGGTAATGCCCGGCAACAAACCCTCTTCGCCAAGCAGACGGTCGTTGGTGGCGCTGTCCAGCTCCAGCAACTGGTCCAGCATGCGACTGTCCTCCGTAAGCCGCGAGAGCACCGTTCCACGCTCGCTGTACTTCGCTGGAATCAGCCTGTGTGTGCCCTTGAGACAAACAGCCGTAACCGGAGGCGTCATTGGCCGCCGCGCCGTGCGTCCAGCAATTGCCGCACATGCACCATCCCCGGCTGCCCGCGCTGCACAATGTAGGCCAGCGGCGTCAGGCCGCGAAACATGGGGTTGGCGTTGGGCAGCATCATCCATGCGTCCGCCAGCTTCGGGCTATAGAGGATATTGAGGGCCTTGAAGATGCCGATCAGCAGAGAAATGCGCGTGAGCGCGTCCTGATCGAGCGCCCGCCCCTTCGCGTCTTTCTTGGCAACCCTGCTCTCGCTTTCCTTCTTTAACGCATAGAACGACCCCGTCGACATGCCTCCAAGCAGTTGCCGCGCATCTGGATCGCGCACCTTCCACTTTTCGACCAGGCCAAGAAAACCTTTGACGGCGGCTGTGCTGAGTTTGCGGCGGGTCGCCGGGTCAGACAAATCAACGGCAGCCTCCGGAATATAACCGGGGATAGTAGGGAGATTTAAGCTTGCGGAGGCCATAGCGGTATTCTCCATTTCTGAATAAACATTGCATCATATTTGATGCTTCAAATGCAACCGTCGATCCATCTGCGGCGGCTCTATAATCACCCGATGAGTTCCGAGATGGAGCCAAAGCTGGTGACCGATCCTGCATTGACCGGCGTGCTTGAGGAGCTGATTCTCCGCGAGCCGATCTTCCACCGCGCCGAATGGGGCCTGACGCGTGCCGACTTCGAGCGCATGACCGTGCCCGATTTCTGGGAGGTCGGCGCGTCCGGACGCCGTTATAGCCGAGACTATGTACTCAATGAGCTGGAGCAACGCTACCAGGTTCGAGGCGAGGATCCGCTGCCCGTCTCCATGAAGGCCAGCGGCTTCCACTGCCGGCAATTTGCTGCGGATGTGTTCCTGCTCACCTACACGCTGCTACAGGGCGAACGCAAAACGCGCCGCACAACAATCTGGCAGCGAACAGCGAAGGACTGGAAGATCGTCTTCCATCAAGGGACGATTGTGCAGGATGCCTGGACCGGCAGATTTTAGCGGATGATCTTCAGCGCAGCGCGGAAGAGGCCGTCGAAATCCTGCCCCAGCGTCTTGTCTTTTTCGACGGCGCGCTCAATGGCTTTTTGCGCCGCCGGCCTTTGGTAGCCCAAGTTCGTCAGGGCGGAGAGCACGTCTTCGGCAGCGGGTCCGGCGGAAACTATGGCAGCCGGAGCTACGGCC
>JBARHV010000085.1:0-5760 GCA_049799415.1 Silvibacterium sp.
CACCACGGAGTTGGGCAAAATTCAATACCTGACTGACGCGGGAATGGCAAATTACAACTCCCTGCAGGTGAAGGTGACCAAGCGGCAATCTCGCAACCTGAGCTTCCTTGCGAGCTACACTTACGGCCATAGCCTCGACAATGGACCTGCGCCGTTTGACGCTGGCCAGAACAACGACTATCCCGCCAATCCCTACGACCTCAGGCCCGAGTATGCAAGCTCAGACGACGATGTGCGGCAGAACTTCGTCTTCAGTGGACTCTGGCGTTTGCCCGTCGGCACCGGCCAGAGGTTCTTCTCCACTTGGGGAAGGACGACAAACCTGGTTCTTGGTGGATGGCAGCTCAATTCCATCTACAACATGCAATCAGGGACGCCAGTCAACGTAGTTCGGGGCAGTCAGGCCCTCGCAGCAGGCATCCGGCCGAATGTTACCGCTAACCCCAATCTTCCTCGGAGCAAGCGGACCCTTACGAAATATTTTGATACATCAGCGTTTAACGATACCGGGCTGTCCGCCAACCAAAGTGGCGACGCCGGACGCAATATCGTGCGAGGGCCCGGTTACATCAATCTGGACTCCTCTATCTTCAAAGAGTTCCCGATCAGGGAAGCGATGAAACTTCAGGTGCGGTTCGAGGTCTTCAATACCTTGAATACACCGCACTTCGCGAATCCCGATGGAGATTTTAACGATGGCTCATTCGGCGCCATACAGAGGCAGTCCGGATCTGAAGCAAACCGGGAAGTTCAAATTGCAGGCAAATTTATTTTCTAGCTCTCCACTTGAACTACTTCACGCGCTCTGCCGCGAAGCACATATTGCGGCAGAGCGTTTTCTTTTAAGATTCTTCCAACAGGTACTTTATTTATCGATGCTCCCACTTAGGCGTCTCTTTTTATCCTCTCTGCTCTTATCGTGCGTGGCCTGCGCAGCACAGGTTGTGTCTGGCCCCGTGCACGGCCGCTCCTTTTACATTGATTGCAGTGCGCGCGTGCCGGGAGACGGCAGCTCGCCGCAAAGCGCCTGGAACACCACGGCGCAGGTCAACGCCACCACCTTTTCTCCTGGCGACACAATACGGCTGCGGAGAGGAACAAAATGCGATGGCGCGCTTGCTCCAAAAGGATCAGGCGCGGAAGGTGCGCCGATACGGCTGACAGCGTATGGTGAAGGGCCGCGGCCCAGAGTAATAGCATCGCGGCCAAGCGAAGAAGCTCTCCGGCTTTTCAATCAGCAGTATTGGGACATCGATTCGCTCGACCTCGCCGGTGGCAGCACATACGGCGTCTTCATCAGCGGAGACAACGGCATATTGCACTACATTCATCTCTCCAACCTTGCGGTGCATGATGTATTCGGCGGTGAGATGAAGCACAAGGAGAGTGGACTGGTGTCAATTTCACCAGGCAGCGCGAATCAGCATTTTGATGATGTGCTGGTAGATGATGTCACTGCCTGGAATACAAATCAGTGGGTAGGGATTCTGGTGGGAGGAGGAGATCTCGGCTACCCGCCGGAGAGCGACTGGAGCACGAATATCGTCATCCGCAACTCCTCCGTGCATGATGTGCAGGGTGACGGAATTGTGCTGTTCAGGGTGCGGAAGGGTGTGATTGCGACGAGCGTCGCGTGGAACACCGGCATGCAGAATACCGAGAGCATGGGCACACCCAATGCAATCTGGACATGGATGTGCGATGACTGCACGGTCACGCAGAATGAAGCGTTTCTTACCGATAGCCCCGGGGTTGATGGAGGCGCTTACGATATTGATTATGGGAACACGAAGAACTCTGTCATCGATAACTATGCCCACGATACCCAGGGCTATTGTGTTGCTGTCTTCGGTGCCGGGTTTGTAACAAAACAGAGCACAGTGCGCGGAAACCTGTGCATCAACAACGGCCGAAGTCCCCGCATGGCGAAATACCAGGGCGCAATTTTCCTGCTTTCTTGGAATGGCGGATCGATTGACGGGCTGACCGTCGAAGATAACACCGTTTACTGGAGCCCGTTTGAAAATGCTCCGGCATTGTTGAATGAAGCGGCCATTAAGGCGGGAACAGCCATCTTTCGCAAGAACACGATCGATTCCACCGCGCCGTGGATGGTAGACAGCAATCCTTCATTGTCCTTTGCGCAAAATCATTACAGCTATTTTGGGGCCGGGAATCCGGAGTGGCGATATGGCACACAGCAGTTCAACAGCCTGACTGCGACGCAGAGCGGTGCGCATGAGGAGATGGGCAGCAGCTTTGCGCAAAGGCCCCTGCAGCAATGGCCCAGGGCGTATGAGAAAGCAGAACCGCCTCACGAAGCCCACGGACAATTGCCGACAACCCGGCATGGAGTCTGGCGCCTTCATTGCGTATTGCCGGTCTCTCTCGATGCGAATGGGCGAATAGACAATGCGGCGTTGCAGCAGATCGTGGTGCTGAAAAGTTTCAGCCGGCAGTACCGCGCGCAGGGGCTGCAGGTGATTCTGCAGCTGACCGTTCCGGATGCACGGCTGTTCAGGACCGAGACGTTCCGCAATACGATGACTGACCTTGACCTTGAGGGCATTACAGTGGAACAAGCCGCCGACAGCGGATCGGAACGGACGACGCTTTCGATGCCCGGCGGCGGAATTTCCGGGCAGTGGAATGGATTTGCGGGGCCGGTGCCGTTGGGCCTCGCAATTCGCCGGGCGCTGGGTGAACCGATTTACGCACAGATGGGAGTGAGCAGTGACAAGTAGTACGAAATGCTCGCTAATGGTTTGCGCCAGTCTCCTTCTGGTCGCGAGTGGATTCAGGGTGTCGGCGCAGGAGCAGTATTCCCGGGCCGTCCTCGGCTCACCTACGATTCCCGACCCCATCTCCGTATACGACAATTGGTCAGCTTACGATGAGCTTTCTGACAATGTCCCTCTGACCCAGGCGTTGTCGATGGAGGAACTGGACAACCTGTTACGCCTCCAAAAGTCTGGTGCTCGCTTTGATTACTATGTGATGGATGCCTTCTGGTTTGACCCCAATGGCGCCTATCGCACATGGAAGAAACCGAACTGGCCGGATGGCCCGGACCTCTGGATCAAAAAGTGCCAGGAAAATGGGATTCTTCCCGGGCTGTGGTTCGGGACAAACGCACTTGTACAGCTCAAGGTGGCTCCACAATGGCGCGATTCGCTCAACAAGCAGGGCACGGCGATGTCCATGTTCGAGGGCGGCTTTCTGCCGGACTTCATGAATACCCTCCAATATTGGTACGACCATGGAATCCGCATGTTCCTGTTCGACTTTGCCGACATGTCTGCCGCTACTCCGCACGCTGAAGCGACATTGACGAAAGAAGAAATCATCCGGCGGAATTCCGAGGCATTGCGGAACGCCCTTGCCGGCTTCCGCCGCAAAAATCCTGACGTCGTTCTTGAAGCGTTCAACGGCTTCGGGGGCGACATGGACTCCACCTTTTCTCCTTTCCCCTTCAAGAATCCCGTTGACCTCCGTTGGCTGAATGTCTTCGACGCAATGTACTCCGGAGATCCGCGTCCGGGAGACGTGCCCGAAATGAATTTCTGGCGATCGCTTGATATCTACAGCGATCACCAGGCGCGCCGCTATCAGCAGGCGGGCGTGCCACTGGAACGCATCGACACCACAAGCTTCATGCCCGGGAAGACGGGCACCATCTATCGCCGCGCCTTTCAGGAATGGAAAGGATCGCTCATCCTGATGATGGCGCGCGGCGGCTGGATCAATACAACCTACGGCAACCTTGAACTGATGAGCGAGCAGGACGCCCATTGGTTCGCCCGTGTGCAGTCTCTTTATCTTCACTTCCAGTCGGAAGGTCGTATCAAGACCTTCGGAGGGATTCCCGGAGATGTGCAGACCTACGGATTCGGTGCGCTCGACTCTGACGGAAGCGTATATGTCATAGTGAATCCGGCGCAGGACGTGGCAAAAATCACAATGCCGCTGCTCTCGGAGGTAGAGAAGCCGCTGGGGCATGGCCGATTGCTCTTTCGCGATGCAGGCTTTGTGCCGCGTCTCAACGGCGACGCGATCGAGCTAGGTCCCGGGCAGATGGCCATGGTGGGCTTCGGCAAGTATGCCGCTCCTGCATACGATTTCGGCATCCAGCAGGATGTGGTGATCCCTCGCACGATTCAGCTTGTGGCGGCGGAATTCAAATCGATCGGCAAAGGCACAATTCAGGCCACGATCCTTGCGCCGGCTGGCGGCGATCTGCGCCTCATCATGCAGCAGCATTCGCCGGATGGGAGCCTTCGCCGAACCTGGGCTGAAAACGGGACCAACATGGGCAAGGTTTTCCTGCTGAAGGCTGAGCAAGGCGACAGAGAATTGCCGGTTCACGTGGAATACAACCGAGTAGTATGGGCCGGACTCTCGTGGGCTGCGGGTGAGATCAGCCGGAAAGACCTGCATGGCGGCGCTCCGCTGACGGTTACGTTCCAGTCCATGGAGGAAGACCCGGTGACGCTCAAAGGGCAGCTGTACCTGGTGAACTACTAAGGAGAGCCTTTCTCCTGGTAAGACTGTCTCAGGGTTCTTCCACAATCGCCAGATCCCACGGCTTGAGCGTGATCTGCTGAGAATTAGCAATAGGCTCATTCGTCAGCAGGTCCGTGCCCGCCGAATTGGAGTAACGGAAAGTTGCGGTAGCTCCCGAATAGTTGAAGTAGTAGTGCAGCCGCTTACCCAAACGATCTAAGCCGTTCACAACGTGGATCGCTGACGGCAGTTGCTGATCGGGTCCTGTCAGCCCGGCACCTTTCAATGCATCTTCCAGAATCGCGCGCTGCAGTCCGCCGCTAAGATACGTTCCCTCGTAAAGCAGGCTGCCTGTTCCATATTGATTCTCGGTAATGGCCGGCCAGCGTCCAAAGAAGGGGTGATCGTAGTACGCAAGCGCCTTTGCATGTTCCGGCATCAGGAATTCGGCCCAGTACATCACTTGATTGTCTTTTCCTACGTGGAACGGATCTCCTTTAAGCGCCAAAGGGTGCTCCAGATTCGAGAACTCCTGATAACTGAATCCCGCGGCTTGGCGCAGGGGTCCCGGAGCGCGTACCCACCGAACCGCGGAATTCTCATTCGCGAATCCGCTCTTGAAGGTCATGACGACATGCCCGCCATTCTTTACATAATCTGAAATGCGTTCGAGCAGCGCGTTGTCGGAGATGTAGAGCGCGGGAACAATGAGGAGCTTATATTGCGAGAAATCTTTACTCTCCGGAAAGACAAAATCTACGCCGACATTCAGTGAATACAGCGCGTCGTGAAATTGCCGGACCAGAGAGGCATAATCGGCGACGGGATGTCCATCTGACCACTGCGGCCCGCTCCAGGTGAAGGGCATAAAGTTGATCGCGTTCATCGAATCCCGGCTCCAGAGAATCGCCACCTGATTCTTCAGCTGCATACCCACAAGCTGCGGTCCGATTCTCTGCAGCTCATGTGCCGTCCGCGAGACCTCCGCATATGCGCGGTTCGGTTCGAAATCGTGCGAGAGGACCCCCTTCCAATATGTTTCCTGGTTTGCTGGAATCGATGCCCAGTGCCAGTACTCGACCATATCGGCGCCGTTGGCGATGTGTGTATACACGTCCTCGCGGAGTTGCCCGTCGTACAGCGGATACTGAAATGCAGAATCCCAGTCCGTGGTCTGGGCGTTTGTTTCTGTCACCAGAAAATTGCTGTGCTTGAGCGAGCGGGCCTAGTCCTCAGCCATCGACTGATCTGATCCGT
>JBARHV010000086.1:0-8397 GCA_049799415.1 Silvibacterium sp.
GAGCAATACCAGAAGTTGCTGCCTCTGCTGCCGCACCACTGCCAGGTCATGGTGACTCTGGCCATGTGCCTGGGGCTGCGCGTCAGCGAAATTCTGGGACTGCGATGGGAAGACGTGGATCTCGAAGCGGCCACACTTCAGGTGCGGCGCTCCGTGGTCAACGGTCATGTCGAAGACACGAAGACGTTGGCCAGTGAGGATGAACTGCCTCTGCATCCTGATCTGGTCGAGGTTCTTCGTCAGTGGCGGGAAGCCGAGCTGCCAGTTAACGGCTGGCTATTCGGCAACATCGACACCGGCAAGCCTTACCACGCGGATACGATGCGACAGCGTCATCTCAACAAAGCGGCTGCGAAGATCGGGCTGCCGAAGCTGGGCTGGCACGCCTTTCGGCATACCTACCGGGCCCGGCTATCGGAACTCGGTCTACCGCTCGAAGTGCAGCAGAAGTTGATGCGCCACGCGTCCATCGACATGACCACGAAGTACGGTCGGAATTCGATGCTCACGGTGACGCGTCCGGCCAACGCTCAGATCGTGGAGATGGTGATGAAGAAGGGCACCGAAAAACGCGAAAAGGGAGCAGGTCTGGCCACCTGTTCCCTTATTGTTCCCTCACCGATTTCGACTGCTCTCGTAAGTGCTTGATTCTTTGGTTGCGGGGGTAGGATTTGAACCTACGACCTTTGGGTTATGAGTGACGTAACAATCGTATTATCAACGACTTAACGGGCACGGTTGAGTGCTTCAAAGAGCGCTAAACAATTGAAAATACGTTTGAGGTAATGGTATTTGGGGTTGGTTTGGGGTTGGCGCAGTTTCTGATAACGATCTTTAATAAGCACCATCCCGAAGGTTGTTGGTTCAGATGTCTGGCTCAGCTTTGTGGTTCAACATACACGCAGCGGGTGTTCTTGTGCGGATGTGAGAGCTGAAGAAGTCCCGCATCCGCTTGTGGCCTGGTCTGGGCGGTGAAGATCGAGGGGATAGTCGAGTGTACTCGCGCAATGGCTAAAGCCGTCATTTGACGCGATCATCCCCTGTGGCTTGGGCCGTGGCGAAGACTTCTGAGAAATCTTCGTCGAAGTGAGCAAGAAGCATCTCAATGAACCTGCCGTGGTAAACGGCATAAGCCTCCATCGATATTCCCTTTGTGGGGGGAATAACACTTAGCACCAGAATGCCTTTTCCTACTGTGGGGTGCAGCCAAGCTTCCCCTTCCCATTGCCCATCGGATGTATCGTGGAAAAAATCCTTGTCCTTGTCATAAGACCAAGTCTCTATGCTCTCATCATCGATAGCGGCGTAAATCGAATCGAGTAGCCCTTGCGGATCGTCCGTGTTCACCTGAATTGCCATGTTCATCTCCCGCCCACTTCACGCATGATAAGGAACGTTATCATGTGTGAATGAAGCCATCGAGAGATCGATTACAAGTCTCCGCGTAGCTCAATGAGCGCTCATTGGCGATTTATCACTCCCTGAGGAGCAGTTGCCTCAATGCTCCTGCGCCTGCGAGAATGAGCCTCGATATCAGACGATACTATTGGGAGAATGCCCATGAAGATCTTCATAAGTCATTCCGCCAACACACCGGTTTCGGCGCTGCTTAGTCTACTTAACGAAGAGGATGCGATCATTCGTGGATCGTTTGAGCTGGCTCCGGGGCCTAACCCGATGGAGTCCATTCGCACCGAGATTCATTCCGCGGACGCCGTGATCGTGGTCCTTGACTCTGATGCAAGCAATGTCTTATTCGAACTCGGGATCGCCTCAGGTCTGCGTAAGCCCACCCTGGTGCTGGTGAAACCAGGCGATTCGGTTCCTCCCTTCGCTGCCTTTACTCGTTATCTGACTTATACGGGTTCGGCGACAGAGATTTTGAAGCTGGGCGTCGAAGGGTTTCTAGGAACTTTGCGGCCACATAAAATAACGAAACGTCCGGAGCGGCAAAAGCAGAGGGTTTCCTCAGATCAATCGATCACGCTGCCGACCCTCTCTGAAGAGATCCAGAGGCTCCGGGCGCAGCCGCAGGAGCAGCAATTGCACTCGTTGGTTGATAGCGTTCTGACTTCCGCAGGCATCACTTCCGTTCAGGACGATGGAGATATTCGGGACAGCGGCGTGGATTTCGTGGTGTGGAGCGAATCGCTGCGCGGCTCCTTCGGCAATCCCGTCCTCATCGAGGTCAAGGGTTATCTGGAGGGGGCGCAATTCCAATCGGCATATTTACGTCTGACAAAGCTGGTCAGTGAATCGAAGTCTGCGGCCGGGGTCCTGCTGTATCTAAAAAAACCTGATCAGAGTTTTGAAAGACCCCACGGATGGAATCCGCTTGTTCTATGGTTCGATATCGAGGAGTTCACCGCTGAGCTGCTCCATCGGAACTTTGCCGAGATTCTCGTCGAGCGCCGGAATCTCATGGTGCATGGAATGCAGTTCTGATGGCGCGCTACTCCAAAACGCGCATTCGCGCGCTCCTCGCGTCGGTCGATGGAGCTCCCACCAACGACGCCAAGGGAGACGCGCTTGAAGAGTTGGGGAAATACCTGTTGGGTACGGTCGCCGGCGTCGAGTTCCGCAGGAGGAACATCCTCGATGCCCCTAGAGCCCACGAACTTGATCTGGCCTTTTGGAATGATCAGAGAGTTTCACTTCTTCACTTTGTGGACGCTGTCTTGATCACGGAATGTAAGGCATCTGCAACTCCAGTCGGCAGTAACGAAGTCGGCTGGTTCGTGCGAAAGCTCCAAGATCGAGGTGCGAACCACGGAATCCTGATCGCCCTCAATGGGATTACTGGAGATGGCGATCAATCGGCACACAGTGAGGTTTTGGGGGCATTGATCCGCGACAAGATTAGGATTCTAGTGATGACCCGGGAAGAAATCCTTGCATTGACGACCACCAATCAGCTCGCCGATTTGCTCAAGGAGAAGGAAATGCAACTGACGCTAGACCGCATCGTTCACATCGATAGAAACTAATGTCCCATGAAAGGGGAGGACTAAAGTAGAATTGCCGAGACTAGACCTCAACGATGACTGGAACTGGCACAAAGCCATGGTCGGCGATTATGGGAGGTGGTTCGCATGATGCGTAACCTCGCGCATCCCGCTCGGTATCTGCAGGACCATATGGGCCGCCGCGTCACGAATAGATATCTGCAGCGGCAATTTGAAATCGTGCTCGCATGCCGCGGCACGGCCTTCTTCTTCAAGCAATGGGGAGGCGCACGGAAGCATAAAGCGGGAAGATTGCTCAACGGTCGCACCTATGACGAGATGCCACTTGTATCGATCACTCCAGCAAAGAGTGAATCGCAAACGTACGCGATGCGCTAAGTCAATCGACCGGAGCACTCTGTGACAGTAAAGGAAAAGCTCAAACCAACGGAATCGCCGCGGGTGATTGACCTTGTGGCGAAAGCTGGCGTAGATGTGAAGCCGTGGAGTAGGTCGAAAAAAGGGCAACCCGTAAAGACGCCTGCATCGAATCCCGCTTATTGCTACGACTGGGCGTTCATCGAGCCAGGAAGAGTCGTCGTCTTGAACCTTTGGTATCACGAAATTGAAGAAGACGCTGACGGTCTTCGAGGCGAGTTGAATATTCGCCACTGGGCGGAAAGGGTAAGCCACGCCAAGAGCCTTTCGCCCGGTAAGCGCAATGCCCAGATTCGACGGGCGGGCAAGATGGATGCCGTCATCGCAGAGGCGTTTAGACAGAAGTTGCCTGTGCGAGTGATCGTTGGAGAAGGATCACAAGAGGACATCACCAACCCTGAGTCGAAGAAAGCATCTCGCATGAAGCTTCGAGAGCTTGATTCGGAGCCGTGGTCTATTCGGAGCTACGACAGTGGCACGGGAGCCTGTCTCTTAGTTCGCGGCCCATATGCTCAATTCGTCGATCAGTACACACTCCCAGACTTGAAACCGCCCGTACGGACGGAGACTACCTCAAAGGGATTCGAGCGGGATAGAAACGTAAGGGATATCGCACTGAAAAGAGCAAAGGGTCAATGTGAGCTTGC
The DNA here is from genome assembly GCA_049799415.1 of Silvibacterium sp. Classification (GTDB taxonomy): domain Bacteria; phylum Acidobacteriota; class Terriglobia; order Terriglobales; family Acidobacteriaceae; genus Silvibacterium. The sequence goes on from JBARHV010000086.1 coordinate 4,031, forward strand.
ATCATGCAAGAAGCCGGGATTTGTGACGGCAAAGGGTGAGATTTACCTAGAGACTCACCACGTCGTTCCTTTGTCAGAGAACGGCGTCGATCACGAATGGAACGTGGCAGCACTTTGCTCCAATCATCACCGCGAAGCTCACCACGGGGAGCAACGCACCGCTATCAGAGAAACACTACTGTCGATGCTGGAAGGTATGTACGGACCTTTGCCCACGAATCACAATTAGTCGAATGATGATCGATTCTGACGCTGCTTGAGGGCTAATATAGGAGCCAATTCATATCTTCTTTTCAGGTGCGCTAGTCCATGCCGCGAACGAACGGAATCAGCACCAACCGACTTGCAGTCTATCAAATCAAGTCCCGATATAAGTCCCCGGCAGATATCGTTGAAGCTGGAACCGAGTCCATACCGGTTGGAGCCATAGGCCAGTTTGTCTATGAGGCTTCGCACACGCAGCAGCCCGATTGGATCACAAAGTTTTTCGTCGGCCGTCTCCCGAATCTGAGGATATTCAATTCGAGTTCGAAAGCCTTGTTTCTGGCGCCGGTTCAAGACGGAAATCGAACCACATACTTTGCCATCACCTTCGGCCACGGGCGTCATCTTCTCAAAGAAGGAGTGACGGTAGATCGTTTCGGATTGAAGGTAGTTTTGAACTCGGTCTCACCAGAGAGCTTTCGCAGCATCGATAAGACCACTCTTGGAGCGGTCCCAAAACATAGCAGGGAGCAGATGAGCCGTGATGTCTCACCCGCTGAGTTCGGGATCGATATTGAACAAGACCTGATCAGTTCTGTTACTGCACGAAGCATAGACGAGAAGTTCGGCAAGATGATCACTGGCAGAGATGCGTTCCACTTCACAGCTCCGGTCAACGTCACGAACGTTTCAGAAATCCTCAAATACAGCCTGAAGCAGTCACGGAGCAGAGGCTATAAGGAGAACTTCGATTGGATCGATCAGATTTCTGAAGTTGGGAGCGGACCAACCGAGGATTCGCTAAACGCGGCACTCTTGGAAAAAGTCAATCAACGTGACCTTGAAAAGGTTTGGATGGCAGTTCCAGATGTTTTAGATTGGGCCGACATTGCGGGCTTTCGTTACCGAAGGCCGAAGCGAGGCCAGCTAGTCAACGATCTCTCTCTAGACGCTTTCTTGGAAGAGGCGGATGCCGCTGTCACAATCGATGATCTAAAGAGCGATGGCGTTTATGCGATCAGTGCTACTGACGATGATCAAGCGAACAAGTGGTCCGCCTTTCGCTGCATGTATGCGGAGATTCCGCTAAACGGAGTGGTCCATATACTCAATAATGGGAAGTGGTACAAGATAGCTCGCAACTTCAGTGACGAAATCGAAAACTACTTCGCGAGTATTCCAGACTCCGCGATCGATTTGCTCGACTACACTGGCGGGAAAGAGTTGGAGTACAACACCTCCGCTACCGAACGTCTGGACGGGGCATGCTGTATGGATCAAAAAACAATCACGCAAGGCGGCGGACGCAGCAAAATTGAGTTCTGCGATATTCTGACCCGCGATAAAAAGCTCGTCCATGTGAAAAAGTACGGAGCCTCAAGCGTCTTGAGCCATCTCTTCATGCAGGGTGTTGTATCGGGAGAGTTGCTTGTGAGCGATGCAGAGTTCCGCGTGAGGCTCAATCGCATTCTTCCAAGAGGTCACAAGCTTCAAGAGCCGAGACGCAGACCTAACCCCTCTGAGTACGAAGTCGTATACGCAATCATCAGTGGATCGCCTAATCCATTGAACATCCCGTTTTTCAGCAAAGTCAGCTTTCGCAGCGCACGTCGCCGTCTGGAAAGCTATGGTTATACCGTCACCAAGAAGAAGATATCGAAAGCGTAGTTATCGAAGTTGCTCAGGCTGCCTACCCTACGCGCGTGCGCGATTAACGCCTCTGCGAATTTCTCGCGGTCGTCGAGACGGTGGAACGGCCCTTTCCAAAATGATGTCGCGAAGGGAATGAACCTGAAAATTCGTTTTGTGGAATGTAGCACCGAGATATGACGGCAGTTTTACCAAGGGAAGCTCCAAAAGTAGCAGTCAACAATCCTACAGGGGCGGAGCCGAGCGCGGATTCACTTCATAGTTTCAGACGATGGTAGAGCTTGCCATCGGCTCCAACGATTCCCTTGATCGCCATACTGACTTATCTTACCGGCGCTGGCCTGCGCGGGTCTGTGCCTTTCACGATGCAGTTGAATGTCTCTTTGAACTGCTCCAGTAGCGACTGCGGCAGCTTGGTCGCCGGGAGCGCGTGCGGATTCTCGTAGATCACGAACTGGTACTCGATGCCGCGCGATGGCACTGCTGAGAATGCGTAGAAGACGCCGAGGCCGCCGAGGTTCTCGAAGCGATTGCTGGTGAAGTGGCCGTCCTCGCCGTATTGCCACTTGGCACCGTAAAGTGCGCCTTCGACCTGGAGGAGCGTGTCATGCAGCGACAGGTTGAGGTCATCCGCGATGATGAGCAGGTTCGCCTGCGTGGTAGTGAACTTCGGATACGTGTTTGGACGCGCGATGCACTGATGCACCGCCTGGAAGTTGCCGACTGCGCCGCCGCCCATGCCGTCATACTTCGGCTGGTGCTGCCTGCCCGCTGCACGTTGCGCCGGGGTGAGTTCGCTCTCCCAGCCCGGACTCTTCAACTCGACGAACACGTCGGTCTTCTCCGGCGTGGTGAGCAAATACTCGCCCTTCTTCCCATTCGCGCCGGGCGGGTCCCATCCCACGATCGGGAAGCCCACGCTGTCGAGGAGGTAGGCCAGACGCAACTCAGCGAGCGCCTCATCGCGCTGAGTGTTCTTCGATTCCAGTCGGCTTTGGAAGCGCCACAGACAGCCCTTCGCACTCGCCCAATCGACCAGCGCGTCAAGCTCTCTACTGTACGCCACTGGCCCCGGATAGCCGTCAGTCCACCTGTCGGGCGAAATCAACCTCCGCGCAGCCGGCCCTAAACGCAATGCACCTGTTCCTGCCATCATTAAACCTCCTGGGCCTGGCAGGTCCTCCTAACCGATCCACAGCCTCTTCGCATTATCTTCGCCTAATGAGGAGCGAACGTCAATCCACGGACGGCGGTGTCTTCGCGGGTGAGGTATGCTGCACCTGTTTTTAGGCTGTTTGACAAGATAGGCTTTCCACGAAAACGCTGCAAAATATGAATGCCGCCCGAAGGCGGCATCCGATTACCCTGAGCACATATCGACGAAGCGACAGGGGTTCATCAGGGTTTACGCACCAAGTATAACACCCTTCGGTACTATGGAGATTGATGCCAGCATTTGATTATTCACCGACGAACCTGAGCGAAATTGAAAGGACGCTCTCCTCAGATCGGCTGCGGCCTTATCAGGTGAGCGTCCGTGGGAAGAACGAGCTGGCGATCCGGCTCTATGAACAGAATACCCTCCTCTCCGAATCGCTCTATGGCGTTCTACAAGGGCTGGAAGTCGCATTCCGCAATACGATCCATACTCAACTCGCGTCGGATTACGGTCGGGCAGAATGGTACGACAGCTTGAGACTAGAGCCGGAGCAGGCAGGGATGCTGCGAAAAGCAAAGGAAGTTCTGGTCAAAGAAAGAAAGTCTCTCGACGCGGGTCGCGTTGTCGCCGAGCTCTCTTTCGGCTTCTGGACCGGCCTGACCGGGCCGAAGTATGACGTGCTCTGGCGGAACCATCTAGTCAAAATCTTCCCTCGCCGCCCGGTGCAGCGGGCGCATGTCCAGACGAGGCTCAACAGTATTCGCAAGCTGCGTAATCGCGTAGCTCATCATGAGCCGATATTGAGCCGCCCTTTGCAGAGAGACATCAATCAGATCTTCGACATCATTTCATGGATGAGTCCGGTTACGGCGCGGTGGGTGCGAAGCAACAGTTCTTTCGATGAGCGGTTTGCGACGTATCGAACAGTCTTTCCACTGATAGATGGCAAACGGCCATGAAGAAGCGATGGCTCGGGTAGCGCGAGGTCGATCAAATACACTTGGTTCGACAGCACGGGGCGGCCCACGCGCGGCGAGCTTCCTGTGGAGGCGCTACCGCAAATGATCAGGTTCGCCTAATTTATCTAGGAGTACATGTGGCTGATCGCGTCAAAAGTTCGACGCGTTCTTTGAATATGGCATCTGTACGTTCGAAGAACACAAGGCCAGAACTGATCGTTCGGCGAATCGCGCATGGCCTAGGTTATCGTTATCGTTTACATGGAAGAGATCTACCTGGAAAACCGGATTTGGTCTTTCGAAAGAAGCGAAAGGTCGTCTTCGTTCATGGATGTTTTTGGCATCGACACTCGTGCTGCTCCAAAGCCTCAACGCCTATGACGAGGATAGATTTC
>JBARHV010000087.1:0-6187 GCA_049799415.1 Silvibacterium sp.
TCTTCCTCGATCATGAAGGTCATGTTGATTTCGGATGCGCCCTGCGAGATCATGCGCACGTTGACGTGACGGATGGCCTGGAAGACGCGCGCGGCGATGCCCTGCTGGCCGCGAATGTTTTCGCCGACCATGCAGATGAGCGCTTTGCGGCCTTCGTACTTCACGTCGGCGAGCTGGCTGAGGTCAGCGGCGATTTCGGGCAGCTTTTCATTGGAGTCCACGGTGAGCGAGACGGAGACCTCAGAGGTGGAAACCATGTCAACCGCGCATTTGTGTTTGTTGAAAACGTCGAAGATTTCTTTGAGGTAGCCGTGCGACATGAGCATGCGGCTGGCGACGACGTCGATGATGGTGAGGCGGCGCTTGACGGCGATGGACTTGAAGGGGCTGCGGCAGTGCGGTGCAAGCGGGATGATGCGCGTGCCTTCATTCTCAGGGTTGCGCGAGTTCAGCACCAGCACGGGGATGTTCTTTTTGATCGCTGGGAGGATAGTGGCGGGGTGCAGCACCTTTGCTCCGAAGTAGGCCAGTTCCGCTGCTTCTTCAAAGCTGATGGTCTTGACGCGCAGTGCGTCGGGGCAGATGCGTGGATCGGTGGTCATGATGCCGTTGACGTCGGTCCAGATCTCGATGGCGTCGGCGTCGATGTTGCCGCCGACCAGGGCTGCCGTGAAGTCGGAGCCGCCGCGGCCGAGCGTGGTCGTGACACCTTTTTCCGTTGCGCCAATGAAGCCGCCCATGACGACGATGCGGCCTTCAGTGGCGTGGGGCAGAACGTGTTGCTTCAGGCGCTCTTCGATGAGCGCGTCCTGCGGAACTGCCCTGCCGTGTTGCGCGTCGGTGGCGATGACGTTACGTGCTTCGATGTGAACGGCGTCGAGTCCGGAATGGCGGAAGGCCTCGGCGATGATGCGGCTGGAGAGGCGTTCGCCTTCCGAGACGATCATGTCGTTGATGCGGGGCGTAAGCTCGCCGACGGCGGAGAGGCCACGCAATACTTCTTCGAGTCCGCAGAACTCGGCGTCGACCCACTTACTGAGATCGCCAATGGCCTCGGCGGAGACGAGCGCGTTGGCCGCTTCCAGATGGCGGTTACGCATGCGCGCAGTAATGGCCAGCGCGCCGGTGCGGTCACCGCGTCCGGCAGCAGCGGCAGACGCGACGAGCTGATCGGTAACCTTCGCCATAGCGCTCACAATGACGATGGGGGTGAGGCCTTTGTCGCGGCGTCGCTGTACGATTCCGGCGGTGCGCCGAATGGCGGCGGCATCCTCGACGGAGGTCCCGCCGAATTTCATGACGACTAGCTTGTTCATGCCGGGACTGCCACCGGGTTGAGTTTGGAGGGATCGAGTTTGCCGAGCGAGACGAGCAGCTCCGCGTTCAGCAGAGCGGCTCCGGCTGCGCCGCGAATGGTGTTGTGCGAGAGCACGGTGAACTTCCAGTCAAGCAACGTGCAGGGGCGCAGGCGTCCGACGGTGGAGGCCATACCGTTGCCGCGCATCTTGTCGAGGCGCGGCTGAGGGCGGTCTTCGAGAGGCGTGAATTCTACGGGCTGCGCGGGAGCGGTGGGCAGGTCGCGTCCGGCGAGCGGCGTAAATTCGCGCCATGCCGCGAGAATTTCTTCGCGCGTGGCTTTACGCGAGAGCTTGATGCTGACGCTCTCGGTATGTCCGTCTTCGACGGCGACACGGTTGCAGTGCGCGGTCATTTTTGCGTCCAAAGGACGGACGATTTTGCCGTCGCGCGAGCCGAGCAGGCGGAGGGTTTCGGCCTGCATCTTTTCCTCTTCATTCTTGATGTAGGGGACGACGTTGCCGAGGATGTCCATGGAGGCGACGCCGGGGTATCCGGCTCCGCTGACGGCCTGCATGGTGGAGACGAAGATGGAGTCGACGCCGAAGCGGTCTACAAGCGGCTTCAAAACCATCACCAGGCCGATGGCTGAACAGTTGGGATTGGTGACGATGTATCCGCCGGACTGCTTGCGCCACTGCTGGTTTTCGAGAATGGGCAGGTGGTCGGCGTTGACCTCGGGGATGACGAGGGGAACGTCCTCATGCATGCGGAAGGCACTGGAGTTCGAGATGACGGCGCAACCCGCAGCAGCGAAGGCGGGCTCCATTTCGCGGGCGATGTCGGCGTCGAGCGCGGCGAAGATGATCCTGGGTGCGCCGTCGGGTATCGCGGGCGATACGGTCATATTCGCGATGCGTTGGGGGAGGGCGGTGTCGAGTTTCCATTTGACGGCGTCGCCGTATTTCTTACCACTGGAACGGTCGCTGGCGGCGAGCCATGCCACCTCAAACCAGGGATGGTTTTCAAGAAGCTGAATGAAGCGCTGGCCGACCATTCCGGTCGCGCCTAGAATGCCAATCTGCTGCCGCATGTGTTGTGTAAGCCCTGCCTTGCTGAAAGCCAGCGTCCCTGCGCGGGTATCGAAGCAAAGGATTTTCGCTGTACCTCTTAGTGTAACGTATGCCTCCGGCGGCGCCTGCGCGGCGGGCGGTGCTTGCCGCACGGGCTTTGAGCGAAGGCACGGCGGGGAAAATACTTCCCCGCCGTGCCCTCGCGAAGAGCTTGCGATTGCATCAGGCTTGTGGCCATGCGGAGGTGTTGGTGTGAGAAGGCCTACGAGCTAACGATCCATGCTCCAGCCGATGATTCCGACGTTGTCAACCCGGCTTAGCTCGCAGGCATCTGGTAGGTGATGTCGATGGTGGAGGTGTGCTGCGTTGTGACGGTTACGGTGGTCGTCTTGTCGCCGAGTTGCTCGTGGTCGGTGGCGATGGTGTAGGTTCCGGGCGGCACTCCCTTGATGGTGAAGTGGCCGTCGGCGCCGCTGACGGCATAGAAGGGGTTAGAGACGACGTTGATGTAGCCCTCCATCCAGGGATGATTGTTGCAGCGGACGGGGACCATAAGCTCGGGCGTAGCGAGGATGCGGGTTTCACCGGGACCGTTGGGGGCCTCGGAGATATCGACGGTCTGATTGGTGGCGAGCGACGGCGTCATGTGGACGTTGTGCATGGTGGCGTCGCTGTTGGTGAACTGGACGGGCTGGCCGGCCATGGCTCCGACGACGTGGGGGGTGAAGCGGCAGCCCTTCTGGTCCACGACGATGGGCGTGGAGGAGGGCGCGTAGGCTTTGTCGCCGAGGCCGGACTTGACGTAGACGAAGACGTTCTCAAGGCCGCCGTTATCGACTACATACTGCTCGGTGTAGTTGGTTGGGGCGAGGCTGCATACCGGGTCCTGGCCCATATCTATGACAAGAGGTTTTGGGGCCTTGCCTGTGAAGTGGATAATTCCGGAGATGGTGCCGGAGTTGGCCCAATCGATGGTGGTGTAGTTTTTTGCCGGTTCAGGAGCGCTGGTTGCGGCTTTTTTGCAGCCTGCGGCAATCAGCAGCAGTGAGCAGAGCGCGATCATCACGGATTTCTTTCCCGGCATATTTTTCCTTTTCTGTCTTCGATGTTTTTTTAGTCCTGGTTCGTTGGACGCAAACCTTTCAGTTTAGAGCGCCGCTATCACGGCATCCGCAAATGCTTTTGTGCCGGACGAACCGCCTACATCGCGGGTGAGCGTCTTGCCCTCGGTGTAGACCTTTTCAATCGCAGCCTGCACGCGATTTGCGGCATCGGTTTCGTCGATGTGGTGCAGCATGAGGACGGCCGATTGCAGCAATGCCGTTGGGTTGGCGATGTCTTTGCCGGCGATATCAGGAGCTGAGCCGTGCACGGCTTCAAAGATGGCCGCATCGGCTCCGAGGTTTGCGCCGGGGACGAGTCCGAGGCCGCCGACGAAGGCCGCGCAGAGGTCGCTGACGATATCGCCGTAGAGGTTTGGGAGCAGCAGCGTGTCGTACTGGTAAGGATTCATGACCAGCTGCATGCAGGTGTTGTCGATGATGTGCTCGCCATAGGTGATTTCGGGAAAGCCCTTGCCGACTTCGCGCGCACACTTCAAAAAGAGGCCGTCGGACATCTTCATGATGTTGGCCTTGTGGATGGCGTGGACCTTTTTGCGATGGTGTTTGCGCGCGTATTCGAAGGCATACTTCGCAATGCGCGTTGAGCCTTTTTGAGTGATCACCTTGAGCGACTCGACGACTCCCTGAACCACTTCGTGCTCGAGGCCCACGTACTCGCCTTCGGTGTTTTCACGGATGATGATCAGGTCCACGCCGGGATAGTGCGTTTCAAGGCCGGGAAGGTTCTTGATAGGGCGGAAGTTCGCGTACAGCTCGAATTTTTTCCGCAGGGTGACGTTGATGGAGGTAAAGCCGCCGCCAATGGGCGTCCCAACCGGGCCTTTGAGCGCGAGCTTGTTGCGCTCGATCGACTCGTAGAGATCTTTGGGGATGTATTCCTTGTGCTTCTCGAAGGCTTCGGCGCCGACGGCATAGTGCTCCCAGTTAAAGCGGACGCCGGTGGCTTCCAGGATACGGACGACGGCGTCTGTGACCTCGGGCCCAATTCCGTCGCCGGGGATGAGCGTAACTGTGTGTGTCTTTTGCATTTTCTCTGTCATAAATTTTTTTGCGGGCGGGAGTACAAGCGAACTCCGCATGATTTCTGTTTATCTTTAACGCTGACTTCCCTTGCGGTGTTCTTTTGTCAGCAGCTGTTCCAGTTCTTCCTTGAATTCCCGAACGTCCTTGAAGTCGCGGTAGACGCTGGCGAAGCGGATGTAAGCCACGGTGTCGAGCGTCTTCAGGCGGTCCATGAGCAACTCGCCGATCTCGCTGGTGGTGCGCTCGCGCTCGGGCGAATCCATAAGGAAGGTTTCAGCCTCGTCGACCAGCGCTTCCATGGTGCTGGCGGGAACGGGGCGCTTTTCGCAGGCGTGCAGCAGGCCGCTGAGCACCTTCTGGCGCTCGAACTTCTCCCGGCGGCCATCTTTCTTGACGACCATGTAGGGGATTTCGTCGATACGCTCGTAGGTGGTGAAGCGCTTGTTGCAGCCCTCGCACTCGCGGCGGCGGCGGATGGAATCGGCTTCCTTGCTTTCGCGCGAGTCAACCACACGGTCTTGCGCAAACCCGCAGTATGGACACTTCATTTCCCCTTTAATTCTATCCGGTTATTGCCTGATTGTGTGCCTGCGCAGATTTGATGCGCGCTGCTGGGGGTCTGCGATGCGAGAATAGAGCAACTATGGTCCGTGTTTTTTCTGCAGTCGTGTTCGGCTGCCTCCTTATGCTTGGCGGCTGCGGGTATCATCCCGCCGGCTCCCCGGCGCATTTGCCGGATACGGTGCATACGCTGGCGGTGCCGGTTTTCAAGAACGCTACGCAGTCGTACCGCACCGAGGTGATGTTTACACAGGCGGTAATCCGGGAGCTTTCGAACCGGACGCCGTACCGGCTGATCTCCGGCAACAGCGCGGATGCGGACGCGACGCTGGATGGGACAATCACCGGATTTCAAGTGACTCCGCTGACCTATAACTCGCAGACGGGGCAGTCTTCGAGTTTTTTGATTACGATCAAGGCCACGGTGAAGCTGGTGGATCGCAAGGGAAAAGTGCTTTACGCGAACCCGTCGTACCTGTTCCGGCAGCAGTATGAGACGACGCAGGACCTGGCGAGTTTTATTCAGGAAGATAACCCGGCGGAGCAGCGACTGGCGCGTGATTTTGCCCAGTCTGTTGTATCGGATATTCTGGAGTCTTTTTAATGACGATGAGGCACACGGTTTTGATACGAGACTTCAGGAGGCGCGGCTAGATGGGCGCAAGATTTACGGCTGCCGACCGCTTTATTGCCGAGGTGCATGGTACGAGCCTGCGGCCGGGATACGTGCTGCTGGGGGATGAGATTTTTCTTTATGAGCGCTGCCGCAAGGCGGTGCTGGAGGCTCTGGTTCCGCCGGATCTGCGGGATTTTTGTCTCTCCGATCTGGATTTGGGTGAGGTGAATATCTTTGAGGTCCTCGACCGGGCGCGCACGCCGTCGCTGATGGCTCCGTTCCAGGTTTTCTTTGTGCGTGGACTCAAGGCGCTATATACGCGCGGCGCGAAGAAGGAAGAGTTTGCGGCGATTGAGGAGTATTTCCGGTCGCCGAATCCGCAGTGCCTGATTTTATTTGTGGCGGACCATATCCGTATTCCTTCTGATCCGCGGCGCATGGATATGGATGACAAAAACCGGTACGAGCGGATTCGCGAGACGCTGGGCGAATGG
>JBARHV010000088.1:0-2325 GCA_049799415.1 Silvibacterium sp.
ATCAAGCGAACCCTGCCGCGCGGCGTACATCAATGGGGTCCAATTGCCATGCGGCAGAATGGTGAGCACGCCTTCCAGTCCGAAGCGATCTTTAGAGCGCACCAAAGGATTGGTCCGCTCATTCACGTCGGCTCCGTGCGCGATCAACACCTTGGCCGCGTCGGCGTGATTCTCTTCGACCGCCCAAATCAGCGCGGTCTCGCCATACTCCTCGCCCTTCGCGCTCACGTCGGCGCTATGCTCGATGAGAAGCCGCACGATTTCCGGATTGCCCGTGCGGGCCGCCGCCATCAGCATCGTGGTGCCGCCCGGGAGCTTGGCATTCGCATCGGCTCCAGCTTTCAACAACGCCTCAGCCATCGCCGCATTGCGATTGGTGGCGGCGAGCGATAGCGGTGTTACGCCATCCCGGTTTGCAGTGCTCGGGTTGGCGCCCGCGCGCAGCAACATTTGCGCGGTTGCAAGATCGTCGTTATAAACCGCCCATTCCAGCGGCGTGGTTCCGTCGGCATCGGGAAGATTGACATCGGCATGCGTCTTTAAAAGATGTCGCACCTGTTCCTGATCGCCGGACTGCACCGCGTCAGACAGCGTACCGGCAAGCGCGAGACCGGCCGATGCAATCGCGATGAGCGCGGCCCTAGACCAGGACATCGGTTTTTCCAGTGCTGTCGCCGAAGCGATCCATTGGCTTGCCGAACTTCTCGGCCACGTTCAACCAGAAGTTTCCAACCGGCGTACGCGTGGGCAATTCGATGTGACGGTGTCCGGTGCCAACTCCTCCGCCGATGGCCACCACGGGCAGCGGATCTGTGGCGTGGACGTTCGAATCGGCCATGCCTGCGCCATAGACGAGGAACGAGTGATCGAGCAAGCTGCCTTCGCCATCCGGAGTGGTTCGCAATTTCTCCAGGAATTTGGCGTACATTCCGACGTAGTAGGTATTGATCTTGACGCACTGCGCCATCTTCACCGGATTGTTCTGGTGATGCGACACCGAATGATGCTGCTCGGTGACGCCGATTTGGGGATACGTGCGCTGGCTCAGTTCGCGCGACATCATGAACGTGAAGACGCGCGTGGTGTCGGACTGATAGGCCACGGCCAGCAGATCGAAGAGAATCGCGACATGTTCGTCGAACGAATCCGGAATGCCGATGGGAGCGTCCGGCGTATCCACTTGCGTCGCGCCGCGCGCTTCCTGCCGCTGGATGCGGCGCTCGATTTCGCGGAGATTGTCGAGATAATCGGTGAGCCGCGTACGATCGCGAACGCCCAAGCCTTGTCCGATGCCGCTGGCTTCCTCGGCCACCGAATCCAGAATGCTGCGCTCGGTCTGGATGCGCGCCTGGCGATCGGCAGCCGTGCCCGCAGCGCCGAAAAGCCGCTCGAAAACGGCGCGCGGATTGATTTCCATGGGCAGCGGCGTGGATGGCGAGCTCCACGAAATGGTGTTCAAATAGGCGCAGCTAAAACCAGGCGAGCAGCCGCCAACGTAACCGGTAAAATCCTCGGTGGCCACTTCGAGCGAAGGCAGCGGCGTGTCTTGGCCAATCTGTTGTGCGACAACCTGGTCGATGGTGGTGTTCGCGTGTACGTCTTCGGCTTCGGTCCGCTTGGGCCAAACTCCCGTTAAAAAGCCCGCGGCGCTGACCGCGTGATCGCCGAACTGGCTGCCCGGGTGCGAGCGCGTGAGATTGGTCACAACGATCAGACGGTCCTTGAACGGCTCCAGAGGTTTCAGAATCGGCGGGAACTCAAAACCACTGCCGGCCGTCTTCGGAGTGAGCTGCTGCATGATGGCGCCGTTCGGAAAATAAACCGCGCCAAATCGCATCTTGGGCTTCGCGTCGGCCTTAGCCAGCGGCACGAACGCGGGCAGCATGGCATCCAGCAGCGGCAACGAAACCGCCGCGCCGGCTCCGCGCAAGATGGTCCGCCTGGAGAGTGACTTCTTGGTCAGGACCTTGTCTATCTTTCCTTCTCCTTCCGGTTTTCAGCCGTCCGTATGGCCGGAGCTTCCGTGGTGGCCGCCGCCCGCATTTGAAAGGGCGTGCTGTGGACAATGCCCAGAACGATGGCCGAGAATCGATAGTTGTCGCGCGAAGCGTCGCGCAAAATCGTGCGGACCGCAGGCATATCCTGATACTCAAGGCCGCGGCCCAGCGCGTAAATAAGAAGTTTGCGGGTCAGTGTTCCGGCAAACATATCCGGACGGCTGACCAGTGCGTTGCGCAAGCTTACGACGCCGTTAATTTTGGTGCCATCCGCCAGTACGCCCGAGGCGTCGATGGGCTGGCCGGCATCTTCAGCGCGCCAGGCGCC
>JBARHV010000089.1:0-6370 GCA_049799415.1 Silvibacterium sp.
CACGAAAGTCGTCAGGAAGGCACTGAGGAGCGCATAGCCATGCAAAGGACCCTGCAAACACGCCCGAAAACCCCCGGCATTTTCGCGGATGCTGTTATTTGGGGTTATCTGGGGTTGGCGTTTCGCCTAAGTGGTTGCGGGGGTAGGATTTGAACCTACGACCTTTGGGTTATGAGCCCAACGAGCTACCGGGCTGCTCCACCCCGCACTCTCATCATAACAAGCATCAAAAGAGGTGGTCAAATACTCCTGGGTCGCCATCCAAACCTCTTCCATGCATAAAGCTGGCAAACCAGCTCCTGCATCTGCACTGATAAACTTACAGCTAAGCCATGTTTGAAAACCTTTCAGAAAAGTTACAGCGCGCATTCAAAAATCTTCGCGGTCAGGGCATCATCAGCGAGGAGAACATTCAGGAAGCGTTGCGCGAAATTCGCATTGCCTTGCTGGAAGCCGACGTCAATCTCAACGTAGTTAAGGATCTGGTAGAGCATATTCGCGCCAAAGCTCTTGGCCAGGAAGTTATGACTTCGCTCTCGCCTACTGAGCAGGTCATCAAGATCATCCGTGACGAGTTGGTCGCGCTGCTCGGCAAGGATACAGCGCGCTTCCAGTTTGCCTCGCGTCCCCCCACAGTTATTCTTATGGCTGGTCTTCAGGGTTCCGGAAAAACTACAACCTCCGGAAAATTGGCGGCATGGCTGCAAAAAGGCGGCCATCGTCCCATGCTGGTTTCAGTCGACGTATACCGTCCCGCCGCGCGCGAACAGCTTAAGGTCGTAGCGAGTTCCATCAAGGCAAAGATTTACGAGGGCGACACCAAAGGGGAAGCCGCTGGAACCGCACTCGTCGAACGTCTTGCGAAGGAAGCCCGTCGCGAAGCCATCATCAGCGGCTGCGATACGCTTATCGTCGACACGGCTGGTCGCCTCCACGTCGACACCGACCTCATGGATGAGATGGCGAAGCTAAAATCGCTGCTGGCGCCGCAGGAAATTCTCTTCATCGCCGACGCCATGACCGGTCAGGACGCTGTGCGTTCTGCCGAAGAGTTCCACAAGCGTCTCGCACTCACCGGCGTCGTGCTCACCAAAATGGACGGCGATGCGCGCGGCGGTGCTGCGCTCTCCATCCGCCACGTCACCGGACAGCCGGTAAAATTCATCGGCACTGGCGAAAAGCCAGACGCTTTCGAACCCTTCCATCCCGACCGCATCGTGAGCCGCATCCTCGGCATGGGCGACATCATGACGCTCATCGAGAAGGCAGAAGAGAATCTCGATCGCAAAAAGTCCGAAGAGTTTGCAAAGAAAGCCCTCAGCGGCGACGGTTTTTCACTCGAAGATTTTCGCGATCAGCTGCGGCAAATTCGCAAGCTCGGCTCACTGCAAAGCATCATGAAGATGCTGCCTTCCGTAGGCCCGTTTCAGGGAATGCAGCAGATGGCCGGCCAGGTGGATGAGAAACAATTTGTCCGTATCGAGGCCATCATTAATTCCATGACGCAGAAAGAGCGCAACCACCACGAAATCATCTCCGGTACCCGCCGCAAGCGCATCGCCAATGGCTCCGGAACAACCGTGCAGGAAGTAAATCAGCTACTCCGCCAGTACGCGCAGATGCGCAAGATGTTCAAGGGCGTCGGCAAGGGCGGCATGCTGCAGCGCCGCGCCATGGGCATGCTGGGTGGAATGAAGGGCATGAGGTAAGAGCGCGTTCCTATGCCGTACCTTCAAGACCAGCTCGACGAAATCACCGCGAACACGCGAACACTTGTCCAACCCGAGCGATTGGCCATCAGCGAGCGTGCCGTTGAAGACCTGTTCGCGACGGGTATCGAGCAGAAAATCCTTCCCGTCGGAGCCAAAGCGCCGGAGTTCACACTCTTGAATGCATCCGGGAAGACGGTCCGGTCCTCGGATCTGCTGGCATTAGGACCGGTAATCCTCAACTTCTTCCGCGGACGCTGGTGCCCCTACTGCATCACCGAGCTCGAGGCCTGGCGTGACCTCTATCCGATCGTGCGTGACCGTGGAGGCTTGCTGGTTGCCATCTCCCCGCAGACTGTCCGCCAGAGCGATTTCACCCAGGGCCAGTATGAGATTCCATTTGTGCTGCTCAATGACGACGGCTGCAAGGTATCAGAACAATTCGGCCTGACCTATACCATCCCGCCTTATCACCAGCAGCACTATCGCAATGTCCTGGTCAATCTGCCCTTCGTCAACGGCGATCAGAGCTGGAAGCTCATCCTTCCCGCAACCTACGTCATCGCCAGCGACGGCACCATTTTATTTGCCGAAGCCCATGCTGACTTCCGCGTCCGCCCGGAGCCGGAAGAAGCTCTGCGCCATCTTCCAGTAGTCGCGCGTTAGAGTTCGGAGTTGCAATGAAGCGTATCGTATGGCGTGCAATTCAAGTGCTGCTGGCCGTCGTGGTTCTAACCTATCTCGTCGATTGGGCCATACTGCGCGTCAGAATGTCTCACGGTAATGGATACGGCACCATACAGGTCGACGAATATCTCTCCACACCACTCAAGGGAAATAAGGAAGAGTACGACTTCATGGGCACGGCGCAGGAGCCATGCTCGCACTCCATCTTCCCCCACGGAGCGCCGCCCTGTTGGTGGCTCGCAAAGCATAAGAGCCAGTGGGAGTAAGCCAGCTGCGCGATCATTCGTCTTTCTTTTCGTGATAATCCTGCTCTGTATTGATCTTCCAGATGCCGGCTTTATCATCAACGCCGGCCAGAATATCATCGACAGCGGTCATCGCGGTCAGCATCGAATGGTCTTGATTGTTGTACTTATGCATTCCATTACGGCCAACCAGATATAGGTTTTCAAACTGATTTACATACTCGATAACTTCATCAAAGCGGTTATAAGTTCCAAAATATGCAGGATAAGTCTTAGGTACGCGCACCACATGAGAATCGTGAACGTCAGCAGCCTTCAAAATCCCAATCTTCTCCACTTCGGCAATAGCGAACGCGGCAATCTCCTCATTCGGCATCTTCCACAGCGGATCGGTCTCATAGCAGAAGTATTCCAGCCCAAGCCATACTTTGTTCGGATCGGCCACCATAAAGGGACTCCAGTTGTTAAAAATCTGTAGACGCCCCAGCAGAACATCCGGCTCCTGAATATAAATCCACGTATCTTTCAACAACCCGCCGTCCGGCTCGGTTACAGTAAGCTTGTCCGCCAGAAGGCCCACCGTTACAAAATCCCGGTAAACCAACCCCTCGCTTACCTCGCGCACATTAGCAGGTACCGCGCAATCCAGCCCGCGAATCAGCTCCCGTATCGGCATCGTCGAGAAGACATAATCAGCCTCGATTGTTGTCTTTTCTCCGGCATGATTCATCGCCTCGACCGCGGTAACGCGCTTGCCTTCGATATGTAGCCCGGTAACCCGCCAGCCCATTCTTACTTCGCCGCCTTTTTCCGTTACCAGGCATGCAACATGCTCCCAAAGTTGGCCCGGCCCATATTTCGGATACAGAAACTTCTCAATCAGCGAAGTCTCAGTGCCTTTTTGCGAAACGTCACCTGAGCTCCGGCGACTGAATGTCTTTTTTAGAAAATGCAGGATCGCTGTCCGCAGCGAAAGCCCCTTGATCCGCTGCGCACCCCATTCCGCGCTGATCTCGTTGCATGGCACTCCCCACACTTTTTCCGTGTAGGACTTAAAGAACGTAAGGTAAAGCTCAACTCCGAAGCGATTGATCAGGAAATCTTCCAGCGTCTTTTCCGGTTTTCGCGGAAAGAGCTTTGCGCGCAGATAACCCATTCCGATCTTGAAGGTGCGCACGGGCCCCATCAGGCGTAGCGTCGCGGCGTCGAGCGAGAGAGGATAGTTAAAAAAATGGCGCAGGAAATAAATCCGGCTCTTGCGCGGCCTCACCAGCATCACCAGGTCCGCATCGTCCGCTCCTGCCGCCACCAGCCGCTCCTTGTTTTGATAACGAACCGCATGTTGCCCGGCCCCATCCTCGCCCCCGGAGATGGGCATTAATGCCGTCCACCAGTCCATCACCCGGTCCGACTTCGAGAAAAATCGATGCCCACCAATATCCATCCGGTTTCCGTTGTGCCGAATGGTGCGCGAGATACCGCCAAGCTCCTGGCTCGCCTCAAGAACGATCGGGTGAATCTCCGAGCGCCGCACAAACTCAAGAGCCGCCGTAAGACCGGCTGGCCCAGCGCCGATAATCACAGCAGTTTTCCTCGGCTGCATTAAGATATGGCTCCATGCTGGCGATGAGTTGAGGCCTGGCGTCGGTCAGTTAATATACAAAAGTTCCCCGGCGCATCCACTCTGTTGCTGGCAGAAATCGTCAGAAACATATTCTTCCTATACTTAAAATCTCAGGCGGTAAGAATCGGCCGATCGCTCTTTCCGGCCGTTCCATTCCGGGGAAGCATCAACCCGCCTTCGGCAAGTTTGTAGATTTGATTCCGCCACACAATTTCGCGGCTGCCGTAGCTGGCGGCCCAATAGAGAAATCCAAGCAGGTCGCGCAGCGGAAACAGCAAAGCAGTGCGAAGAAGATGTCGTTCTCCCACCACTGTGCCGCCAACAATCAGCGCCAGCGCCGCGCGAGCAGCCACGCTGTATGCCAGTAGCCCCAACCCCAGCACTGGATGATGTAGCAGCAGTGCAGCAAAGCAGGCCAGCAGTCCAAACGGAACGCTGAACGTCAAGGAAGTCCCGAAATGACCTTTGGGCCTTGAAAAGCGCGTCGATTTCATCCACCGGATCTGGTGCTTCTGCGAATCCACAAAATCTGAATTCAGCACCAGATGGTCGATCACGTGCGTCGACAGTACGACTGTGTGCCCCTTCGCCGCAATCGCATTCCCCAACACAAAATCATCGGCGCAGTACGGCCCCAGCACGCTGAACCCGCCCATCTCGCGCACACAGCTTCGCCGCGTCGCCATCGTCGGGCCCAGCGTAAACTGCATACCCTCCATCAGGTCCGCCACAACCACGCCCGCCGTCATCTCAATCGACATGCCTGCGGCCTCGAGCTTCGCCCACAGCCCGCGCTCCGCTACTCCGCGATACAAGCAGGTAACCGCGCCTGTCTTCTCATTGGCAAACGGCACAACCACCTCGCGAATGTAGTCCGGCGTAACTCGCACATCGCTGTCGCTGATGATGAAGATTGTGTGCGCTGCAGCCTTCTCCATCAATTCCAGCGTGCATACCTTGGCGTTGATTTGCCACGGCTCGCCCGTCAGCACGTACTTCACCGGGATATGCGGATAGCGTGCCGCAACGCGCCGCGCCGCTTCCAGCCCGGCGTCCGACGCAACCCGCGCCCCGAACAAGATCTCGTACTCTGGATAATCCTGCTCGAAGAAAGTCGCCAGATGTGCCTCAAGGTCGGGCTCACCGCCATGTAATGGCTTGAAGAGGGAAACGGGAGGATGAAAAATCGAAGCAGCCGCAGGAATCGAGGCCTGCTCTTTCGCGCGTCTGCGGCGGCGAGCAAACTTCCAGACGCCGGCAATTACCAGGCCGCTGAAAACCGAAGATGTGAGCAGGCCAAACAGCCCCAGCCCAAACAGGAACTTGATCATAAAAGTGCAGGGAACTGCTCGAAGTGGAAACGTACCCGTCGAAGTCCCTCCTATCAGACTAGCCCAGAGAAGCGAAATGTGCGCGGCTCATCTTTGGCCTGATGCGAAAGGTTCAACGCTTATTTTTAAGCGGTACAACAATCGGCCGCTTTAGCGGAACCATCGCCGCGCCCTGCGGTCCCAACCCCTGCTGCATCCGGGTGAGCATCTCCGTCCGCACATAATCCACAAAGCTCTGCATCTGGCGATTCATCTCTTCCATTCGCTCCCGCATCTGCAGCACAATGGCAATGCCGGCAATGTTCACGCCCAGGTCGCGAGCCAGGTTCAAAATAAACTCCAGTCGCTCCAGGTCTTCTTCTGTATACAAGCGCGTATTGCCTTCCGTGCGCGACGGCTTCAGCAATCCCTCGCGCTCGTACAGCCGGAGCGTCTGCGGATGAATCTCATACATCTCAGCCACCGCTGAGATCATGTAAGCGCCCTTCGATTTGCGTTTCGTTGGCATGGCCTATCTCTCACCGCGCAAACAGCCGCGGCGCTCCCTCCTGCGTCCGCATCGTACCGAACTTCACCACGCGCGGAACCAGTCTATGAAATTGGCCGCCCGTAATCCTGTAGGGAACAAAGGCCCGCACACAGTACCCGCTCTCGTGTTCAATCTCAATCATGACTGCATCCGTAAACCCTTCCGCGGAAGGTGTCGCAATCGTTACATTCGATGCGGTAGCCGCGGCCTGCAGCAGGCCTTTCTTCGCGCGCTCGGCCAGTTGC
>JBARHV010000090.1:0-2288 GCA_049799415.1 Silvibacterium sp.
GTGGTGGGCAATGTGCCATACGTCTCGCTGCACTTTCTCGGCGGAGAACATTACGCGAAGAAGTAGTAATGACATGAGTGTTGGAAACAACGCCCCCAGCCTTCCTTCGCAGTCATCGACGATGCGCCAACTGCAGCGTCAGAGAATCGAAAGGCCATTTTCTCTAAGATTTTGCTTTCCCCAATCTGCCGCTCAGGACTAGGACAGCTGCCGTTGATGCCAGCAACTTTCTCACCCTCTTCAGTGAGTAGGTTCTCTTTCAACGTGACATTAACCCCGATTTCTGCTTCCCGAAGGCAGCCAAATTGGACTCCGTTTAACCCACTTGCCTATCCATATTTCACAATTTCGCGTTCCATCGGGAGATAGAATTCTGGCTATGAATAAGACCTGTAAAGAATGGTCGCGCTATTATCACGATCCAGAGTTGCACGGCCTGGAAGCTTTGCATGCGCAATTCGTCGAACATCGCTACGCCCGGCACGCACACGATTATTTCGTTATTGCTCTGGTCGAGAGTGGTGCCGCGTCCTATTGGTATCGTGGTGCCCAGCGTATAGCGCCTGCCGGGCAGGTTTTCGTCGTCAATCCTGATGAGCCCCACACTGGCGAAGCTGCAACTCGGAGCGGTTACGTTTACCGTGTGCTGTATCCTCGCGCGGAGTATCTCGCTCGCGTCGCCGCCGACATTGGGGTCAGCACGAACGTGCCTTTCTTCAAGGGGGCCGCCCTCCGTGATCCACCCCTTGCTATTTTGCTTTCCAGTTTTCATAAGCGCCTTGCAGAAAGGGCTCCGAAGGCAGAATGCGAATCGTTCCTACTCCGAGCGCTGGCGCGCTTAATCACGCGGCACGCGGATCCCCAGGTTGCGCTGAGGCCAGTGGGTAGGGAGCGCCCGGCTGTCAGAAAAGCGCGCGAATACATGGAGGCAAATTTTGGGGAGGATGTTTCATTGTCCAAGCTTGCGAGTTCGGTCTCGTTGAGCCCCTACTATTTCGCGCGTGCGTTTGAAAGAGAGATTGGCCTTCCGCCCCACGCGTATCTGGAGACCGTTCGGATTCAGAAAGCTCGCGAGTTCCTCGACGGTGG
Organism: Silvibacterium sp.; assembly: GCA_049799415.1. GTDB lineage: Bacteria > Acidobacteriota > Terriglobia > Terriglobales > Acidobacteriaceae > Silvibacterium. Next base: position 1,090 of record JBARHV010000090.1, read on the forward strand.
CGCAAGTCTCGTTTCCGCGGCGCTTTCGGCGGGATACTCGGATCAGAGCCATCTCACCCATCGCTTCAAACGCTTCCTGGGAATCACACCGGGTCAGTATGCCCGGGAAAGCAAGTTTCGACAAGACCAGCAGAAGAGCCATCTGTCACCGTAGTTTGAGGAGCTATGTGGATGCAGCTCACAGTGAAGGAACCAAAGCGAACTCGAAATGACAGTGTTTTTTCTATTCGCAACGCTGCTTTCCACGATGCCGCGGAGATACTTCAGTGTCTGGATCAAGCCTTTGCGCCATATCGCAGCAGTTACACACCCGGCGCATTCGCGGACACCGTGCTTACACAGGAGACGCTTCGCAAGCGTTTCATCGAGATGACTGTGCTTGTGGCAGTTGATTTGTCTGGCCGCGTGATTGGAACAATTGCGTACAAGGTTGAAGAGAATGGCGAAGGACATCTCCGGGGCATGGCTGTCCGCCCCGAATGGCATGGATCGGAAGTGGCGAAGAAGCTCCTGGAGCAATCAGAATCCGGTCTGCGCGATCTGCACTGCAAGGCCATCACCCTAGACACGACCAAGCCCTTGCAGAGAGCGATCCGTTTCTACGAGAAGAACGGATTTCGGGCGACAGGAGAAGTGACCTCTTTTTTCAGGATGGAGCTCTTCGCCTATCGCAAGGAGATCTGACAGCTAACCAAGCTGCCGGGGATAGGGATGACTGTTGTGCAATTCAGAGGAAAGGGAATTCATCATGTTATTCAAGCCATTCCTGCGTGCGGTAATCCATAGCGACGACTGGCTCTGTTTTTGAACAACTAGTCGAAGCCCGGCCCGATTTGCCAGGTGTAGGAATGTTTGGAGTATCTATATGGCTGCCCAGGACATGCTTCAAAGTCGTCTAGCTCAGATTCCCATTTTCGAAACGCTGCGACTACGCCTTGGCGCGATAGGCGAGGGTACCGCAGAGTTGACGGCGCCATACGATCCTGTCTACGACGGCATTTTCAACTCTTTCCACGGTGGACTGCTGATGACCTTGGCCGATACCGCTGCATGCGTCGCGGTGTTGACACTGGCCGGTGCCGACGCAGTGATCACCACGACAGGCATGAATATTCGTTTTCTTGTTCCTTGCCGTTCCGATGCCAAAGCGGTGGCCAACGTCATCAAGTTTGGCAAGACGCTTTGTCCCGTGTCCGTCG
>JBARHV010000091.1:0-17633 GCA_049799415.1 Silvibacterium sp.
GAGTTGAACAAGCCCTGCGGAATCCATGAGGATGGCCTGCGCCACTATTGCATTCCCAAGGTTTATTCGCCCATGCCGAGCTGGCTCTTTCACAACAATGGTGATGGCACGTTCACGGACGTCAGTAAGGAGTCCGGCATCGCCAGTCAGTTGGGAAAGGCCTGGGGAGTGGTTGCGACGGACATTAACAATGACGGACTGATGGATCTCTTCGTTACCAATGACACAGTTCCGAACTTTCTTTTCATCAATCGTGGAAATGGGAAATTCGAAGAAATCGGAGAAATTGCCGGTGTGGCTTACAGCGCCGACGGGCGGGCGCGATCAGGAATGGGCGTGGACTCCGCGGACTATGATCAGGACGGCTTTATGGATCTTTTCGTTGCCAACCTTGACCGCGAATCGTACTCACTTTACCGCAACAATCACGACGAGACCTTCGATGATAACGCCGGCCCGACAGGTATTACCGCTGCCACTTATCTTATGAGTGGCTGGGGACTTAAGTTCTTCGACTTCGATAACGATGGGAACCTGGATCTATTCTTAGCAAACGGAAACCCTGACGATTTAATCGACCGAATCCACTCACAAGTGACGTATGAAGAAAAGCCGCTCCTGTTCCAAAGCACCGGTAAGGGCTTCCGCAACATCAGTCAGCAGAGCGGCCCGATCTTTGAGCAGCCGCTTTCGGCGCGCGGATTGGCCATCGGGGATTTCAATAACGACGGGGCGATTGACGTTCTCATTGGAGTCAACGACGGCGCGCCGGTCCTGTTGCGAAACAATGTTGGCGCGCAGAATCACTGGCTCGGAATTAAGCTCGTCGGAACGAAATCGAATCCTGAAGCGATTGGTGCGCGGATTACTTATCAGGCGCAGGACTTAAAGCGCAGCCGGATGAAAGTGGGAGGCGGTAGTTATCTTTCAAGTCATGATCCGCGCATAGTGCTTGGTATCGGCAAACGCACAAAGATAGATTGGGTTGAAATCAAGTGGCCGCTGCCTGGCGGCAAAACGGAACGTTTTACGAATTTGCCCATCGACCGTTACATCACGGTTGTCGAAGGCCAGGACAAATGGAGAGCACCTGATGCCCAGCGTTAATGGGCTCTCTAACAATTGTGGATGCAGCTGACTATTTCGGGGCAGACCATAAGCAAGGCGCTTTGTATTGCAAAAGTCAATGAATGCGATGCCGCGATGAAGACTTGAGCGATCTTGATTGGCATTTGGCCGTCAGGGACGCTGATTCCGCCCTCCGAAATATCCGCTACTGTATCCGCGCTCTTGCCGTCCACCGGCCACTACGACTTATACGTCGATCCGACCAGCCATCTCCGTTCATCTTTCAGAGCAACGCGGAAAACTTCTTCTAAATCCAATAAAATAAGAAGTCTCTTCACTTGTTTTTTCGAAAAATCTGCTGCGTAAGAGCACCGCGTCTCTTTTTTGTCCAGGGTCCCCGGAGTTTTCCCCAAAGTGAAAACCGCAAATGAGCGGCCCTGAGTCTAAATTATTGATTTATTTGGCTCCTCAGGTAGGACTCGAACCTACAACCCTTCGGTTAACAGGGCATGTGTAGGACATGGAGCATGTTTGTTTTCTGAAGGATAGGGCGGAGTCGAAAGGAGTTTTTGGAGCCTCTAAGGCGCGCAATTTGACGAAACTTTTGACGAAGTGGGTACACCATTTGGCCGTGGGTCCACCCGATCACTATTATTATAACCGCCACACCTTACGCCCTTCAACAGGCCGATCGCTAACCTTGTAGCTGGTACAGGAAACCCAGGCCCTTCACTCAGTGACCACCCCTCTGTGCTGCTTCAGCTTTCGTTAGCGAGAAGGCGGCTGCATGGAAGTCTCCGTGCAGATTCACACTCACGCCATTCTCCATCCAATAAGCGCCGCTTGCGGAAGCAGGAGTGCCAGATGCCGCTTGGCCATCCAAGGTGCTGAGATGGTACTCAGCTTGATCGTCAAGTCCGCGCAGATAGATCCGTGGAAAGGAATAGCCCATCTGGCTGGAATGTAGAAAGGCAAAGACAACAGCCTGATCCAGGTCAGTGGAAACTGATTCGGTAACAGAATATTCGCTACCGTTTAGTGGTGAAATCAGGCGATAGAGCGAGCCGCGCTGAACAATCTGTCGAATTTGTTTGTACTGCGCGATCATTTTCTTTGCTGTGGAAAAATCTTCCGGGGTCCACTTGTTTAGGTTCGCACCCACACCGAGCGCTCCCTGCATGGCGGATAGAAATCGGTATTGGAGCGAAGTGGTGCGATCGTTCATCCAGCTGGGAGAATCGGTGACCCAGTCCATCATGATGCCCGGAGCATAGGCGTACGTAAACCCATTCTGGATACTAAGCCGATCAAACGGATCCGTGTTGTCGGAGGGCCAGACCTCATCGGTATAGCGCATGATGCCGAGATCGACGCGGGCGCCGCCACCGGAACAGGACTCTATCTCTACATTCGGATGGCGCGCGCGCAGTTCTTTGAGAATGGAATACAGGTTCTCAACATACTTTACATAGACCTCTTTTTCATCCTGTGGCGCTACCGCGGGCCAACCCGGCTCCGACCAGTTGCGGTTGTAATCCCACTTGAGGAAAGCAATGTCATTGTCGGTGAGCAGCTTGTCGAGCACTCCATAGACATATGCACGCACGTCGGGTCGGGCGAGGTTGAGTACGAGTTGATTTCGCGCTTCAGTACGCGGCCGGCCCGGGAAGTTCAAAACCCAATCAGGATGTTTGCGATAAAGATCGCTGTCCGGATTCACCATCTCTGGCTCGACCCAAACGCCGAAATCCATTCCCAGCGAGTGCACTTTATCGATGAGTGGTTTGAGGCCGTGAGGAAACTTAGCGGAATTCACGAACCAGTCTCCCAGGCCGGCGTGATCGCTGTCTCTTTCACCGAACCATCCGTCATCGATGACAAAACGCTCCACGCCGATGCTCGCTGCCTTTTCTGCGAGCACCTCCTGTTGGGCTTCGTTTACATCAAAGCCAGTGGCTTCCCATGAGTTGTATAAAACCGGACGAAGGCGCGGGTGCGGAGCGTTAGGCAGAATTGATCCGATCTCAAAGCGATGCAGCAGCCGGGACGCACCACCGATTCCATCATGAGAAAAGCCGCCGTAGAAGTCAGGTGTGCGAAGCTGCTCTCCGGGGGTGAGCTGATACGCGAAATCGAATGGATTGAACCCCCCGGTGACGCGCACTTCCCGTTTCTGATTTTCTTCAATGGAGATTTTCCAGGAGCCGCTCCAACCGAGTGCACCGAACCAGACATTGCCGTGGTCTTCATCAATTTGGTTGCCGCGTTCGATCGCGTACCAGGGATTGTTTCGGTCGCCTGTCGAGCCACGACGGCTCTGGAGCACCACTTCACCGGGGTGCATGGCCTGCACTTGCAGGTTCCATTCACCAGCCCATCTGCCGGTCAGGTAATGGAGCTGGTAATCGGGCGCGCTGGGAAGGTTCCAGGTTGCCGAGGATACCTCCTCAATCGTAAACGGCGCATGGGTGCGATTTTCGATAATCGCCCAGCGGCAGAGAATACCTGTCGCAGGATCTATCTTGTACTCAAGCGTGACGTATACATCGAGCAAAATGTCCTTCATGACAATGGACAGCGTGCTGCCCTGGATGGAATACGACAAATAATGCAGCACCAGATCGCGATTGCCATTAGGGAATGTGATCTTCAGATCGGGGACCGAATAAAGTCCAGCCCCCCAGGCGACAAACTCCTGTGGGGTTGCGTTGATGGGAAGATCAAAAGAAGAATAACCAGGAAGCGAATGAGGCGATGGAAAGAGATCAACTGCACTGAGGTGCTGCCCCCAATAGAGCGACTGCAGCTCGCCTTTCTCATTAACACCAACCGCATAAGTGATCCCCGCTGCATCCATGCGAAAGACGCGGGTTTGAGGGTCATAGCGAATCAAAGGAGTGGAGTCTTCCGCCCTCGACGAACCGCATATTGCGCTAAGAATGAGCGCACAGGAAACCATCACAACGAGTCGGCGCAGCGAAAAAAAGCACTTACAATTCTCAACGGCTCCGCGAATGTAGAACGGATTTTTCATGGATAAATACCTTGACTCCATATCCTCACAACAAAGGATGCGATACATTCGTCTCAAAATCCCGCGGACCAAGATGTACAGCACGGCCGGGACCTGCTTCAGTAGAAATCACTTTTCCGGCGTATCGCACTGAACAGCGTCCGCCCGTATTGCTGCTTAGAGTCGCAGATTGCAATTTGGCGTCCTTCCACCATAGCGCGACCTGAAATCCTCCTCGCGCGCACAAGCCGCTGACATGCCCATTGGGCCAGGCAGCGGGCAGCGCAGGCAATAGATGGATCTCACCTCCCTGCGACTGCAACAGCATCTCGGCAACTCCCGCGGCGCCAGCGCAGTTGCCATCGACGGCAAAGATGTTCTGCGTAGCGCCAGCAACGCCACTGCGGGAATAGGTCAGCAGAGAACAGTCCGTGTCCTTGCTCAAAATTTCGAGCAGATGATGATGGGCAGCGACTCCATCAAAGAGACGAGCGTAGTAATTGATAAGGTTGGCGCGGCTCCATTCGGTGTCTTCCCAATTGGGCTGGCTGATACGGCGCTCAATGGTGACACGGGCGGCCTGAGCAAGAGCCGGCGTTCTGAGCGGCGAGATCTGGTCGTCGGGATAAAGAGCTATGAGATGCGAGGTGTGCCGATGATTCGGTTGAGCCTCAGCAAAATCTTCCAGCCATTCCCCGAGTTGCCCATGACTGCCGATCTGAAACGGCGGCAATTTTCCACGCGCCGCGGTGAGCGTATAGCGAAATCCATCGTCGACGCCAAGGATGGTCGAGGCCTCAATGCAGGCGCTGAACAGTGCGTAGACAAGAACACGGTCACAAGTGGGTCCCATCGACTCACTGCAAGCTTCACCCTGCGGCGTGAGGAACCAGTTTTCGGGAGAAACAGAAGGCCCGGTTACCAGCCAGCCATACTTTGGATGCTGCACCATGTAGGCGAGATAAAACTCAGCAGCTTCCTTCAATACGGGATATGCGCGCTGCCGCAGGAATCGAGCATCTCGGGTAAATAAATAGTGCTGCCACATCTGAGAGGCGATCCAAGCACCCCCTGTTACGAACAATCCCCAACCAAGCCCCCACCCTGGCGCGGTAAACCCCCAAGCGTTTGTGCAGACATGACTGACCCAGCCGCTGGCGCCATACATCTTTTCAGCTGTTCTTTTCCCAGACTTGCACAAATCTTCAATCAGCCGGAAGAGCGGCTCGTGAGATTCGGGAAGGTTGCAGACTTCAGCAGCCCAGTAGTTCTGTTCCGTATTGATGTCCAGGTGATAGTCATCAGCCCACCCCATGCTGGAAGCAAGACCATCGTTCCATATACCTTGAAGTGCCAAAGGAAGAGGCGAGTCGGCGCGTGAGCCGGCGATGGTCAGGTATCTGCCGTATTGGAAGAAGAGCGCGCAAAGCTCGGGATCATCTGTCCCCCCCTCAAGAGCCTTCCGTCTTTCATCCGTGGGAAGACCGCTGGCATGTAGGTTCGAGCCAAGGTCGATGGATACCCGGCGAAACAGCGATTGATGATCGGCCACATGGTCACGGCGCAGCTGCTCGTAGCTGCTGGATATTGCCGCTTCTAATGCTCTACCGCACGTATGATCCGGTTGGCCATGCTGGTAGTCGCTGGCTCCGGCTAGCAGTAGCATTACCGAATCAGCATTCCGAACATCGATATGAATACCATCGCTCGAGATAGTTCCTCCATGCGGAACTATACGGACGCGGCTCTCGAATGCGACCCCCTGCCTGCCATCGCTATGCAGGTGTTCCCATGCATTGCCGCGAAGAGCAAGCGTAGTATCGTTAGCGCTCGCGCGGGCCGGAAGCGCAATATTCGAAAAGGCTGCAGTCAATGAAATCTGCCCCGGCTTCTCGCAGCTCAGGTGAATCACGATGATCTGGGCAGGATTCGAAGCAAAGACCTCGCGGTAGAAGCTCATGCCGTTCATGCGGTACTCAACGCGCGCGATGGCTTGGTCTAGGTCCAACAGGCGACGATACTGCTGTAGTTCGCCTTTTGCAGAAAAATCAAACTGTAGATCTGCCATCGGAAGATTGGTGCCGTAGGACTTTGGCGACCCAAGCATGTACTCTTTGCAAAGCCGCCCGCCTTCGACGTACTTTCCCTGAAACAGCAACTCCCTGATTTCGGAAAGGTGTGCGAGCGCCTCGGGATTGACATCTGTATCTGCAGGCGCTCCGGACCACAAGGTCGACTCGGTAACTGCAATTCGCTCGCGCGTGATTCCGCCGAAAATCATTGCCCCAAGCCTTCCGTTGCCTACAGGCAAGGCTTCGAGCCATCGCTCGGCAGGGCTGCGATACCAAAGCCGGTTGCGGTCCGGCAAAGGGCCGATGTCAGCATGCGAAAGCCCGCCCGGCAACAACGCCAGCGCAGCAGTTCCGCGAATAAAATCACGCCTCGTAATATCCAATGTAGCTCCTTCCTGCGCAGCAGGACGTTACGCCTGTTGCCTCCATAGCGCCTCAATTTCCTCCAGGCTTCTTCCCTTCGTCTCGGGAGCAACACGCCATACGAGCACAAAGGTGAGGACGCACATCCCTGCGTAGATCCAGAATGCGCCGCTGACAGTAACCGCCTTTGCCAGGGAAAGGAATGTGACCGTGAGCGTGAAACTGGCGATCCAGAGGAACCCGTTGGCAATAGACATAGCACGTCCACGGATGCGGGTGGGAAAGATCTCCGCCATGAGCACCCAGGTCGCCGGTCCAAGGCCGACGGCATAGGACGCAACACAGGCCAACATTGCAAGGAGCACTAGCCCCACAGGAATATTCTTCATCCAGAACGTAATGCCCAAAATGAACTGGCATACGGCCATGACCGACGCGGAAAACAAGAGGAGTGGCCTTCGCCCGGATTTATCCATCAGAAAAAGCGCAACGATTGTAGCGAGAAAATTTACGATGCCGATTGCAACGTTGGCCCCTATCGCAGAAGATGCACTGTGCATACCGAGTTGCTTCTCAAAGATCAGCGAGCCATAGAAAAGTACGGTGTTGATCCCGGTGATCTGCTGCAGGATGGCGAGCCCCACACCAAGAAGAAGCGGCTTCCGCATCTGCGGCAGAAGAAGATCTTTCCACGAACCGCTCTCTGCGGCAATGGCAGTCCGGATCTCCGTAAGCTCCATGGGAGCGGATTTCGTGCCCCCAACACGCTCCAGGATGCGGAGCGCATCGCTCTCGCGGCCAAATTCAACCAGCCAGCGCGGGCTCTCCGGAACAAAGAATAGCCCAAGAAACAACAACGATGATGGCACGGCAGCCGTAGCAAACATCCACCGCCAGCCGTTCGGACCGAGAAAGGACAGCATCCAGTTCGTGAAGTATGCAAGTAAAATGCCGCTGACGATGGCCATCTGGTTCAAAGAAACAAGACGTCCACGAATGCTTGCCGGGGACACTTCCGCGATATACAACGGCGCAAGCATGGAAGCGACACCGATCGCGATTCCCCCTGCGAAGCGAGCTGCTTCAAACTCATGAATGTTATGAGGAAGCGCCGCAGCGATGGAGGACAATCCGAATAAAATTGCCGCCAGTGAGAGAACGCGGCGACGGCCGTACCTGTCGCTCAGCCAACCAGCAATGGCCGCGCCAAATATGCAGCCCGCGAGAAGGCTGCTGGCAGCCAACTCCGTCATCACTGGAGAAAGATGGAACTGGTCACGCAGATAGACGATCGCACCATTAATGACGGCAATATCGTATCCAAACAAAAGACCCGAGATCGCGGCTACGCCAGATATGAGATACGCATAGAGGCCAGGCGCAGATTTCCGCTCCAACTTTGTGGAGGTACCCTGAGAGGGGATTGAGGACGGAACCCGAATCGGCATTAGTGCTGAACCTCACCCAATTTCACTCCGTTCAGTACTCGAAGTTCCTGCTGCGCGAAGAGGCTATTGGGGTCAAGCTCTAATACTTTGCGGAATGCACTTGCCGCGTCTTCCTCCTGATGCAGGCCCAACTTCGCAAACGCGATAAGCAAAAAGCACTCCGTCTGATACGTTTTCGCAAGGTCTTCATGGAACAAAAGCAAATTGGGCAGCGAAGTTGCGAAATAGTCTATCTTTGGCTCGATAGACTTCTGAGATTCGGCATAATTGAGCAATGCCTGGAGCGCCGCCTGCGCTTCCCGCTCGCGACCCAGTCTAGCGAGAGCTTGAGCGCGGTAAAAGGAGTAGACAGACTGCTGCGGGATATCTGCAGCCGCTTTTGTAAACCATTGACGAGCATCATCAGAGCGTCCCAGCAAATCAGCGCACACACCAGAAAAATAGTCGAGGTCGGTTTCCAGCGTCAGTAGATGTTTACCTTCGCCCAGATTCTCTGGGTAATGCCTGGCCTGCTCGAAATGCTGCAGGGCCGTCACCGGATCATTGTTGCGCAGGCTCCGCCTGCCAAGAATCTTGTGCGCCCACACAAATTGGGTGGACACAACGCCTTCTCCTCCCTCCCACGGATTGAACCGGCGAGAGGTCAGGATGGTGAGCGCATCTTCTGGCCGGCCACTCTCATTCAGCAGCGTGACATATTCCGCGGTCAGGTCGTCGCGCTGCTCCACAAGCTCTCCATATGAATGCAAAAGCTCCAGACGCGAAGCAACCGGTTCACCAGTGCGCTTACGGAGCTGATCAAACTCATAAAGCAGACGACTATCCGTCGCATTGGCTGCGCGCGCCCTTCCGTAACATTCGAGCGCCTGCTGCGGATCGCCCAGTACGTTGAATTGTGCGATCCCGAGATTCCTCCAGGGGATGGAGAACGCCGGATCGATCGTTACCGACTTTTGCCAGGCAGCAATGGCGTCCGCATAGCGGCGCTTGTCATAGTAGAGGTTGCCGAGATAATAGTGCGCTTTCGAGTCGTCAGGATTCCGGCGGACCGCCTCTTCGAGAACCAGCATCTCTTCAAGACGCGCAGGAAAGCAGTAAGCGTGAGACGCATGGGCAGCCTGTTTTGCATAGTGTACTGCGCCTTCGCTGTTACAGGTTGCAGTTGCGAGCGCAGCCAGTGTGTAGCAGACCATGGGATAGGGTCGATCCACCTTCTCCAGATGCAGTCGAAGGATTGCGGTTGCCTCCGCGACAAAGCCGGCAGCCATATAGTCGAATGCGACGTCGAGGCATACTTGCGTATCGGATGCGAATTGCGCAGCAAACGACATGTCATCCGCTTCCGCAGAATGATCGGTTTTGAGGAACCAGGCTTCGGCACTTGACCAGGGATCGAGGCGATCCAGTTGATAGTTGCGCTGCAACCAGGTCTTGGCTTCATCTTCTCGCTGAAGCCTGCGCAGGATCGCAACCTTCAAGACATTCGCCTTCAAGTGATCCCGATTTACGGCGACACTGCGATCAATATGTTCCAAAGCGCTGGCGAAGCGGTAACGCTTTGCGTCAATGCAGGCCAGGCTGTAAAACCCGGAGCTTATCCAGCCATCGTTCCACGTCGACTTATAGAAAGCTTCATAGGATTCCGGCAACCGTCCCTGATAGAACAGGGCCACACCGACGTTATAGTAGGCTTCTCCGTCATAGGGGTTGGGATTCTTGAACGTGAGACGGGAGATCGCCGCTCGAAAATGCTGTTCCGCAAGCTGAAATTCTCCGTTGCGAAGATGCAGCAGCCCTGCGGCATTATTGATTCTGGCATTCCCGGCATCCCTCTTCAGCCCTTCGTTCCAATAAGGTTCAGGGTCTCTGGTGGCATGACGATACTGCTGCAAATGCAGCCCGGTAAGATAAAGCTCCTCTACCGTTTGTATCTCCGAGGGCGGAGGCGGCTCGGTTGCCAGATCAATTGAAGCGTTGTTCCGTTCATGATCGTTAGAGTATGCGAGGAGAATGTGCCCGGAGTTATCCCTGACGGTTATTTCAACATCTTCATCTTCAGCAAGGGATATCTCTCCCACATATGGGGCACCAGGGGCGAGATCCGCCGACGCATGATGGATGGTTTTCCCGCCGGCAGCGACGGAGATGCCTGCGCCCGGAAACCTCTCAGAGGAGCAGACGCCGACCATCAGCATTCCGTCCCGTCGCTGCAGGCTTAACGCCGCCTGGCGATTGGCACGGCACGCAGGGCCAATCTGCTGCAACGGATACCAGGTTTGACTGAACATCTTCGTTTCGTACGGTTGCAGCCATGAGAAGTCCGGCTGATTATCCGTGTACGCTCCCGCCATCAATTCAATATAGGGCCCGTCGGCTTCAGTGAGATTCCTGTCCCATGCGTAGCCGAAGTCGGCATTTCCCCAGGTCCACAGCTTTTTACCGGGAACGATGCGGTGATCAGCTATATGAACAAAGCCCGCATCTTTTGCAAAATCATACCCCCCGAAAAAATCGTACTTGGAGTTCACCGCCATGTATGAGGTCGGCACAGGAATATTCTTGTACCAGGAAATGTCGACACCCTTGCTGTAGTCGACGCCGTAGTATGAGCTATGGGCAATGGGAAAGGCGGTGACGGCGCGCTTGGCATGATCGGCAACCATCGTTACATCCGGAGGAAAAAATGCCTGATACTGGTCGTGGACACGAACCGCGACATTTGCCCACCACAGGAAGGTTTGGACAAAGGGTGTGCGGTTATAGAGGCGCACCTTCGCCTCTATAAGAGACTTACCCGGGTAAAGGCAGATGCCGACCATTCCCTTCATACGGTTCATCGGCTCATGCTCGCTCAACCATACCGTGCAACTGCCGTCCGCACCACGCTCGACAGCCCAATGCACAGGCATAAACGTCGATGGCCGGTGATGCTGCGGCCAGTTAAATTCAACACCGCCGGAGATCCATGGCCCCAATAGGCCCACCAGCGCTGGCTTGATCACATTCTGACGGTAGAAAAAGTCATAGCTGTTCGTCTTATCGAATCCGACGTGAATCCTGCCGCCGATCTCGGGCAGCATCATGAGATAGACATACTCGTTTTCAAGGATGACCGCCTGGTATGTCTTATGGACCGACTTGCTAGACACTCGATCCGTAAAAGGGTTTGGATAGACCTTGCCGCTGCTTCCCTGATAAACGCGCTTTTCCAGGAACATCGGATTAAGATCGGCGGGCGGAACGGGATACGTGGGAAAGGAGACTTCTTGAACCTTCACCGATACCGCGTCAGCCCCCATGGATTCGTTTTGCACAAACTTCCTTTCTTTCTATGCGCCGGGATTCTTTTGCAAACGGCTTTGACGGAATCTTATTTTACGCCTAAAAAAGCCTTATGTGTACGTTACCGTTATAGGAATCACAATATTACCTTCAAGGATGTGACGCCAAAGTAAAAACGCCGCACAAGAAATGCGCTTCATGTGCGAAGGCGAAACTAAGGATTGACGCGACTGCGCGCGCAACGGTACTCTCGGCATTGCGGAACTGGCAGACCGGCGCCGTCATGCAGAACCGGCCTCTGGAGCAGATTATTTTGGCAAACATCGTGAGAGAGAACACGCCCAAAGCGGCCGGGATAAAAGAGATCGCTAAGGCCCTGGGCACATCGATCGGGACAGTGGATCGCGCTCTCCATGGGCGGTCCGGAGTAAGCGAAAAAACCAAAAGCCGCGTACTGAAGATGGCCGAACAGCTTGGATACAAGCCGAATCTGGCGGCGCAGGCGCTCAAACTGAATCGAAGGGTTCGGATTGCCGTAATCCTGCCATCAGAGATTGCCTGCTTCTTCGACCCGCTGCGCGCCGGCATCCAGGCCGCTGCGACCGCTACTGTCGGGCTGCATGTCGAAGTAGATTGGCTCCGGTATCCACGACTGGGGTACGGCGATATCGAATTGCTCGAAGGAGCTGTTCGGAAAAAGTATGACGGAATAATTTTTACTCCCGGAAATCCCAGAAAGCTCGACCCATTGATCCGCGAGCTTGCGCGCCAGGGTACCGCGATGCTCTGCGTAGCCAGTGATGCACCGGGCAGCGAACGGATTGCGTCAGTGGCCGTGGATGCCTGCATCAGCGGCTCGCTGGCTGCGGAACTCTTGTCGCATAAACTTCACAAGAAAGCCTACATTGCAACCATTACCGGCGAGCTTGCCACGTTGGACCATGCGGAAAAACTTCGCGGCTTCGCGTCGACCCTGGCCATGCTAGCTCCTCATCTAAGCTTTCTGCCCGTGATCGAATCTCACGAGAAACCCAAAGAAGCCTATCGCCAAACGCTCGCGTTGCTCAAAGGACCCGCGCAGCCCAGCGGCTTGTACGTCAGTACGGCCAACAGCATCCCTGTGCTTCAGGCGCTCGACGAGCAAGAGCTTCTCGGCAAGATTCAGGTAATTACGACCGATCTCTTTCCGCAACTGGTCCCACTGATTGAATCGGGACGGGTCCTTGCCACGCTTTATCAGCGGCCTTTCACCCAGGGTAAAGTCGCATTTGAAACCCTCTTCTCCTACCTGTTCGATAGGAGGAAACCTGCATCCGTCAACCGTCTTGCGCCGCACATTATCTTCCGGAGTAATCTCCCCCTTTTCATCGGGCACCTGATGGATGACGAACAGGATGCTGGAAACACCAGTTAAACCGGCGGGCACACACCTCTCTAACTTGGACTCCGTGATCTGATGTCATCGACAGGGCGGACAGGCTGAATGCGCCTGTCCGCCCCGTAAGATGTTTGCACTAAAAGGTATACTTCAGCGAAAGCTGGAAGAACCTGGCATCTGGAGTGTTGTTCTGGAAGAACTTCGGGCCGGAAATCAGACCTCCGTTCGCATTCATCGATTCATTCGGAGTCCCCAGCGTTGGATGATTCAACACGTTGAAGGCATCAGCACGGAATTGTAGTTGCTCCTCGCGCCAGGTGGGAAAGCTTTTGAACAACGACATGTTGATCTGGTAGTAACCTGGACCATAAATGTTGTTCTGTTGACCTCCCAGGAGACGAATTGCAGTCGCTTCGTCTGTAACCGGCGCCTGAAAGAGAACCGGAACGCCGTCCGGGTTTACCGAGCCCACCGGATGCGTGGCATCCGAGATCGTCTCTCCCGGCAGTGGGTTGCGGACTGCGCAGGGGTTGAAGTAGTTCAGCTTCGTCCGAACCTGGCCCGGGCAGGAGCTCAGGCTGGGGTTAGTTGGATCGGGAGTGCCGCCGCCGGCGTACGGATCCTTTACAGGAAAGGCGCGCGCACCGCCACCCGCAGCCGTGCTGATATTCGGCGAAACCGTGAACGGTGACCCGCTCTGAGCCGCATAGGTCATGCTCGACGACCAACCTCCGATTGCTTCGTCAACCCAGCGGGAAGAATGACTCAGGAATGCTCGGCCTCTGCCGAATGGCAGCTCGTAATTAGCATTTAGAGTGAACCGGTTTCGAACATCGAAGACTGAGTTTGTGAGTTCGTCAATGTATGGGATCAAAGCCGGTTGCCGATCGCCGATTGCGTTGAAAAGTCCGCCGGCATCACTCGCGTCATCCAAGGCGTGAGACCAGGTGTAAGTCGCCAGAAACGACAACCCGCGCGAATAGCGTTTCTCCAATTTCGTTTGCAGTGCGTTGTAAGTGCTCACACCACCATAGTGGATCTGGCCAATGCCTCCCAGGTCCGGAAAAGGATTGAAGGGCTGAGTATTCGTCCCCGGTCTCCACAGTCCCGGCGCAGTGTTTGGAGCCTCATACAACTCCAGGTGGCGGGACAGATTGCCAACATAGCTGATCGTCGCAGCAAGGTTCGGCGAAATCGCCTGCTGCAGCGAGAAACTATAGTTCATCGTGTACGGCGTTTTGACTGTTGGATCAATGGAGTGGAAGCCGGGATAGGAGACAAAAGTCTGCAACTGGCCGCCGTTGGTCGCCGGAAGCAAACCGGCCTGCAGCGTGACGCCCTGTGCGGCCACCGATGGGCAGTTATCCTGGACGCAGGTCGGTGCATAGAAATTGGCTTGGTTGGACCAGGGGAAATTTGCCCCGAGATTCCCATTGCCTTCCGATTGAAGACCACCGTAGAAGATGCCAAAGCCGCCACGCACGACCGTGTTCGGACGAGCCTGATACGCGAAGCCAATACGCGGCGAAAAATTCAGCTTCTGGCCCGTCACCAGGCGGTTGTTGTCCACGTACTGCACGGTCACATTGTCCTTGGCAAGAATGCTCAGGAGTGGGGATCCCAGGTCGACGTTCTTCTGACTATTGGGCAATTGATAGACGCCAGCGCCGGTGCCGATGCCCAGCGGGCCGGTCACGACGAAGTTCGCCTGCTGCCCGCCGTTCTCCTTGTAAGGTTGAAAGTAGTCATAGCGCACACCCAGGTTCAGAGTCAGCTTAGGCGTTAGCCTCCAATCGTCCTGCGCATAACCAGCGTCATACCACTGCGCGTCATTGACATTGGGCGAGACCGAAAGGGCCGCATAGTTCTCCTGGTCCACCAGCATATCTGCCACAGCCGAACCGGTATTGGCTACGCCGACCAGCCCTGTATATTGGCCATCCCAGTGATACTGCCCAAGGTCGGCGGGAGCGTAGATGTAATAGAAACGGACAGCCTGAAACGAAACGCCAAACTTGAGGGAGTGGTTGCCCCATATCTTCGAAACGTTGTCCAGGATCTGATAAACGTTCTGCGATTCCCGGCTGATACCGGTCGAGCCCCACTGCTGAATTGTGCCGTTGACATAGCCCGACGGAAGACCGTATTGGCCGGGCTTTAGGTCCGACGGTTGCGGACCTAGCCCCAGCGAAGAGTTGAGCGTCGGGTTATAGGCATTTGGCTGCTGGAAGTTGAATACGCCCCAGTTGTAGCCAAAGCGAAACTCGTTGGTCAGCGTGGGAGTAAAGATGTGGGTCTCGCTGCCCATGAAGTTCATGGCCAGGTTGGTGTCATACTGACCGCCATAGCCACTGCCGTCGAGGATCGGACCAAGAGGCAGGCCGTTCGTCTTGATCTCGTGCAGGTAGCTGTAGCGCACATAGGTCTGGTCTTTCGCACTGATATTCCAGTCCAGTCGCTGGTCCCATTGGATGATGTTGTCGGTGTTGCCCAGATTAACGTTGTAGTTGTTGTAAGTCTTGCCATTGTTGGCGTTTGGAGCCGGATACAAGTTCAGGATTGTTGAAGCTACTGAATTGATCTGGTTGGAGCACAGCACATTCTGCTGACCATTACACACCAGCGGCTTGCCGGGGTCGGCGGAGTTCGGTTCATAGAGCAGCGTTGGCGCGCCCACACCGGTCAGATTTCCGTTTAGTAACTCGGAGAAGTTGCCCTGCTTCATCAGCGCCGTCGGTACGCTAATCACACTCGGATTGCTGATCGAGATGCGGTTGGCCTCGATATCGCCGAAGTAAAAGAGCCTGTTCTTCCAGATCGGAAACCCAAGTGTGGCGCCGAACTGGTTCTGGTGATACGGCGGAACTTGCGCATTGGGTCCTGCGTTCCAGGGAATCGCGTCCAGGTTGGTGTTGCGCAGATACTCCCAAACATCGCCGTGAATATGGTTCGTTCCCGATTTGATGTTGGCTTGCAGAACCGCACCGGCCGAATGCCCAAACTCGGCACTGAAGTTGCTGGTCTGCAGGCTGAACTCGGACAGCGCATCGGGTGGAGGCCGCATGATATAGCTTGAACCGTTGAGGAAATCGACGAGGTTCGTATTATTATCCACGCCATCCAGAATGAAGTTATTCTGTTCCGCGCGCTGACCGTTCGCGACAAAATCTCCCGTGCCGCTACCGCGAGTATTTCCAAAAGGCGGAGCTACGCCGGCGGTTAGTTGTGCAATGTAGACCCAGTTGCGCCCATTCAGAGGCGTGCCGTTGATTGTCTTTGTGCTGATGACCTGCCCGACCGCTGCATCCTGCGTCTGCAACAAGGGTGCCGCCGAAGTGATCGTCACAGTTTGCGTAACGGCGCCCGGAGGCAGAATCAAGTTCACATTGAGGCGTTGCTGAATATCCAGATGCAGGTTCTGACGAGTGACCGTCTTAAATCCAGGCGCCGTCGCGGAAACCTCGTAATTTCCAATTTTAAGGGGCGATTCAACGAAAACACCGCTCCGATTCGATTTTGTCTGCAATGCCAAACCTGTATCGGTGTTCGTGACCGTAACCTGCGCGTTCGGAATGACGGCGCCGGAAGTGTCCTGCACAATGCCGGTTATTGTCCCCTGATCCGTCTGCGCCTGAACGGCGCGCGCGGCGATTAGAATGCCACAAAGAGCAAGCATCACATACAAATACAAACCAAGAAATACACGTCCCTGATTTCGCCTCATAAATTTGTCCAGCTACCTTTCATCCTGATATCTAAGCTTTCTGGCTTCGCGGAGAGGTATCTCGTCAACATGCGACTCTTTCCATCCGCGTGAAGACAACGACGTCGATCCGCTCAGGGTTCCGCATCTTCTTATGAACTCAATTGACCACGAAAAAGTGTAGGTTACCGAAAATTACGGTAATCGCGCATTTATAGAATTGTCAAGTGCAAAATAATATTCTTGTAACATATATAAAACGAACTACTTATCTATGCGATGTCAAGCGTCTTGAATAAAGATTTTTTACCGTGTACGTTAGTTTTATCATTTATGTTGCCGGAATCTGCCGCCAGATTGTTGGCCATTGCAAGGCTTCTTGACAAGGTCGTTCCCAAGGGATAATTTCATTTTCGGTAACGTCCACTGTGGCGAAGCTCACAATCTTAGGAAGAGTGATTCAAGCCACCCTATTCCACCTGAAGATGTCCCCCTGTTAAGGATTTACGTTGCAGAACTATAAAGAAGGGACCAAGGTACAAACAAATGAGAACTACCGCCCGACTCCGCTCTCCAGATATTTCCAGAACCATCGTCTGCTAGAAGGTGCCTGCTTATGTCTCGAAGAGTAGACAACGATACTTCTCGCGGAGGATCTCCCACGATTGCAGATGTCGCCCGCCAGGCAAATGTATCTACTGCGACGGTTTCACGAGCGATGAATGGGTTTCCCGGGATTACGAAACGCACAAAGGAAGCAGTTCAGCGCGCCGCTTCCGTTACCGGATACAAACCAAACCCTTTCGCCGTCAAGCTTGGGAAATCCAATGCCGGATTATCGAGGAACAAGCGCACAGAAAAAGCAAATGTCAACCGCGGAACCAGTCAGAACGGTTGCCGTCTCCAGATAATGGCCGCCGCCCACGGAGCCGCTGTACGCAGGCAGACTATTGACGGAAATATTCTGATTCTTGAATTTGATCTCGACGAAATAAAGCATCGAATATCAGGGACAGGGGCAAGCCTTTTTTTCATCCGCAACCAGAAGAGCATGCAGGTGTTTGAGGTGCAGCTGATGAAGGAAATCGGCTTCGTGGATAAATGCCTGGGCCACGATTCACCCAGTATGCAGGAAAAGGGCGCACCGCGCGAACCATGACGGCAACTTTCTATCGTGGCAACAATAGAACACCTGAAGCGATTAGCTGGAACAGGCGTGAGTTCCTGAGGTCCACTGCAGGGCTCGGCACAGTGGCTGCAGTGCTGGGCTTTGCTCCATTTTGCGCGGCGGCCACGGCAGCAAAAC
>JBARHV010000092.1:0-13379 GCA_049799415.1 Silvibacterium sp.
CCCCAATGGAACTGCTATTCTCGAAGAAGTCTGCAACACCCCACCCAGGTGCGCCCTTAGCTCAGTTGGATAGAGCGACTGACTACGAATCAGTAGGTCGGGAGTTCGAATCTCTCTGGGCGCACCATAAATCTCACAAATAAAATAACTTACGCTATCTATGTGAACGCCGCGCCAGTTGCACTATGCCCGGTGCCTGCTTAGATTCATTGCCGCATCCTCTATTGCTCTGTGATGCCGCGACGTTGCGCCATTTCCCTGCCGAGTTGGCGCCTTGTGGATTCTGGCAGCAGGCTTCTTGCGATGGAGAATATTTCGCTCTCTTCCAGAGCGATATGCCGCTCGTAAAATTTCAGCAGGTACTCTAAAAGCGTCTTGAATCGATGACGGTTTTCATCCGCACAAACGCCGTTCGATAGCCACAGACGCCCGATCGTGTCGATTTCCCGATGCTGCGCGTCGGCCCATCGATGATCCGCTTCCAGGCCGTCGAGCTTTGCAAACACTGTGCGGACCTGCAGGTTATCAATCAGGCGCAATTGCGGAAACAGCGATTCTTCTTCATCCGCGGTGTGCTTTGGAGCAGCCTCGCGAAAATACTTGAGCGCCTTCTCCAGAGAGTCACGGTGCTCAACGCTCAAGCGTCCCTCATCCGCAGCTTCAGCGATCGTTGCAAGGCTTCTCAGGAAAAAGAGGATGCGCTTGTGACAATCCTCCAGCATCCCGATTGGTTCGCTAAAATCGCTTTCTAATTTCTGGCCGATTTGCATCAGCATTGTTTGCTCTCCGCGCTCTTTATTTCTCGTAGTGATCCGCATTGATCTGGGCAAAATGAACCCACTTATCAGGCAAGTCGTCCTCAACGAAAATCGCCTGCACGGGACAGACAGGAACGCAGGCGCCACAATCAATGCACTCAACGGGATTAATATAGAGCATTTCGGCGGCTCCGAACTCTGATTCGTTCTTGCGCGGATGAATACAGTCTACTGGGCACGCATCCACGCAGGCTGTGTCTTTGACTCCAATGCACGGCTCGGCAATCACATATGCCATGATTCACCTCCAGCTTGCCTTGAATGCAGGCACGCCTTTTTGATGGAAATTGCATCCTGCTGACGACGCACAGCAATAACGGACCCATTCTCTTGTCTTGCATGAGCGCCAGCGAACCTGCTGTCACACTCTCTGAATCTCCCGCAGCAGCCCTTCTGGCTGCGTGCCGATTGATACCCCTACGTCCTCGGATGATGCCAATGCGATTCGCAGGATCCGGATGCGGAAGATATCGGGTCCCCGCTTGATGTATTCCCATGCCACTTGTCCTGGACGCATCGCGTCCATCTGCCTGTTCAAAGGCACTGGATCGTGATCGTTGATCACCACAAACGACTCTCCAACCGCCAGTCCATCAAACTTTGCAAACACGAGTGGGTGGCGTTGGGGACGAGGAACCTCGCGCAGATCCAGCTCTTCGTTTATGGAAGGGCTGGAGTTCCCGGCTGCAAGCACGAGCAGCGAAGAATCTTCATGCGCCTCAAGCTTGTGCGGCACACCTCCGTCGATACAGAGAACTTCGTCGGCCTGCAGGTCGAAAGGGACCTGGTCTTCATAAAATGTGATGTGGCCAGAGATAGCGTAGACGGTGACCATCTCCTTCGTTGCGTGCTCCGGGATGCCCTGTCCAGAACGCATGTTGAGCAGCACCAAACGGTATCCGGGCCGGTTCATAAGAACTTTGGGGAAGAACTTTGCGTCATCAAACTCGGTGAGTTCGCGTAAATTCAGTTTGTGCATAATGGGAGCCTGCTCCGTTGAATGTAGGAATGATGTTCTGAAACCACGTTACGCTGCAGGCGCACACGACTCCGTGACTTAAGTCACAGTGAGTTTATCGATTTCCGAAAGCGCAAAATGCAAGTCGAACGCCAGGGCTGTTACCAAAAGAAAGCTGCAGATGTTGAGGTACAAGCTCCATGGTGCCGAGTAAGATAGGGATGAAGTGACGATCCAGCTCAAACGAGTTTATGAACCAGCGAACTCTCGCGAGGACGGTATCCGGTTTCTGGTGGAGCGACTGTGGCCGCGTGGAGTCAAGAAGGAAGCTCTGCACTGTGATGCATGGCTCAAAAATGTTGCGCCCAGTACTGAACTGCGACAATGGTTTAGCCACGACCCTGCTAAATGGAAGAAATTTCAGGAAAGATATTTTGCTGAGCTGGATGCAAAATCGGAGGCCCTGGAGCCTATACGCAAAGCCCTGAATCGGGGAAAGGTCACGCTCCTTTACAGCTCGCACGACACGGAGCATAACAACGCTGTTGCCCTCAAAACTTACTTAACAGCTCATAAGGGAAAGAAGTAAGCCAGAGATACAAATGCGCAAAGGCAGGCGCATAGCGCCTGGGCCTATCGCGCACCGGGAGATTGCTTCTCGCTTTGTAAGCCAGCTCGGACCTGTAACGCCTCGGCGTCAAGCACGACAATCCTGTGTCCTCGAATGGCAATGACCCCTTCATCCGCCAACTTGTTCAAGTGCCGGGTAATGACCTCACGCACTGATCCAAGACGGGCGGCAATGCTCTGATGGTGAAGAGGCATAGAGAACGAAGTGCCGTTCTTAAGACTGCCGGCCTGCTTGATTGCTTCTTCGATGAGCATGGCGGCCAGCCGCTGCGCTACATCCTGCAGAGAGAGCTTTTCGACCAGACCTGCCACATGCCTCAGCCGCCTTGCGAGAACTCCGAGCGCGGAAAGCGCAGCCTCTGGATTTTCCAGGAGGAAGCGATGTATGGCCGCTTTGGGCAGAAATAACGTTACCGTATCTTCTTCCGCTTCCACTGTGGATGGATAAGGTCCGCCATCGAAAACGGGGACCTCTGCCAAAGTCGCGCCTGCACTTTCCACATGGATTGTTTGTTCCCGCCCTTCCAGAGTCTGCCGGAAGGCACGCAGCGTCCCTGACACGATCACGAACAGGCCGACGGCGAGGTCGCCTGCCGTAAAGAGGATTTCTCCCCGCTGAAGTCGCCGCTCACGCGTCAATCCTGCGAGCTTTTTCAGGGCGTCTGCTGGAACCTGACCAAAGAGCTCCGCCTTCTGCAACATTTTCAGCTTCTCTTGTGCTTTCATGTACCATTCATCTTCTTTTTTTTTAGAGGGTTTCGCAATGTATGCCTGGTGATTTAAGTTGCTGCGGACCAACGGAGGCCGGGGGGCGCGTCATGATTGAATCCAATATCCACTGGATTTGAGACTCCGGAACCTTTCAATTGCGCTGGGCGATGCTGTGGCTGTCGCTGTCCTTCGATTTGCCGTAACATTGGCTCACTGCTGCAGTTCTCTCGGCGTAGATAGCAACTGAATGACAACAAGAGCCAAGCATCCGACTCTCAGCGAGGTTGCAAAGAAGGCTGGCGTTGGAACCACAACTGTTTCCCGCGTCATCAATGGCGGGGACCGTGTGGATCCGAAAACACTGGCCCGCGTGCTCCGCGTGATTGAAGCTCTCGGTTATATGCCTAATCAGGCGGCCCGCATCCTTAAAGGGGATCGGACGAGAATGATCGGATTTGTTGTTCCCAGCATTGCTGATCCATTTTTTGCCAGTTGCGCTGAGGCCGCGCAGGCCGTTGCCCAGGCCAATGATTCGCTGCTGATCGTGATTACAACCCAAAACGATCCGCGTACTGAGATCAACAGCGTGAATGTCTTAATGCGTCATCGCGCAGATGGCTTGATTATTGCGCCGGCAGATTCAAAAAGCCGGGCATTACGCGACATTCTTCAACGAACTTCAACGCCGGTCGTGGCCATGGACCGCCCTATCTCCGGCTCGGATATCCCATCCGTTGTCGCTGATAATTTTGCCGGGGCGCAGCTTGCCACGCAGCATTTGATTGAGCATGGGTATAAGCGCATCGCCTGCCTTACGGGCGAGATCACCCTATACACGATTCGCGAACGGATTCGAGGCTATCGCAAAAGAGTCCAGGCGGCTGGCCTACCGTGCCTGCTGGATACTTCCATCCAAGACGCGAAATCGGCGGAGTTCGCAGTCAAAAATCTGCTGGCGTCAGTTTATCCGCCGGACGCGATTCTTACGCTTAAAAACAGCACAACGATTCATGCTTTTGAGGCGCTACAAAAGTTTAACGTCCCTATTCCAGACTCTGTTGCACTCCTGGGCTATGACGATTTCGAGCTTGCGGCTACTGTTCGCCCCTCCATCAGCGTGGTCCAGCAGCCGATCGATGAAATTGGACGTATCGCAGCCGAAATCCTTTTTGAGCGGCTCCTTGATTCAACCGCTTCCACCTCTCCCGTTGTTTTCACGAGCCCTCATCAGGTTCAGCTGACGACGCGTATCATCCGGCGCAGATCTTGCGGCTGTTCTCCTTCCACTATTATTTAGGACAGATCGAGCTTGAAGGACCGCTGTCGAGGCCGTCCTCGCCCATACTAAAATCAGCAATCACTGGCTTGGTCTCGAGCTTATCGGCCACAAGAGCAATCGCGATGCCATCGGGGCAGTCGTAAAACTCACCACCGCGCAAGATTCGCAATGGGAGACGGCATTCAGACCATAGAAATTCACTGCCCGAGCGGCATCGTGCAAACGCTCAAGAATGTCCAGGGCGACAGATAACTGAAAATCAACGAACCAAACGGCAAATAACAGCATCTATTGAAGTATAGGATTTTGAGCGTCTGGATTGGCAATCTGCGCTGCCATCCACATCTCGCCGGTTCTGGCTCCTGGGCGAGTTCGACATATTTCGAGTCAAGTTCAATTTCACACCTTTCGTGATTTCACATTGATGTCTAACTTCTCCTTATGATGGGAGAGGGTGATATAGAGAAGCCTTATGCGGATTCTGAGTTTGCGATTGATCGTGGCGTTAATTGTCGGGATTACGCTGGTGTCCGTCGCTTCTTCCTGGTATGAAATTGGGACCGAAAAGGATTCGCTGCGCAATGATCTCGAACGCAAAGCCGGAACCCTCGGCGAGAGCCTTGCCGGTAATGCGGAATCATATATGCAGGCCGGGAACAGGGCCGGACTCGACCAGATGGCCCAGCAATTCACCAACCGCGATCACCTGTTGGGAATCGGCGTCTACGGTAGAGACGGTTCCACTTTGGCTGTGACCCGCGCTTTGGACTCCACCATTTCTCCCCCTCCCCAGTTGCTCAGTAACGCGCTTACGGCCAATCACACGATAAGCAGGTTCCTGTTATCGCACTTCAAGCGGGTTTACATGCTGGCAACTCCGCTGCACGATGTGGACAAGAGTGTGGATGGAGGAATCCTCGTAGTTTATGAGGCCGGCTATATCCGCGCTGAGATCTTTCGCATCTGGAGCCGGGTCTTCGTCCACATTGTGATTCAAGTGTTTGTGATTGTCGCCATCACCCTCTTGATTGTGCGTTGGAGCCTGGCTGGACCTGTCGCGCGCGTGGCGCAGTGGATGAAAGCATTACGCACTGGGAGGCACGCTGTTCAGCCGTCGGCAGATGATATGGGCTTCCTGTTGCCGCTGGCTCGAGAAGTGGCGCCATTAGCAGAAAGCATGCAGCAGGCACGAGCTGCTGCAGAGATGGAAGCCAGATTACGGAACACCAACGAATCCGTGTGGACCGCGCAGCGGCTGGCCGACCACGTCCGAAGCAAACTGGAAGGCAGCAGCCTGTTCGTGGTCTCGAATCGCGAACCTTACATTCACAGCCATAACGGTAAAGACATTACGGTTACAGTGCCTGCCAGCGGCATCGTCACAGCAATTGAGCCTATTCTTTGTGCCTGCAACGGAACCTGGATCGCCTATGGAAGCGGCGACGCGGATGTAGAGACAGTGGACAAACACGATCGGCTGCAGGTTCCGCCAAATGAGCCGCGCTATACGCTGCGTCGCGTATGGCTGAGTGCAGAGCAGGAGGACGGATACTACAACGGCTTTGCCAATGAGGGTCTTTGGCCTCTTTGCCACATTGCCCATACCCGCCCGATGTTTCGGGCGTCGGATTGGGCACACTATATCGCCGTAAACGAGAAGTTCGCCGATGCGGTGGTGGAGGAAATCGCGGGTGAAGATCATCCTGTGATTTTGATCCAGGATTATCACTTTGCCTTGTTGCCGCGCATGCTGAAAGACCGGTTGCCGCACGCGAGGATTGCGATCTTCTGGCATATCCCCTGGCCCAACTCCGAGTCATTTGGCATCTGCCCGCAGCAGCAGGAACTGCTGGATGGACTGCTGGGAGCTGACTTGATTGGATTTCATGTGCAGGCACACTGCAATAACTTCCTCAATTCAGTCGATCGCGTACTCGAAGCCCGAATTGATTGGGAGCACTTCTCGGTCAATCGCAACAACCATGAGTCCCGTGTGCGTCCATTTCCGATCAGTGTCGAGTTCCCTGAAGAAAATGCTGATACCACAGGCGGGCTTGAAGACGAGCGCAGCTTGTTGCTTGCCGAGTTGGGAGTGGAAGCAACTTTCCTTGGTGTGGGCGTGGACCGCATGGACTATACCAAGGGCATCATCGAACGTTTTCAATCCGTGGAGTTATTTCTGGAAAGATATCCTCGCTACCAGGGAAAATTCACGTTTGTCCAGATCGGCGCTCCTACTCGCAGCCGCATCAAACGATATGCGGATTTCCAGGCAGAGGTAGAGGCCGAAGCCAACCGGATCAATTCCCGCTTCAAACGCGGCAAGTGGAAACCGATTATTCTTCAGAACCGCCAGCACAGTCATCAGGAGGTCCAACGCTATTACCGTGCCGCACATCTGTGCATGGTCACGTCTCTGCATGATGGCATGAATCTCGTCGCCAAAGAGTACGTTGCGGCACGCCAGGATGAACGAGGCATATTGATCCTGAGTCAATTCACCGGCGCGGCGCGGGAGCTGCGTGATGCACTCCTCGTGAACCCTTATGACATTCAGGCGACGGCAGAAGCGATTGCGCAGGCCCTCAACATGAACGTCGAAGAGATGGTCGATCGAATGCGGCGCATGCGAAGATCCGTGAAGGAGCACAACATCTACTGGTGGGCATCGGGTCTCATCGGAGAACTCTGCGATATTCGTCTGGATGAACAGGATCGCGCACTGCCCGGCAATTGGACCCAAGGAAAGGGGTAGCTTGCAGCATTCAACCGAAAAAGCCGTTCTTTCTGAGTTTATGGAGCGGCTGTCTGTCGCATCGTCATCCATGCTGCTACTTGACTACGACGGGACGCTGGCTCCGTTTCAAACAGACCGGAGTCTTGCCTATCCCTACCCTCGGGTCGTACCGCTCCTGAAAAGCATCCTCGCATGCAGGAAATCCAGAGTCATCCTCATTACCGGCAGGCCTATTGCCGAAATGGGGCCGCTGCTCAGTCCCTTGCATAACATTGAAATATGGGGCTCGCATGGTTTGGAGCATCTACTTGCAGATGGAACTTATCACCAGATCGCGATCGCTCCGAAAATAGCTGCTCTGTTGTCACAGGCAAAGTTGTGGCTGACGGCAGCGGGGCTAACGCCGAGAACGGAAATCAAGCCTGGCGGCATTGCCGTTCATTGGCGTGGAATGCCGGATGCAGAGGCTGAGAGAATTCGCACACACGCGCAGAAAGGCTTGAGTGTTTTCTCGGAGCAGCCAGAACTCGAGCTTCTCGAATTTGAAGCGGGGCTGGAAGTTCGTGTTGCTCACCCCAACAAAGGAGACGCGGTAACCTCAATTCTGGACCGCTTAGATCATGAGGCTCAGGTTGCTTATCTCGGCGACGATCAAACCGATGAAAATGCCTTTCGTGTTTTGAATCCGCGAGGACTCAGCATTCTTGTGCGTCCAGAATATCGAAAGACTAATGCGCAACTCTGGCTCCGGCCGCCGGAGGAGATGATTAGCTTTCTTGAACAATGGCTGAAGAGTTTGTCTCCATAAATGCTGCGCCTGAGTGCGGAAGAATATGATGTGTTACCCGGCGGTAAACTAAATCCAATTAGGCGATGGGCAGTTCCTTCCGGGGCTTTACCTTTTATGGTAGTGCGAACGCGATATACGCCGCGCCCTTCGGACCCTTGGTATCCCGTGCTCCGCTGGTCGCGATCACAATGTACTGCTTGCCATTGATCATGTAAGTTGCCGGCGTTGCGTTCCCGGCATAGGGCAACTCCGCGGACCACAGCAGCTTGCCCGTCGCGCTATCGAATGCCCGGATTGTTCGGTCAAAGTTCGTCGCTCCTATGATCACCACGCCACCAGCCGTCAGCAGCGGTCCGCCATAGTTTTCTGTGCCGGTGTTCGCCATCCCTTTTGCGGCAAGTTCCGGATAGCTCCCCAGCGGAATCTTCCATAAATATTTCCCTGTGTTCAGGTCGATCGCGTTCAGCGTTCCCCAAGGTGGTTGCACGGCAGGATAGCCAGCCTGATCCAGGAACTTCCGGTAACCCGTAAAGCGATACTTCGCCGCTTCGCTTGTTGTCCCTAGCGTCGACTCAACCTCCTGCCTGGTCGAATCTCGCGCTGCTGTGTTCTCCACTCCCTGCGCAGGGACGGTTCCCAGGAAACGCAATAGCGCCGCGGTATCCGCGTCGCTTATATGCGGAAACGCCGGCATCCGTCCTTTGCCTTCATGCACCGTCTGCAGGATCAACCTGTCGCCAAGCCAGCTTCGCACGCCGATCAGGTTAGGATAATTCGGAAGCTCGCCTTGCAGGTCGTCGCCATGACACAGCGCGCAGTCGCGGTTGTACACCTTCGCTCCTGCAATCTCTGCGCGATTCGGGCCCGCTGTGCCGTTCGCACCTGCCGCAGCAGAAGACCCTGTTCGATTGGGTGTTTCGCCGCTGGTGCCTGGGCTTTTCAGAAACTCCAGCAGCGCCGTTTGCTGCTGTTCATCCATCGCTGGAAATGACGGCATTCTCCCTTTGCCTTCATGCACCGTCTGCATGATCCTGCTGTCGGAAAGCCGTTCCGTCACGCCCACCAGAGAGGGAAACGCGGGCGGCGAGCCGCGGCGGTTCGTCCCATGGCACACGGCACACTGACTCTCATAGATATTGGCGCCCAGGCTTCCACTTGGCTTGTTTTCCGTCAGGCCGCCTGTCCAGGCAATGTCGTTTGCATTCACGTAAATCACGCCCGTATGTGGATCGACCGCCGGCCCTCCCCACTCCGCACCACCGTCGAACCCCGGAAAAACTACGGTTTGTTTGTCCACACTGAGCGGAACGAACTGCCCATCGCTGATAAATGTCTTGAACTGTTCGAGAGCATAGGCATGCGCGGCCGGTGTTCGTGTGGTCAGCATGTCTGCCGTCAGCCGCTGCCGCGCGTATGGCGCTGGAGCGAGCGGAATCGGCTGCGTCGGCGAAGTTTTTTCTCCCGGCACCGTCGAGGCTGGAAATGGCCGCTCCACTATAGGAAACAATGGTTGCCCTGTCACTCGATCGAACAGGAAGACATATCCCTGCTTGGATGTCTGGGCCACGGCATCGATGGTGCGCCCGCCAGACCTTACGGTTACCAGAGCCGGCGGTGCGGGAAAATCCCGGTCCCATATATCGTGATGGACCTCTTGAAAATGCCAGAGCAGCTTACCGGTGTTGGCATCCAAAGCCAGCATGGTGTCGGCATAGAGGTCATCGCCGATGCGATCCGCGCCGTAAAAATCGGCTACCGCCGATCCTGTCGGCACATAGACGATGCCGCGTCGCGCATCGACCGCCATCCCCGCCCAGTTGTTCGCCGATCCACTCGTCTTCCAGGAATTCGGCATCCACGTCTCATAGCCTGGCTCGCCGGGATGTGGCATGGTATGAAAATCCCAGCGCAATGCTCCTGTATGCACATCGAAGGCGCGAATGTCGCCGCGCAGCGCCGGTTCCGTCTCCGGCAGACGGGAGCCGACGATGATCATGTCCTTGTACAGCACACCCGGCGTCGTCATCGCCGCAAATGTCTTTGTGTAGTCCACCCCTGGATCGGCCAGCCCCTTGCGCAAATCGATCCGTCCGCGCTCGCCAAACGCTGCAATCGGTTTGCCTGTGGCGGGATCCAGCGCGTACAGGTAGCTCACCATGCCTGCAAACAATATCTTTGTCTTCCCATCGCTCCAGTAGCTCAATCCGCGCGACGGTTGCTCACTGGGCTCGTCCGGCGCGAAGCTCCACAACTTCTTGCCCGTGACCGCATCCAGCGCAATCACGGTCTGTTTGGTGTCGAACGTATAGAGCGTTCTGCCGACCATGAGAGGGTTGGTCTCCAGACCTCCCTTCTGGTGCAAGTCGAATACCCACACTGGCTTCAGCTTCGCGACATTCTTGCGATTGATCTGTGTCAGATCCGAATAGTGGTCGCCCGACTCCCCGCCGTTATACGCGGCCCAATCTGCGTGCGTGCGCTCATGTCTCGCTGCGGCCTGCATTGGCGCGGAGTTTGCCAACACGGCGGCTAAAATACCGACTGCCAGTGCAGCGGCTGCCACGTTTATGCCGCGTATTCGCAGATCATGTCCCTGATTCCTGATTCCTAGTCCCCAACCAACCATGCCGACCTGTCGCCTCTCGAGCCTTTCCCACGATTATCCAGCGTAGCGAAACAGTCGCGTGAAACTGTAATCGACGGTACGTCCCATTATCAGTCAGTCATTGTTCTCACCAATAGTATTTGACTGGATACTCTCCGGCACCGGGGGGTAATCCTTCCGACATCCGCCAATGAAGGTGGCTGGTATCACGTACGAGAGATGAGTGTGATCCTGTGTATCCGGTCGAATACGAGTCTGGCTTTCAGCGGACGACACAAGGCGTTCTGTTACGATCTGTACGCCGAGTGGGCGGCTTGATGCGTCACTTGCTGACGCATCGTTCCAGCCGCAGCATGGGCTGGCATGTTGCCGATCTTCCGTTTGCTACAGATGAATTTTGTGCTCTCGAAAGCATGCACAATTTGATTTGGACCCACCCGATGCATTGCCGGCTGCCGAATATGCAGGGTGTCTGTCAGCTTAAATCAAAGCTCTGCTTGCCGTTGATTGCGCGCAAACATCTCTTGATGCCCACTGCACCCATCGTATTTCACAACATCCTGCGAATGGACTGCGTGCAGACAAGCAGATTTCCCTCCGGCGTGGTACAGCCATGAATGCTTCCCTGCTGAAACCACTGCTGAATGGTGGCAAGCGATACACCGAACACCGTCACCGCTTCTGCGGTGTTCAACATGAGTGAAGCATGACCACAAATCCCGCAACTCGGATTCCCACTGGTCGAACAGACAATGGAGATTTCGCGCCGCTCGATATGAATCTCCGTTTTGCGCCGCCTCTTCAATGCGTCCCCCAGAGTACTTTCCGGAATATTCCCGGCTTCTTCCCGGCGCAAACGAAAAAGGTTGTTGCTGCCGCCATCGGACTGGTAATCTGTGCGCCTACCTTCTTATGAGCGGCAGCGCTGTGCGGTAGACGCCCTCGTATTTTCGCTATTTATGTCCGGCCAGAAGAGATAAGTCCTCAAAGTCCAGTCAAAAGACCTCAATTCTTCTCAATTATTCCAGGCTGCTGAAAGCAAGGATGATTCTACGATTTGAACAATGCGATCTTGACCTGGTACGGCGTACTCTGCGCTGCAATCGTGAATTAGTTTCTCTGAATGCCAAGACGTTTGACCTGCTGGTCTACCTGGCTGCCCATGCCGAGCGTGTGGTCACCAAGGATGAGCTGTTAGGCGCGCTGTGGCCCGACTCTTTTGTGGAAGAGAGCAACTTGAGTCAGCACGTCTTCCTGCTGCGCAAAGCGCTGACCGGGCACAAAGCGGGTGAGGGGCTCATCCTTACGATTCCGGGACGGGGTTACCAGTTCGCGGGACACGTCAAGGAAGTTGCAGAAGAGCCGCTGGATAACCCGCGCCGAAATATGCCTCAACATGGCCTGATCCTTCACGCTGTCGAGTCAAAAACTACGGTTGTCGTGGAAGAAGAGGAGACCGACGACTCGCCGGTGCCGACCGTACCCGGACGGACGCTCGCGTCCACGTCCCGTAAACGCACGGCGCTGTGGGTTGGAGCTGCGATGGCCGTGGCGCTGGCGATCATTGCAAGCGTCTTTTATTGGCGGAAGCTGCAAGCTCCATCTCCCGATCATGTCGCGATCGTGGTGGCCGATCTAGAAAACCTGACCCATGATTCGGACTTCGACAGCGCACTGCAACAGGCACTTCAGATCGACCTGGAACAGTCTCCGTTTCTGGACCTGCTCCCACGAGCCAAGGTGCAAGAGACGCTGGCTGAGATGCAACAGCCACGCGATGCCCGGCTGACTCCGGCCCTGGCTCGCGAGGTTTGCGAACGCAACAACGCGCCGGTGATGCTACACGGCACAATTTCAAAGCTGGGCAATGTATATCTCCTGATGCTCGGCGCAGAGAGCTGCGTGAGTGGCAAAGAAGTTGCCGGGGCCAGGGCGCAGACCACTTCGAAAGATCATGTTCTTGCCGCGCTGGATGCGGCAGCTGGTCGTCTGCGCAAGCAACTGGGCGAATCACCAGCCTCACTCGAGCGGTTTCAGACTCCGGTTGCGCAGGCCAGCACCTCGTCGTTGGAGGCACTGCGAATCTACTCTCAGGCTGGAGAGCGGTTCTCTCACGGAGACGAGAAGACCGCCCAAACACTGCTTGAGCGGGCCATCGGCCTTGACCCCAACTTCGCCTATGCCTACAGCTCGCTTGGATCCACCTATTACAACCGCGGCGATTTTGCCCAGGCCGCAACCTTTTATAAAAAGGCCTTCGAGTTGCGCGAACGGACCACTGAGCGCGAGCGCCTGAATCTGGAGATCAATTACTACGCTTATGGCTTGAACGACTACGAACAGGCGATCCGCAGCCTGCGACTGTATCTTGACATCTACCCCCAAAGCCCGAACGCCTGGAGCACCCTATGCAATCTTTATACCCAGTTGGGCGAGTATTCGCAGGCGATCGAAGCCGGAGAACACGCTCTTCGCATCGATTCCCACTCCGGCTTCGGAGCAACGGTTCTGGCTCGCGCCTACAAGCGGGCCAACCGTTTTCACGATGCGAAACAAGCGGCCAACACAGCCATTGCCAATGGATGGGACTCTTCGGGACCGCACAGCATTCTGTTCCAGATCGCCTATGCGGAACAGGATGCCGCGGCCATCAAGACGGAGGGCACATGGGGACTCACCCACCAGCACGCTAACCAGTCACTCGACGATCTTGGCTTTGCGGCAGCGTCAGATGGAAAACTGCGCGAGGCTATTAACGACTTTTCCCGCGCCCGCACTGAATCGCTGCGCAACGGGGATACGGATTATGCCGACGAAACCCTGCTCGATCTGGCCGGAGTTTTGATCGAGT
>JBARHV010000093.1:0-11931 GCA_049799415.1 Silvibacterium sp.
ACCATCCCTGCACGCAAACTTTTTGATTACGTCAAGTTGCTCCCGGATGGTGACATCTCCATCAAGCTCATGGAGAACCACTGGGTGCAGATTCGCTCCGGCCGCTCCAACACCAAGATGGTCGGCATGGCCCGCGCCAACTTCCCGCAGGTTCCTGAGTTTCCCAACACCAGCGTCACCAGCATCCCCGCGGCGTCTCTCAAAAACCTCATAGCGAAAACCATCTTCGCCATCTCGAATGAAGAGTCGCGCTACACGCTGAACGGGGCCTTGCTCATCCTCAAGGCTGAGTCGCTCGCCATGGTCGCCACTGACGGACACCGCTTGGCGCACATAGAAAAAACCGGCGAAACTTTGGCCAACGTCAGCGGAGAGCGTAAGACCCTCATCCCGCGCAAAGCCCTTGCCGAGCTGCAGTCGCTGCTCTCAAACACCGATGCCGAGGCGGTCGAGTTTGCCGACGACGACCACACTCTCTACTTCCGCATCGGCCACCGTGTCCTCACAAGCCGCAAGCTAACCGGGCAATTCCCCAACTATGAGGCGGTCATGCCGCGCGACAACAACAAGTTCGTCGTGGTCCGCAGCGAAGACCTCATGGGATCCATCCAGCGCGTCGCCCAGTTCGCCGACGAGCGCTCCGGCGCCGTCAAAATGCGCCTGGAGCAAAACGAGCTGAAGATATCGTCGTCATCCACAGATTCCGGCGAGTCCGAAGACACCATCGAAACCCCCTACAGCTTCGATCCGTTGGTCGTAGGTTTCAACTCGGCCTACTTGATCGACTTCCTCAAGGCCACAGGAAACTCCGGCGAAGTCCGTCTCGAATTCAAAGACGCGCAGTCCGCCGGCCAGGTCCGCCCCGAAGACTCCGACAACGAATTCAAGTACCGCTACATCATCATGCCCATGCGCATCTGAGGCATGCAGCGATAACAATGACCCAACTCAGGCCCGGCCCGTGCAAAGCGGTCGGGCCTTTCTCTTGCCATCACGCCCCGTATAGAAGAAGCTGGTTGCATATCTTTTTGCCGGGAAGGGTCCGTGAAGCTGGATATGCGCATGAAATTCATCAGCCTGCTCTCTCTCTTTGTTCTGCCGTTGGGCTTGTCGCACGCACAAACGGTTCCCACATTCAAGATCACGGTCGGCCAGAGCTCCTAC
This sequence comes from Silvibacterium sp., assembly GCA_049799415.1. GTDB lineage: Bacteria > Acidobacteriota > Terriglobia > Terriglobales > Acidobacteriaceae > Silvibacterium. The sequence continues at coordinate 1,165 of JBARHV010000093.1, forward strand.
ACTCTTGCAGGCAGCGATCCATCTCAGGGGCAAACCACCACCATTCCTACCGTGCTCGTCCCCGTCACCCTCTCGTTTGAGGCAAAGAAGGTCGACGGCAGGCCCTTTGTCATGGATGCGTCCTCGGACGTGTCTCGCGTCCTCCGCTCGCCTGTCTTCTCCAAAGCTGCATTCGCTTCCGGCGGCCACACGCAGTACGCAGACGCTATGCTCCGCACCACCTTTCCGGGCGCTGCGGGCTGGCACACGCTGCTCGGCCAGCCGGAGATCAAGCCGGTGACCATCACCATCCCCGCCAGCTATGGATACATCCTCACCTCGAAGAAAACCGGCGCATCCTTCGCCGTCGCCGACATTGAGTATGTGCAGAAGCAGCTCTTCCAGCAGCTGCCCCGGCAGGACGGCAAACTCGTCATCGCCGTCACCCACAACACCACGTACTACACCTTGAACGACGACACGCTCTGCTGCTCCTGGGGAACCCACGGCGTCGACTCTGCCACCGGAAATTCCTTTGTGCTCGGCTCGTATTTGTATGACGCGCCCGCCGTCGTGAAAGAAGCCGACGTGCAGCCGCTCACCCAGCAGCTGGCCGAGTTCGTCAACAACCCTCTGCACGATCCCCTCTTTCATGGAGGCAGCGCCACTCCCGGAAACGCCTTCCCGCGCTGGATGCGCCCCGCGTCCATGCGTCCCGGCGACATGGGTAGCTGCGGAGGCTCATCGGTCGCAACGTCGTACTTCCTGCTCGAACCCACCGACACAAATCCCAAAAACAACTTCCCGGAATCGAAGCCCTTCCTCATCCGCGCCAAGGGAGCCGCATACCATCTGCAGAACGTAGCTCTCCTGCCCTGGTATACCGGCGGAGGCAGTGGTTTCGGCAGCACCTACAGCTTTCCCGACGTGCACGCGCTTGCGGATCCTGCAAAGCCCTGCTCCGCTCGCCGCCACAGGTTCGCGCCTCCGCAGTCGGCCATTGCAGCCATTCCCTCCAATGGCGCGCCCAACGGCCACAAGCTCATCGGCTACTGGACCGGCTCAAGATTCACCGGCAACCAGCCTTTTCCGCTCCGCGATATTTCCCCGCAGTGGGACATCATCCTGGTCGCCTTCGCCTCGCCTGAAAAAGGCGCACCTGAAGGAACCCTGCGCTTTCAGCCGCCATACGGAATCACACCCGAGCAGCTCAAGTCCGACATCGCGTACATGAAGAGTCGCGGCAAGAAGGTCATGATCTCTCTCGGCGGCGGCGGCGAGTATTTCACGCTCGCCGATCGCAGCAGCATTCCAACCTTCGTCAACTGCGTCACACAAATTGTTTCTGAATACGGCTTCGATGGCGTCGACCTCGACTTTGAGGCCCCGTCTCTTCAACTCGATCCCGGCGACACCGACTTCCGGAATCCCACCACACCCTCGATCGTCAATCTGATCGCAGCCCTGCGCCAGCTGCACGACCACTTCGGCTCCGGCTTCATGATCAGCCTCGTGCCTGAAGGCTCGCAGATTCCTGCTGGATACCCAACCTACGGCGGCCAGTTCGGTTCCTATCTGCCGCTCACCTACGCCCTCCGCAACATTCTTTCCTTCATCGATGTGCAGAGCTACAACACGCCGCCGCTCGAAGGTCTCGATGGAGAAATCTACCAGCCCAACACCGTCGATTATCACGCCGCCATGACCGACCTTCTGCTGAACGGCTTCAACGTCGGCGGCAATCCTCATCAGTTCTTTCCGCCGCTGCCCGCCAACAAGGTCGCCATCGGCTTCCTCATCGGAGACACAACACCCGCCATCGTCAGCGACGCCATGAGCTACATCATTACCGGCAAAGCGCCCGCTGGCACGACCTATAAGCTGCGCAAGCCTTCGGGATATCCCGGCATGATGGGTGCCATGTTCTGGACCATCGACGCCGACCACGGCGGCAACTACAACTACTCCAACGTCATCGGTCCGCAGCTCCACAGCTATCCGGCCACCAGATAATCCGGCTGCTGCTGCTCATCGCACCAGCTGCTCGCTACGCAGGCGCACCCCCTCCAGCATGCCGGAGACCAGCGCCAGCGGCAGCCCCACCACGTTGAAGTAGCAGCCCTGAATGCGCGGAATCCATCGCGCCGCATAACCCTGGATGCCATAGGCTCCGGCCTTGTCCATCGGCTCGCCCGTGGCGATATACGCCGCGATCTCCGCGTCCGATAGCGTAAGCACGCTCACCTGCGTCACCTCCGCAGCCGTCTCAATTCCAAATTCTGAAACCACGGCAACGCCCGTGATCACCTGGTGGGTCGCGCCGGAGAGCAGCCGCAGCATGCGCGCCGCATCTGCCGCATCGGCAGGCTTGCCCAGGACCTCGCCCGTCGGCGCAACCACGGTTGTATCCGCACCAAGCACTGCCGTCGCTGCATCCCGCGAATCCAGCCGCGCATAGACGCTCTGCGCCTTTTCCAGCGCCAGCCGCGTCACATACGCCAGCGGATTCTCGCCCGTCCGCAAATCTTCATCGATCGAAGCGGGCATCACAGTGAAGGTGAATCCGGATTGCGTCAGCAATTCCCGGCGTCGTGGTGAGTTGGAAGCAAGGACAAGCATCAAGCAGATTATTTCAGAAGGACTGCGCGTTCAGCGACACACGCGCTTCGAAGGAAGCTGGGAAACACGCATTCCGTCCCCGGCAACAAGACATCGACCCGACCAAAGGGAGGACAACCAAAGGTTTGCACGGGAGTGGCGGCGAAGCCGCGCTATGCCTGGACGGCCAGTCCAGTTCGCGGACCCTCGCTCGTGCATACGCCCCACGCCATCCGCGGCGTATTGTGCGCAATGCCGTAGCGCCCGTCCGGCCCCAGCAGAATAATGCCGCCATGTCCGCCCAGCCGTTTGTAAAGGTACGCGATCGCCTCTGGCGCAACCTGTTCCGGCGATCCGCCCTGTTGCACGCGGTCCGCCGCCCACTTGCCCAGAACAAGCTTCATCATCGGCTCGCCCCATCCCGTCAGCGAAACCGCCGCGCTCGCATTGTCCGCATAGCACCCGCAGCCAATCAGTGATGAGTCCCCCACGCGTCCCGGAGCCTTGTTCAGCGTCCCGCCCGTCGACGTCCCCGCCGCAATCCGCCCCTCGGCATCGAGCGCAACCGCGCCGACCGTGTCGTGCGAGTCAAAGGTGTCATGTGAATCGAAATCCGCTGCCGTCTCCGGAGACTTGTCATCTCCAGCAAAGGTCAGGTCCGGCAATCCAGCACGCTCCTTCGCCTGCGCCGCCGCCAGCCGCTCGCGCTCGCGGTCCAGCACCAGCTCTGCGTTGTCAATCAGCTTCATTCCCTGCGACTGCGCAAACTCCTCTGCACCCGCGCCCACAAAATAAATATGCGGACTTTTCTCCAGCACCAGCCGCGCCGCCTGAATCGGATTCCTGAGCCGCTCCACGCACGCCACGCCACCGGCGCGCAGTGTCGAGCCATCCATCAGCAGAGCGTCCAGCTGCACGCGCCCGTCGCGGGTAAGAAAACTCCCGCGCCCTGCGTCAAACGTCGCATCGTCTTCCATCCGCGAGACAGCGGCTTCCACCGCATCCACAGCCGAAGCTCCGCGCTCCAGCAGCGAATAGCCCGTCTGCAGCGCGTCAAACACACCCTGCTCATGGGCCTCCTGCATGTCGTCAGGAATCGCCCAGGCGCCGCCGTGAACAATGAGAATCGGTGAGTGAGCCATAAGTGAACCCATGAGTATACGCAAATAGTGGTCGAGCGATCAGGACCAAATACAGCGTTCAGTTCGGGAGCACTGCCCTGTCCGGAGGCAGCCAAACCCGCCTTGCCGTTTCGCTATTGAGCGCGTCCGGACTCCAAAACCGATGCAACAGACCCAGATGTAAACGGGGTTGGTTTTCTTCGAGGAACTCCGCAAAACTGGCTTCATGATGCGTCGCCAACAGCTTTACCCAGGCCGTTGTTATGGTTTCATGATAGATATGCAACGCCCCGTGATGGGCCGCATATCGTTGGATTCCGCTCCGAACAATTTCCAATGCTTCGGCAAACGGCCTTTGATGCAGAGAAAGCCACGCCAGCCGCAAATGATCGCCATGCCGGAAGGATGAAAGCGGCAGCGTACAGCTGTTGAAAGCCGCGAGAAAATCTTCGTCGCTCAAAGAACCGGAAGCGATCACAATAGCCATACCTTAGGTAGTTTAGATCTCGCTCAAAGAATTCGCACTCGTCGTCAGGTTGCAAATCGTCTCACTTGCGGCGCTTCGTTTTCTTCGCCTTCTTAGGGAACGGATGCGGCTTCCCGCCCTGCCGCTGCATGCTCGGCTTGCCCTTTTTACCGCGACCTTTCTTCTTGCCCGCCGGCTGTGCCACGTTTGCCGCGAACGCGGGAACCGCCCCGCCGCGACCCTTCTTCGTCCCCTTGCCAGCCTTGGGCCGCGCCGCACGCTCACCCAAAGCCACAGCATCCGAGCCATCCTCCAGAATCGAGAACTGCAGCCGCTTCTGTACCGCATCCACGCGATCCAGCACCACCCGCACCCGCTGCCCAATCACAAACTTCCGTCCCCAGCGTTCGCCTAGGATCTGCCGCGTGTTTTCCCTGTAGGTGTAATAGTCGTTATCCAGCGCACCCAGACTCTGCAGCGGAACCAGCCCCTCCACAAAAAGGTCCTGCAGCTCCACAAACAGCCCATACTTCGTCGCGCTCAATATCATCGCGTCGAAGTCCTCGCCCACGCGATCGCGCATGAACTTCAGCTTCTTCCACTCCACCAGCTCCCGTTCCGCATCCGCCGCGCGACGCTCATTCTCGCTCGACTCCGTAGCGATCAAAGCCAGTTCGGCTTCAGGAATAACTTCCGGCAAAGAATCCCGGTCCCTGTGCCCAGAATCTTGAACAGCCCCCTGTACCCTGAGCAACTCCTTCGCGATGCGATGCACGATCAAATCCGGATACCGCCGGATCGGCGAAGTAAAGTGCGTGTAGTGCTCCGTGGCCAGTGCAAAGTGGCCTTCATTCTTTTCGCAGTAACGCGCCTGCCGCAGCGACCGCAGCATCAAGAACGCCAGAATCCGCTCCTCCGGCTTGCCCGCAATCTTCGCTGTCAGCTTCTGATACATCCGCGGCGTCACCGCTATGTCCTCCGGAACTTCATGCAGCCGAGGATTCCGTCCGCGCCCATGCATCTCACGCCGTTCCCCCCGCATCTGGAACTTGCGCACTGGCAAATTCCCAATGCCCAGCGAATATCCAAACCCTGCCGCCGTCTCCTCAAACTCCACCACCCGCCGCGGCTCCGGTTTTTCGTGAATGCGATACAGCGACGGCACGCCCAGGCCCTCAATCCACGCCGCGACCGACTCATTCGCCGCCAGCATGAACTCCTCAATCAGCCGGTGCGCCCAGTTCCGCTCCGACCGCGTGACCGACTTCATCGCGCCAAACTCGTCGAACTCAATCAATGGCTCCGGCAAATCGAAATCAATCGACCCGCGCCGGTCCCGCTTCCGGTTCAGAATCTCCGCCAGCTCCTTCATTCGCTCAAACGCCGGAACCAGCTCCGCAAACTGCGTCCGCGCCTCCGCATCGCCATCCAGAATCCGGTGAACCTGCGTATACGTCATCCGCCGCGCCGACCGAATCACCCCCTCCGTCACCTCATAGCCGATCACGTTGCCGCTCGCATCAATCTCCATCAGGCACGACAGCACCAGCCGGTCTTCATTCGGCTTCAAACTGCAAATATCCGTCGAAAGCTCCTGCGGCAGCATCGGAATCGCGCGGTCCGGGAAATAAACCGAGTTCCCGCGCAGCCGAGCCTCCAGGTCCAGCGCCGTCCCCGGCCGTACATACTGCGCCACATCCGCAATATGCACCTGCAACCGCCATCCGCCCGTCTCCGCGTCATGTTCCACCAGCACCGCGTCATCAAAGTCGCGCGCCGTCTCGCCATCAATAGTCACAATCGGCAGATCGCGGAAGTCGCGCCGCGCCGCAACCTCCTTCGCATCCAGATGCGCTACCGCTCGCGCCTCTTTGAGCACGTCGTCCGGAAAAATTCGCGGCAGATGGTGCTTGCGAATCACCATCTCCACATCAATGCCGAAGTTGTCCTCGTGGCCCAGTACCTCTGTCACACGTCCCCGCGCTGGACGCGAAAGCGTGGGCCAGTCGGTAATCTCAACATCCACGACCAGCCCTTCTAAATTGTCACTGTCATAGTTACGTATTGCCGCCGCAGCCTCTTCCCCCAGCACCCGATGCGGCTTCGACGCCGTCTCCGGAATCTCCGCACCCTCCGGAATCACCACCGGTTGCGTCATCCGCTCATCAAACGGAGTCACATAGTTCCCAAACTGCCCGCGCCCGCCACGCGCATAATGGAACATCCCCACCACCGTAGGATTGCGCCGCGTAAGTACCCGTGCCACGCGCCCCAGCTTCCTGCCATCGCCGCGCGGCGGAGCCAGCTCCACCAGCACCTGATCCCCCTGCATCGCTCCATGGATCTCGTTCGGCGGAATAAAAATGTCGTCGTCTCCGCCGCGCTGCCTCTCATTCGGACGCACAAACCCAAACCCGTCGCGATGCAGATCCAGCCTCCCCGCCACCAGGTTGTCGCGTGAAGTGGCGGCCTTCGCAATCGCCCAGTGGTCGCGGTCCGCCTTTACCAGGTGCCCGGCCGCCGTCAGCCGCGCCAGATGCTCCAGCAGCAAGCGCCGTTCGCGCCCGCCGCCCAGCGAAAACTCGCGCACCAGTTGCTTGTATCCAGCCCGTTGTCCGGCGCTGCGCTCGATATGGCGAAGAAGCTCCCGATCCGTCACAGCTCTTAAGATAGCGGACTGATGGCACAGGTGACTGTATCGCACAGCCATCTTGTGGGACAGGAAGGATATTTCTGAAACATGAGCAGTTTTGGTGGTCCCCCGGATACCCGACCAACGGGAGGGCCGCACAGGGGTAGCGACAGGATGGCGCGAAGCGCGATTGCCTGGACGGCCAGTCCATGTGACTGATGAGATTAGCCAATACGAAAAGATTCGTCGCCGGACGTGCATTTTTGCAGCAAGGGTGTATAAGATCGAAGCACAGCGCCGATTGCGCGGATTAGCTGAGGGTCTGCGACGGCCCGGTCAAAGAGGGATTGACGTTAGAACTCGTTCCGGCGATGGATAGCCACCGCTCCGGGCGAGCCAAAGAAGAGAGAGGAAGTATTACCGAAATGTGGAAACCCAATCAGCAAGGAAGCTCCCCGCAGACGCCAAGCCCTGAACCAACCCGTCCCGCGGCTCCCCAGGCCCCTGCCACCAGTTACGAACCGGCCGCGCGCGCCTCTACACCCAGCGCGCAACCCGCATCTTCCGGCGATCAGGCGACCATCGGCAAAAGCCTCGTAGTCAAGGGCGAAGTCACCGGCTCCGAGTCGCTCTACATCGACGGCAAGGTCGAAGGCGCCATCAACCTGCCCGGCAACCGCGTTACCGTGGGCCGCAATGGACACGTAGCCGCCAACATCACCGCACGCGAGATCGTCGTGCTCGGCAAAGTGCGCGGCAACATGACCGCCAGTGACCGCGTCGACATTCGCAGCGAGGGCTCGCTCACCGGCGACGTCACCGCGCAGCGCATCTCCATCGAAGACGGCGCCTTCTTCAAGGGCGGCATCGACATCCGCAAACCCGGTAACGAAGCCAAACCCGCAAATGAAGCCAAGTCAGGAAATTCGGTAGCCTCTACAGACACCGTGAAGACCGCCGTCACCGCAGCCCACGCATAACCCCATCCAGTTGGAAACCAGAAAGGCTTCGGGGCAACCCGAAGCCTTTTGCTTTGGGTGCAAAGTCTATACAGCCGCAAACACAGTCGTACAATAATTCCGCGTACAAAGCATCTTCCTGAACCGACATGAAAAAAATCGCTTTTGCTCTGCTGCCCGCCCTCGCTTTTCTATTCATCGCCACCAGCACACAAGCCGAAGTCACCGTGCCCAACATCCTCTCGAGCCACATGGTTCTCCAGCGCAACCGTCCCATTCATCTGTGGGGATGGGCCGACCCCGGCGAGCAGGTCACCGCCACGTTGCACAGCAGCACTGCGTCTGCGAAAGCCGACGGCCTCGGCCTCTGGAGCCTCTACCTTCCGCCCGAGCCGGCCGGTGGCCCCTATCAGGTCACCATCGCCGGAACCAACCGCGTCGTCCTCGACGACGTCATGATCGGCGACGTCTGGTTTGCTTCCGGCCAGTCCAACATGCAGCTCCCGCTCATGGGCTTCCCCGGCTCTGCCGTCGTCACCAACGGAGACGAGGAGATTCGCAACGCCACGCAGCCTGAGCTGCGCCTCCTGCACATTCCCGACAAGGCCGCGCCCTATCCGCAGCGCAACCAGTCCGCGTCCTGGACCCTCTGCACGCCGGAAACCGCAGCCAGCTTCTCTGCCGCCGCCTACTTCTTCGGCCGCGAAATCGCCCGCCGCGAGCACGTCACCGTCGGCCTCATTGACTCCAGCTGGGGCGGAACGCCAGCCGAGGCCTGGGTCAGCATGGACTCGCTCGGCGCCGATGCCTCGCTCATGCCCGTCTTCTCCGAATGGGCCCACATCTCCGACGATTATGTGGACTTCCCGCGCCTCATCGCGCAGGAAAAACGCGAGGATGCCGCCGCCCTCGCCGCCGGAAAGCCCAGGCCCGATCATCCCTGGCATCCCGATCTCGACTCCTGGTCTCCGTCCTGGCTCTACAACGGAATGATTGCTCCGGCCGTCAACTATCCCATCAAAGGCGTCATCTGGTATCAGGGCGAAACCAACAGCGCCGTCGAGCGCGCCGCCATGTACCAGCGCATCTTCCCCGCGCTCATCAACGACTGGCGCAGGCAGTGGCAGCAAGGCGATTTTCCCTTTCTTTTCGTGCAGATCTCCGCCTACACCTCAGTCCCCGCCGAGGACTGGGCCGTCGTGCGTGAAGCCCAGCGCCGCACCCTGTCCCTCGCCAACACCGCCATGGCCGTCACCATCGACATCGGCAATCCCACCAACGTTCACCCCGCCGACAAGCAGGACGTAGGCCATCGCCTCGCCCTCGCCGCGCGCGCCCTCGCCTACGGCGAGCCGGTCGAATACTCCGGCCCCGCCTACCGTCAGACCACAGTAGACGGCAGCGAGCTTCAGCTCTGGTTCGATCACGCCGCCAGCGGACTCGTTGCCAAAGGCGGAGGCCCACTCACCGGATTCGAGATCGCCGGCGAAGACCACAACTTCGTCCCCGCCACCGCCCGTATAGATGGAGAAACCGTCCTCGTCTCCAGCCCCCAGGTGTCCAACCCCCAATACGTCCGCTATGGCTGGGCCAACTACCCCACCGTCAACCTCTTCAACGCAGCCGGACTACCCGCCTCGCCCTTCACCACCGAGAAGAACATTCCCCAACCCTGAGCAGCCAAGCTGCAATCGCCCGGCGGACGCTTCCTCGTCCGCCGGGCCATCCTGTCAAGCCCCCAAAATCGCAAACAGTTGATTCTAAGCAGTAAATGCCACCGTTCTGCATGCAGGTCAATTCCCGCAAACAGCTAGAATAGAAATAGGGGATAAAAAAAGCAGAAGAGGCAAGTATTGATTTGCCGCAGAGATGGGCGAATCAATAAGTCGTTTGGGTGCCATTACATACGGTAAGTCAAGCGAAATGTACTACTTAGCGCATGCCAAAAAGAGCGAACCTTTTGGAATCTATTAGATAGCAAAAAAATGAAGGTGGGGTTCAGGAGTTATAGGTCAAAGATCCCGAAGTCAGCTCATCCAGCCAGCGACTATAAAGCCAACAAAAGCATTACCAGCCACAGGCTACGCAATATCTATTTAGATATGGGTCAGATAAGACGATAAACGGCTTTATATCTATTAGATGCACATTTTTTTGGAGAACCAGCAGAAACAGCTCAAGCCGGCTTCCGCGCCCCAAACCGCCCCAGCAACTGCTCTGGCAAAGCCGATCCTGTGACCTTCAGGATCAGCGCCGAGATCCCGAACCACAGTACCGTCGCAATCAACAGCAGCCCCAACTCGCGCAACCGGCTGGTAGTGTGCGCAAAGTGGACCAGCGCCGCCAGCGCCACATACACCACCCCGGCGGCCAGCACCGAGCGCAGCAGCTCCGGATACTCGAGCCCCCGCAGCGAAACCATCCGCCGCCGGTGCAACAGCACCGCCAGCGTCAGCGTCTGGATCAGGATGCCCACATCCGACGCAATCGCCAGCCCTGCCGGGCCAATGGATTTGTAGAGCGACCAGTAGATCGGCACCGAGAGGACCGTAACGATCGTCCCGGCAATCATCGGAGTCAGCGTATTGCCCGCCGCGTAAAACGCCCGCGCATAGATCGCCTGCGCCGACCACAGGCACAGCGAAAGGGAGAAGACGGCAAAGTAAACCGCCATGGTTCCCGAGTCCGCCCGGTGGAACGCCCCGCCGCGCAGCACCACATCGACCGAAGGCAGCGCCATCGCAATCAGGAAGCCGGTCAGCAGGATTGAAAACGCCAGAATCTTGGACACTGAAGCATTCACCGCCCGCGAAAATGGAGTGCGGTCCGCCTTGCCGTAGAGCGAAGCCAGAAACGGCAGTGAAGCCGCGCCCGCTGCCTGCCCCAGCGCCACCGGAACGTTAAACACCTGCTTGGCATAGGTCAGCAGCGAGACCGCACCGCCCGTATGGGAAGCAAAAAAATTAATAATCCAGTTATCGGCGGAGACCAGTGAAACGCCCAGCATCAGCG
>JBARHV010000094.1:0-27204 GCA_049799415.1 Silvibacterium sp.
CGGACAGTTCGCCCATACGTAGCATCAACCAAAACCCGGGCAACCAAATTCGTGGTGTTGACTATCTACAATACTGTAGTGTAGATAGTCATAGTATGGGAAAACCAAACGACCTGGTGCAGGGGACCCTCGACCTGCTCATTCTCAAAACCATTGCGCTTGAACCGAAACACGGCTGGGCCATCGCCAAGCGCATCGAGCAGCTTTCAGGAGATGTCCTTCAGGTTCAGCAGGGATCACTTTACCCCGCGCTGCACCGCCTGGAGCAGCAGGGCTGGATACGCGCTAAATGGGCCGAGAGCGAAACCGGACGCGAGGCCAAGTTCTATTCGCTCACCGCCGCTGGCCGCAAACAGCTTGAAGCCGAAGCCGCTAACTGGAAGCGCCTGTCTGATGCTGTCAATCTTGTCGTTAAAACCGCGTGAGTCCTGAAACGTATGTGTTTTTGAGCCATTCTTTTTATGCGCTTTCTCGAAAAAATCCGGATACGGTTCCAGATGCTCTTCCGTCGAAGTCGCGAAGCCCAGCGTCTCAGCGCCGGGCTGGAATTTCACATTGAGCAGCAGACCGCCGAGAACATCGCCGCTGGAATGTCCCCTGAAGAGGCCCGCTACGCCGCCCTGCGCGCCTTTGGCAATCCCACGCTCTTGCGCGAACAGGCAAGAGAGAACTGGAGCTGGAGTTCTATGGAATCCCTCATTCGCGATCTTCGCTACGGAATTCGCACACTCGCGCGCGCGCCTGGATTTTCGCTGATCGTCATTCTGGTCATGGCGCTCGGCGCCGGCGCAACCATCGCCATGTTCACCGTGGTGCATTCTGTGCTGATGAATCCATTGCCTCTGCCGAATGTAGCCCGGTTGGTAAGGGCCTACGAGGCCGACACCATCCTGAAATATCGTGACAATATCGTTGCCGGAGGCACATTCCGGAGCTGGCAGCAGAACAACCGAACCTTTCAGCAACTCGCTCTCATCGACGACGACGAACACGACCTTTCGTCCAGCAATGGGCAGTTGCCCGAGCGCATCGAAACAGAGGCCAGCTCATGGGCTGCGCTGCCGTTGCTTGGCGTGCATCCGGCTTATGGCAGGCTGTTCACTGCTACCGACGACCGCTGGGGGGGCACGGAAACCACCGTGCTGACATGGGGCTTCTGGAAGCGGCGCTACGGCGGCGATCCAGGGATCATTGGCCGCACGATTCTGCTCGATGCCAAACCTTTCACCGTCATCGGAATTCTTCCCGCGTGGTTCACCTACCCCAATCCGAGAGTTCAGCTATGGACGCCCGTCTTTCCGGAGGCGTCGCCACAGGTGATGGAGTCGCACGACTCGCACAACTTCAATGTGATCGGCAAACTGAAGCCGGGAGTGACATTGGCAGCGGCGCAGGCGGACCTGAGCAGCATTTCCGCGCAGGAACGCAAGCAATTTCCCAATGGTCCCGTGTTTAATGCGGCGAACCTGCGCCCGCTTCTTAACGCGGAAACCTACGATGTAAAAATGCCGCTGTACATGCTCTTCGCAGCCACCGGATGCCTGTTGTTGATCGCCTGCCTCAATATTGCAAACTTGCTCGTGGCGCGCTCGGCTTCGCGCCGTAAAGAGCTGGCCATTCGCACCGCGCTGGGCGGAGGTCGCGCGAGGCTCATGCGTGAGCGTGTGACGGAAAGCGTGCTCCTTGCGCTCGTCGGAGGCGCTTTTGGCATCGGCTTTGCCCAGATCGCGCTCAATTGGCTCGTACATCTGCGACCCGACCTGCCGCGAGTCGAATCGATTCATCTCGACGCCATCGCGATTGGGTTTTCCGTCGGCCTTGCTGTTGTCTGCGGCGTCGGTGCGGGACTCGTGCCCGCCCTCAGCGACAGTGAGCGGCAGGTGCTTCACACGTTGCAGGAATCTTCCCGCTCCGCGAGTGCCAGCCACAGCAGCGTGAGACTGCGCCGTGTGCTGCTTGCGGCAGAGGTGGCGCTGACGGTTGTGTTGCTCATAGGTGCGGGCCTGCTTCTGCGGAGCTATCAGCGGCTTCGAGCAGTCGATATCGGCATTCCTACCCGCAATGTTCTGACTATGAACATCAACCTGCCGGAAGCCAGGTACGGCGACCAGTGGAAAGAGGACGCAAGAAAGGTTGTTTTTTACGAGCAGTTGCTGGAGCGGGTGCGCGCCCTGCCTGGCATCCGAGCAGCTGCATTGAATACGGTGCTTCCAGGACAGGACCAGGGGGAGGACGATGCAATTACCATTCACGAAGATCCGCCTCTCGCGCAGGGAAAATGGCTGGACGCGGATGTGCGCTGGGTCGATCCCGGATACTTCCGAGCCATGCAGATTTCTCTGCTCAAAGGTCGCTATTTTTCAGAAGATGAGCGGCTGAACCGCAATCAGTACGCCATTGTCAGCGAGTCATTCGTGCGCCAGATCATGCAGGGGCGCGACCCCCTCGGCAAGCATGTCGTTGATGCAAATAACAGCGGACAAGCAGGCGAACAGACCGCAGGCAATGAGATTGTGGGCGTTGTGGGCGACGTGCGCCGTGCAGCCAATGAGCCGCCGCGTCCTACCATCTACTATCCGCTCTATGGCGGGCTGAGGAACGACCTCATGCTCGCCATCCGCACCTCTTCCAATCCGTCAAACTTCGCGCTGTCGGTGCAGAAAACCATCGCGCAGATTGATCCCAACCTCGCCGTTGCTGAAGTCCTCTCTCTGGACGAAGTCATCGGCAAATCCACAATCTCTGCCAGCTTTGACGCGACCCTGCTGACGATCTTTGCCATCATCTCGCTGGTGCTCGCGGCCGTCGGCCTCTTTGGAGTGCTCTCCTACATCGCCACGCAGCGCCAGGGCGAAATCGGCATCCGCATCGCGCTCGGCGCGCAGCGGCCGCAGGTGATGCGACTCATGTTGATGGACGGCATGAAACCTGCCCTCATCGGCCTCGTTCTCGGACTCATTGCCAGCGCCGCCGCAACCCAGCTCATCCGCTCGCAGCTTTACGGAACTCAGCCGCTCGACCCTACTGCCTTTGTGCTGGTAACATGCGTGCTATTGGTGGTTGCGGCGTTGGCATGCCTCATCCCCGCATGGCGTGCCTCGCGTCTGGATCCTATGCAGGCTCTACGCACCGAATAACGACGGAGAGAACTCGAATGAAGGTCATGTATACCGCTGAAGTCACCGCTGTAGGGGCACGCCACGGGCACGCCACCAGTTCCGACCGCCTGCTCGATATCGATCTTGCCCGCCCCGTGGAAATGGGTGGCTCCGGTGGTGCCACCAACCCTGAGCAGCTCTTCGGAGCCGGATATGCAGCCTGTTTCGGCGGAGCCGTTGAATACAATGCTCAGCAGCAAAAAATCAAAACCGGAACCATTACGGTGAAATCAAAAGTCTCTCTCGGCCCCTACGATCCTGGCCAGGGAGAAGGATTCACGATTAAGGTTGATCTCGACGTCACATTGCCGGAAATGGATCAGGCTGCTGCGGAAAAGCTCGTGGCTCTGGCGCATCGTACCTGCCCCTATTCCAACGCCACACGCGGCAATATCGAGGTCAACCTCACTGCGCATGGTGGAAAGTAAACCCGTCGCGCAAAGCCTCACTCACGGGTACACAGTGCTGCGTCCGGTCAATCTGCCGCGTCAGTCCGCACAGCACCTTGCCTGGGCCAACCTCAATAAACTGTGCCGGCCCCTGTCGAATTAACAGGCGCATGGACTCCACCCAACGTACCGGGCCCGTTACCTGCCGCACCAGCGCGTCCCTCAACGCCTCGGAGCCCGTCATCAGGGCCGCATCCACATTCACTGCCACTGGAACCCGCGCGTCGGAAAAAGTCAGTCCGCGCAGTAGCTCCGCCAGCCTGTCCTGAGCCGGCTGCATCAGCGCGCAATGGAACGGAGCGCTCACCGGAAGCGCAACCACCCGCTTCGCTCCGCGCTCTTTTGCCAGAACCCCCGCACGCTCGACCGCTGCTGCAGCACCTGAGATCACCGTCTGCTCCGGAGAGTTGAAGTTCGCCGCCGACACCATGCCGCCCGTCTCCGCGGCTGCATCCGCGCAGGCCTTCGCCGCGTCTTCCGAACTCAACCCCAGCACTGCCGCCATCGCACCCTCGCCCGCCGGAACCGCCTCCTGCATAAATTGCCCCCGGCTGCGAACGGCTTTTACGGCATCGGCAAAAGAAAGAACTCCAGCAGCCACGTCAGCCGAGTATTCCCCCAGCGAGTGCCCCGCAACATAATCCGGAGCAATCCCTTTCACCGCCAACACGCGCTGCGCCGCAACCGACACCGCAAAAATTGCCGGCTGCGTGAACTCCGTCAGCTTCAACTGCTCTTCCGGCCCCTCAAAGCAAAGCCGCGACAGCGCAAACCCCAGCGCGTCATCAGCCTCTTCGAACGTCTGTTTTGCGATTGGATATTTCTCAGCAAGTTCGCGTCCCATGCCCACCGACTGCGAACCCTGCCCAGGAAAAAGAAAAACAAGTTTCGTGCTCATGCGAAGGTTAGTGTATCGTGACCCACCGGTTTTCAGGCCAGAGGCGACGGCACTCAGCGAAGTAGCCACACGAAGCAGTTGCCTTGACGGCGAGTCCATTGCGCTCCATCCCTCACTACGATAGGGTCAAAGTATGGAGCAGGTTTGCCATCGTTGTGGCGCGGCACTCAGTGAGTCCGATCCCTTCTGTCCGCAATGCGGAGCGCCGCAGCTGCGCTACGAAGCTCCGGACGAGCCTGTCTCATCTCCAAATGTTCTGCCCGCACAGCGCTTTACCCCGCGCAATCCGAATGCTATTTCCTGGCACGATGCCATTCTCACCGCAGCCCTCGTCGCCGTTCCAGCCGGAGTGCTTTCTTCGCTCCTCGGCCTGGAAGCCCTCTGGGTCATCGCCGGCGGCGTGGCGGTCATTTCTTTCTATCGCCGCCGCACCGGCACCCTCCCCAACGGGCGCATGGGATGGCGCATCGGCTTGTTGTTCGGCCTCTTCGCCGCGGCCATTGCCACAGCTGTCGACGGCATCAGCCTGCTCGTCGAGCGGTACGCCCTCCATCACGGATCTATGCTGAGCCAGCGCTACTACGACCTCGGCCAGCAGCTCACCGATCAGCTCACGCGCTCCAACCCCGACGCTGCCTCGGCCCTCCCCGGCTTTGTGCACTTCTGGGTCACCCCCGACGGAGCTGCTGCCATGGTCCTCATCAACGCCGCCGGACTCGCCATCTCCATGCTCCTGTTCGCCGCCGCCGGAGGAGCCTTAGGCGCACGCCTGACCGCAAAAGCTCCACAACACAGCGCGCGATAGATCCAAAAACACTTTCCAGGTTGACTTTAGCGTTTGATCTGCGCCCTCAGCGTATATCCTGGGGCGCAAGCGCGCGGGCCTGGACGGCCAGTCCTTGCCCGCGTGGCCAGCACCCTCGTATCATCGGCAAGAGCCACAAATTATGTCCGAAAGCCATTCCGCACCTCAGCTGCGCGAAAAAGGCCGCATCATGTCGGCCTCTGAAATTGAGCGCACCCTTGTTCGTCTCGCGCACGAGATCATTGAGAAGAACGATGGAGCCAACAACATCGGCCTCGTAGGCATCCGCCGTCGCGGCGTGCCCCTGGCCGAGCGCCTCGCCGCGCTCATCTCCAAAATCGAAAAACACCCCATCGATACCGGAGTTCTCGACATCAGCTTCTACCGCGACGATCTTTCAACCGATGGCGTGCGTCCCATCGTCCATCCCGGAGCGCTTGGTTTTGATATCGCTGGACGCAACATTATCCTCGTCGATGACGTGCTCTACACTGGCCGCACCACTCGCGCCGCGCTCGACGCTCTCTTCGACCACGGACGTCCCAAACGCGTCCAACTCCTCGTGCTCATCGATCGCGGCCACCGCGAGCTGCCGCTGGAAGCCACATTCGTAGGCCGCACCATCCAGACCACCGACCGCGAGATCATCGAGGTCAAGCTCCGCGAAGTCGACAACGACGAGCAGGTCTTCCTCGTTGAGCGCATTGACTAAACTTTTATCTCGCAGCACAAACAGGCTCACGTTAAAGCAAGCCATGCCCGCAAAGAAAAAAGCTCCAACCGCGCCCAGACAAAAAGCAGCCGCGCCGCCATCCGCCAAACCCGCCATCCATCCCGCATCGCTGCTTTCCGTTACCCAGCTTTCCCTGGAAGACGTCCAGCAAATTCTCAAGCTCGCCGACCAGCTTGAAAAAGAGCCTGCAGCGCGACGCAATCAACGCCTCTTCAAACGCCGCGTCTCGCTGCTCTTTTATGAATCGAGCACGCGTACCCGCACTTCTTTCGAAATTGCTGCAAAAGCGATGGGGGCTGACACCACCCTCGTCAGCGACAAGTCTTCCAGCATCGAAAAAGGAGAATCCCTCAAGGACACGGGCCTTACCCTCCGCGCCCTCGGAGCCGAGTGCATCATCCTGCGCAGCCCCTACTCCGGTGCGCCCTGGCTGCTCGCCGAAACCACCGGCCTGCCGGTCCTCAATGCGGGAGACGGCATGCACGAGCATCCCTCCCAGGCACTGCTCGATCTTCGTACCATCCTCAACTGCCTCAAAAAAACCGGCTCCATCACGCCAAACGCCCTCAAGGGCGTCACCATCACCATTTGCGGAGACATTTTTCACAGCCGCGTTGCACGCTCCAACGCGCTGCTGCTGCCGCGCCTTGGCGCGCGCGTCATTCTATGCGGCCCAACACCGCTTTTGCCCGAAACCGCCGCGCGCATGGGCCTGGGCATTGAAATCGAGCGCGACTTCAACCACGCGTTAAAGCAATCGCAGGTCGTCATGATGCTGCGCATCCAGGCCGAGCGTCTCGCTGGACTCGCCCTGGACCTCGAAGAGTACAAGGCCCGCTATCAGGCCAATGCCGATCGCATCGCCGCGCATGCGCCCAAAGCTGTCATCATGCATCCCGGCCCCATGATCCGCGGCCTCGAAATCACCAGCGAAGTCGCCGACGGCCCGCAGTCCGTCATTGAAGAGCAGGTCCGCAATGGAGTCGCCATCCGCATGGCCTTGATCCATCGAGCGCTCGCCCGTCCCGCCGGCATCTCAAAAGAAAAGAAGCCCCGATGAAACCCATCCTCATCCGCAACGGACACCTCATCGATCCCGCCAGCGCTATCGACGCGCCGCGCGATCTGCTACTCGTAGACGGGAAAGTCGACGCCATCGACAAGCCGGGCAAAATCAAGCATCCCGGCGCAGAAGTTCTCGACGCCAAAGGTCTCGTCGTCGCTCCCGGGCTTGTCGACATCCACGTTCACCTCCGCGAACCCGGTCAGGGATACAAGGAGACCATCGCTACCGGCACCGCCGCCGCAGCAGCAGGCGGATTTACCTCCGTCTGCGCCATGCCCAACACCATTCCCGTTAACGACTCACCCGAGATCACGCGCTGGATGCTCGCTCCTGAGCGCAACGCCGCCATCCGCGTCTTCCCCATCGGGGCCGCCACACGCGGGTCGATGGGCGAAGCCCTCACCGAATACGGCTCGCTCCGCGCCGCCGGAGTCGTTGCCGTCACCGACGATGGCAAGCCTATCCTCGGCGACCGCATCATGCGCGAAGCTCTTGTTGCCGCAGCTCGCAACGGCCTGCCCGTCATTCAACACGCCGAGGACACGCGTCTCACCGGAGGCTGCTCCATGAACGCTGGCCCCGTGGCCTTTCGCCTCGGTCTGCGCGGCATGCCGATCGAAGCCGAGTCCGGGCTCGTAGAACGCGATCTGCGCCTGCTGGCCGAGATCAAAGACGTCCGCGCTCACCTCCACGTCGCCCATCTCTCCACCCGGGCCGCGCTCGACGCCGTTCGCAAGGGCCGCCGCAATGGACTCCATGTCACCTGCGAAGTGGCTCCCCACCACTTCGTCCTCAACGAGGAGGCCGTCGGCAACTACAGCACTCAAGCCAAAATGAACCCGCCTCTCCGCGCAGAAGCGGATCGCGAAGCCATGATCGAAGGCATCCTTGACGGCTCCGTCGATGCCATCGCGACCGACCACGCCCCGCACGCCGCGCACGAGAAAGAGCAGGAGTTCGACCGCGCTCCCAATGGCATCACCGGCCTTGAATCTGCGCTGGGCCTCGCCATCGCTATCCTGCACGTAAAACACAGGATGCCTCTCAACCGCGTCATCGCGCTCCTCACCACGCAGCCGGCCAGCGTCCTTGGACTCAAAGGCCGTGGGACCTTAGCTGTAGGATCAGCCGCCGACGTAGTCCTCTTTGACCCCAACAAAAAGTGGGTTTTTCAGGCCGCGGCATCCAGGTCAAAGTCCAAAAACACCCCCTTCGATGGCTGGACCCTTCAGGGCAAAGTCCACATAACGATCAGCGAAGGGAAGATCGTGTTTCGGAGCTGATCTCAAACGGGATGGCCTCTTGCTTGCCATTTGGTCGCCAGTCGCCCTTCTAAGCTGCCTTTAATCAACGAATTGGCACAAGTTTCCGCGTTTGCGCAGCGGGCAAAAGGCGGTCAAAGGCAGAATCGCACCAGAAAAAGTGCACCTGCGACCCGAAATCGGTGCATAACTAATGCTTGACATAGGCCTGATTCCGGGGGAAACTAATGATCCTCCCCCGGTGTTTCAGTAGTTTTTAGTACCCATAGGCCCGAACACATATTTCCCCCATGTAGTTCCTGCCTATATAGCGAGATACCACATGTACGAATTGACTTCTACTTCTCTGCTTCTTGGTCTACGCAGGAATGCCAAATCACGCCTTCGGCGAATCGGCATTCGTGTCAGGGGTGAACGAGGCTCGGCCCTCGTCGAGTTCGCGCTGGTTCTGCCTATGTTTCTGCTTCTCACCACAGGCACCTTCAGCTTCGGAATCGCCCTCAACAACTATCTCGAATTAACCAATGCTACCGCCAGCGGCGCGCAGCTTGTTGCGGTCAGTAGAGGCAGCAAGACAAATACAGACCCGTGCGCAGCGGGCGTTACTGCGATTGAAAACGCCGCGCCCTACCTGAATCCAACCAACATCCAATACACGATGACGTTTATGGGTACGACGGGCACGACCACGAACTCCTATGGTCCCACGGCAGGCGCATTATCCTGCCCCGGTGCATCGTCTTCCACCACAATGGTCCAGGGGGGCTCTGTTCAGGTAATCGCCACCTACCCCTGCACGCTGGCTGTCTACGGTGCGAAATTCGGCTGCTATCTCCACGCGCAGGTTACGGAGATGGTCCAATGACAAATCTTCTATATCTTCTAGGTTCTTTGCGTCGCCGCGTTGGCAGCGAAAACGGACAAGTTCTGCCCATGATGGCCCTCCTCATGATCGGCTTCTTCGGCGCGGTCGCCATGGTGATTGATGTGGGCGACCTGTATTACGCGCACAACGAACTGGTGACCTCAACCAATGCTGCAGCAATGGCTGGCGCGGAGGGGTTGGGCACCTCGTCCGCTCTGGCGCAAGCCAATGCGTACGCATACGGCTCCTCCGCCGGTGAAAAGAACGTATACCCCATTCTTAATGTCTCGGAGGCGAATCCCGTGGTTACGATGGGCTGCCTCTCAGGTGGCGTCGCAACTGGCGTTCCGTGCATCAGTAACGGGTACGGATCGAACGTGAACTCCATTCAGGTCACGCAGACTGCAAAAGTAAGAACATATTTTGCGGGCATCTTCGGCACGTCCTGGGTCACCATCAATGCCACCTCCACTGGGTTGATGGGCACGCCGAGCGAAAATCCGCAAAACATCGTCGTGATCGTGGACACAACCGGGTCCATGAAAGACACGGATCCAAGCTGCGGCGCATCGAGGCTCACGTGCTCTCTTGCTGGCTTGCAGGAGTTATTGGGAGGGCTGAGTCCATGTTTGAGCGACGGCTGCGGAAGCCTCACCAGTGGCAACTATGAGTACGCGGCAGATCGCGTCGCCCTGTTCTCCTTCCCCGAGCTGTCCAGCTCAACGCAGGACAGCTCGGACACCGATTGCTCCGCCAATACGAATCCTCAGACCACACCGTATACGGCTCCATCTCCCACGGGGACATCCTACAATCCGGGCACAGGCGGAACCTACGAGGTCACAGGCTTTCTCACCAACTATCAGAACGTAACTTCGGGACAGCCTCAGCCAGGTCTCAGCAACCTGAACGGTACAGGTTCGAGCGCGTCTGGAGTTGTGGAGGCAGCCGGCGGTGGTGGCTGCGCTGCCGGCATGGGCGGGCCGGGTGCCTCCGGGGGAGGCGGAAAAGGATCAACGACGAGCACCGGCTACGGAACCTACTACGCCGGCGTGCTCTATGCGGCCCAGGCCGCACTCCTCGCGCAGCAGGCCGCCGAAGCGGCGCAGGGTATAACCAATGTGTCCAATGACATCATCATCCTCAGTGATGGCGCAGCGACAGCTAGCCAAAGCGACATGGCGTCAACAGCAACGAATAAGGGCGTCTATGGCACCACGGGCTCTTACGAAAACGAGTGCCAGCAATCAGTAACCGCCGCCAATAGCATTAAAGCTGCGGGCACAACCATCTATTCGATCGCGTATGGCTCGCCAACTACGGGCTGCACCACCGATACCGGTAAGTACGCGTCACCCTGCTATTCCATGCAGCAGATGGCAGGCAACCAGGCGAGTCCGGGCTTGGGCGCGGGTTCGCCCTACTTCTACTCGGACGATTCCTCAATAGGAGCCTGCCCAAGCACTTATTACACCACGGGTGTGGGAGGCGCGGGCGCGGGTGCCCTCGGTTCCATATTCGGCTCAATCCTCTCTTCATTCGGTCCACCGCGCCTCGTCCCGAACGGTGACTATCCGTCCTCTTAAAGCACTGAAGAGGCGGCAATAACTCAAGAGCCCCATGCCTGCGCATGTTCTGCGCGGGCATGGGGCCTTAACTTTTTCAGCATTTGCAGCCTCGAGTCAAACCACGCGGATTTTATCCGCGTCCGTCTGCTTACCGAATCTCAACCACTACCAAACCCATCGGGGGAAGCGTAAGTGTCAGGTGCCCATGATCCAGTTTTCCAGTCTCTGGCGCGTCGGGCTGGGAAGCCTTTTTGAGCGCGGCAATCTGCGCCTGTGAGGGATACTGCGGCTTACCCATCCGGTCCCACGCCGCCAGCGTGTCGCCATGCTGTGCGTCCGAGCGCTCAATCGTTACGCGCGCATCCGGCGCAACGCTTTTCAGCGTCAGCGTAATGGTTTTGTCGGACCCCGTAGCGCCCGGTTCCACCAGGTTCCATGCCGCCATAACCAGCGATCCGTCTTTGCGCCGCGTCACCAGCACATCATCTTCTGGCTCTGCAATGCGTTCATCGCCCAGCGCGTGCAGCATGGCGAAAGCGTTAAACGCAGGTTTGGGAATGTCATCCTCGGCAATCAATCCATAGCCGCCGTAGAACGGGGTTTTAACAACACCCTGTTCCTCAAACACGTCCGAGAAGGTCCAGTACGACATCAAGTCCACCTTGCCGTCGCACTGGCGAATCGTATCCGCGAGCCACGGCCCCATGTAAATCGAGTCCGTAATCTCCGACTGATTCGAGTAAGTCGCATTAAATTCGCTCCAGATCAGCGGCAGGTGCGGCCGCGCCGAAGCCAGAATCTGCTTGTGGACCTTGTCCACCGCCGCGCAAACCATCTGGTGCGGTGCAATTGGTCTGTCATCGCCAAAGATATTCTGCGAAGTATCGTTGCCGTAAGCGTGCGACGAAACAAAGTCCAGCGGAACATGGTTCTCCGTCGTATGCGCGATCAGATCACCCACCCACGCCGCTTGCGCCGTCGCCGGACCACCCACGCGAATCCTCGGATTTACCGCCTTCAACGCGCGCGCAGTGTTGTCGTAAAGCTCAAAGTACGTCTTTTCTTTGGGGCTTCCCGTCCAGAAGTCGATATTCGGCTCATTCCAGACCTCGAAGTACCATTTGGAAACCTCATCGATGCCGTAGCGGTCCACAAGGTGCTGTGCAAACGCGGTCATCAGCGCGTCCCACTTTGCATAGCTCGCTGGAGGCGAAACAATCTGCTTGTACCAGAAGGCGTGATAATCCAGCCGCGCCGCCAGCTTCTTCGGCATAAAGCTGATCTCAACATAAGGTCGCACGCCGTTCGCAAGCAGCCCATCGTAGATCTGGTCAATATAGGAGAAGTTGTAGACCGGATTGCCCTGCGCGTCCTCGTCGTACACGCCATTCTCATCATCCAGAATCGCGTGGAAGCGGACATACTTGAAGTCCGTGATCTTCTTCACCGTGCGCAGGTCATCGCGGTAGTCTGCGCGCAGAGAAAGGTTCGCGCGCCCGGACCCGAACATCTGCTCCCAGAAGTGAGGCAGTGGGGTCGTAGGCGCGTGCGCATCGATAGTGACGGTTTCAGCTGATACAGCCTCGCCCGTCTGCTGCGCAATCCCCACAGGGGCAAAGCAGGCAAGCAAAAGAGCCAGCGCAAGAGCAGGTACGCGCATGAAATTTCTCTCCATTAAAAAGTTAGACCGAGCACAAGTCAGGCCGGGCACCGCTATCCGTGGAGAATCCGCGCCGGTCCAGCCTCTGGCCCAAGCACTTTGATGCGCTTGGCGAGCCCCAGCAGGCCCAGAAGCCGGATGACCCAGTAGTTGAAGTCCACCTCATACCAGGCCATCCCGTGGCTGGTTGAGACGGGATGTGCATGATGGTTATTGTGCCAGCCCTCGCCGCCGGTCAGCAGCGCCACCCACCAGCTGTTGCGCGAGTCGTCCCGCGTTTCAAAACGTCGCGAGCCCCAGAGATGCGTCGCCGAGTTCACCAGCCACGTCACATGGAAGCCCAGCGCCACTCGGAAGAACATGCCCCACAGCAGCCACGGCCATCCACCCATCAGGTAAAGTCCTGTGCCCACCACCACTGCGGGAAGCCAGTGGAAACGGCTGAGCCATACATAGAAGCGGTCGCGCGTAAGGTCCGGAGCATAGCGCATCAGCAGGGTATTGCGGTTGCGCAGCGACCCCTGCAGCAGCCAGCCCATATGCGACCACCACTTGCCATCGCGGGGCGAGTGCGGATCGCCTTCACGGTCCGTCAACTGATGATGCAACCGGTGAACGGCTACCCAGAAGATCGGTCCTCCCTGCAATGCCAGCGTGGAGCATATCGCCATCGCGTACTCCACCCACTTTGGCGTGGCAAAGCCGCGATGCGTCAGCAGCCGGTGGTAGCAAATGGCAATGCCGACATTCTGCCCCAGCACCCACAGCACCGCCGCGACAGCGAGCGCGGACCAGCTGAAGAAGAACAGTGCGGCGATGGCGCCGATGTGGAAAACGGCCAGCCAGATGCCGAAGAGCCAGTTGAAGTGTTTCGACCGGCTCTGCATAAGCGCATGAGAATCGGCCCGCATCGTATCGGTTGCGAGCGTTTCCATCGGGATCGTTTCGGTAACAGGTGTGGCTTCGGTCAGCAGGGACATATCCGAGTCAGAACTCCACCTTAACCCTAATAAATACAGGGCGGATCAACTGTAAGAATTGAGTAATACCCGTAATTCAGGCCTGCGTCGACACCTCCACGCGTGCCTGTGGCTCCTCCATCTTTCCGAAGATCATCTTGCCCGAAGCCGTCTGCAACACCGAGGTCACGGCAATCTCTACCGACCGGCCAATCATGCGCCGCGCATGGTCCACCACCACCATTGTCCCGTCATCCAGGTAGCCCACGCCCTGGTTCATTTCCTTGCCTTCTTTCAGAATGGCGATATTCATCTTCTCGCCCGGCAGCACCACCGGCTTCAGCGCGTTGGCCAGGTCGTTGATGTTCAGCACCTCAACCGTGTGCAGGTGCGCCACTTTGTTCAGGTTAAAGTCCGTCGTCAGAATCTTGCCGCCCAGGTCCTTCGCCAGCTCAATCAGCTTCTGATCCACTTCGCGGATGCTCGGATAATCGGTCGTAATAATCTGAATATTCAGCTGGGCGTTTCCCTGCATTCGCTGCAACACATCCAACCCGCGCCGTCCGCGCTGCCGCTTCGACCCGTCCTGGGAGTCAGCCACCATCTGCAATTCGCGCAGAACGAACTCCGGAACCAGCAGCGGTCCCTCTAGGAAGCCCGTCTCCGCCATGTCCGCAATCCGCCCGTCAATAATCGAGCTGGTATCCAGAATCTTCCCCTCGCGCCGCGCCCCGCCCCGCTCCTGGTTGAACAGGTTTCCCAGCGCACTCAGGTTCAGCAGGTCGCCCTTGCTCGCGCCCACCACCAGCCCGATGTACGACATCAGCAGCAGCACAAAGATTTCCAGCAGACTCTGCATCCTGCCGGCTGGCAAACTGTTCCGCAGCACCAGCGAAAACAAAAACGCGCCCAGGATGCCGAGAATGCTTCCCGTAACTGCGCCCAGCAGCCGCTTCAGGCTTAAAGCCCGCACCCTCAGTTCAAACACGAGAACCAGGGCTGCGACCACGGCTCCGCCGCCAGCGGAAATCCACGGCGTAAGCCCGAAGGGGCGAAAGAAATAACATGCAGCCGACAAAAGCAGAATGAAAGCGATACGAATAAGAATGAGATCCATAAAAAGACCTTGACCCTCCTTGCAAGGAGCCTCCTCGCACAGGGGAGAACGTTCACGCGGAGTATACCCACCAGCCCGCAGTGTGGGCAAAAGGTAGTTTGAGAACAGGAGAAGGATTCTCCGGATTGCGCCGTCATCGGACCCGCGCCGGGGATCAACCCAGTCCTCCTGTGCAGTTACAGGCAAAATGCCCCGCCAGCTCCGCAGGATACTTGTAAAATAAGAGAGCATCCCATCGGAAAAGGTCACATGTCAACGCAACTGGAAAGCGCTTTAACGCAAAAGATTGAAGCTGCCGCTCGTGCGGCCAACCTGGTCATCCTGTCGGCAGAGTCCGGCAGCGACTTCAACGACAATCCCACAGCAAAGTTCCGGCTGGGTCTGGGCCAGAACGCGGCGCCCGAGCGCACCCTTACCCTCGAATTAAGCGACTCCTTCGACTTCCACAAGCCCGAGTTGCTGCCGGAGATGACCACTCACCTGCGCGAAGAGGCCCGGCGGCTCCAGAACCCGCGTCCGGACGTCTACGTCACACAAGCCGGCTTGCCCATACGCTTCAGCGGCTTCAGGTGGCCATTTCACCGCTCCACTTCCGGCGCGGACACCTACATCGTCCACGGAACCGTGCATCTCGAAGATGGCCAGAACTCGCTTCTGCACACTCTTGTCTCGGCCAGCATGACCGTTACCTTCGCCGAGATCGTACCCGCTCCCGAACAGCCCTATGCCGAAACGTTCATCTACAACGCCGTCCGCAAGACCCTCGATCAAGGACAGCTTGAGATGCTCAAGAGCGGCAACCGCCAGCCCGTTCCCGTCACCACCCGCTACTACTCTCGCTGGCAGAAAAAGTTCTTCTTCACCGACACCGACAGCCAGTCCCGTCAGAACTATCTCGCTCTCAAGGTCTACTGGCTCTCCGGTGCGCTCGGCGGCAACCAGTCCGTCTGGATCGCCGACCCTCGCGACGCGCAGTACCTGAACACGACTGTGGAAGATCTGCTGCAGATGGCCACCGAACTTTCCGGTCAGGGACTGGTAAAGCTCGAAGGAGACGGCGCCGCGGCCACTCCCGCTCTGCTGGAACGCGCGGAAGAATATCACGCGAAGCTGGAGAGTGCCCTTGCCACAACCAAGCCCACCTTCAACGAAGAGATGCGCCACGGCCACACCAACATGTAGCTCGCGGCAGCGGGCAACAGAAAAGGGAGCAGCTTGCTGCTCCCTTTTCTAATTTCAATCGCTGGTTTCAGCGCGCTGCTGTAGCTGGCAGGATCTCTTCCACGTCCACCCACTGCGTTGGATAGTTCCCCGTATAGCAGGCCACGCAGAACTTGTTTCCCTCGCCGCCGTCGCACGCTTTCAGCATACCGTCCATCGACAAATACGCCAGCGAGTCGGCCTCAATAAACCGCTCAATCTCCGCAATCGAGTTGTTCGCCGCGATCAGCTCCGCCTTGCGCGGCGTATCCACACCGTAATAGCAGGGAGAAACCGTCGGCGGGCAGCTGATGCGCAAATGCACTTCCTTCGCGCCCGCTGCGCGCACCATGCGTACAATCTTGCGGCTTGTTGTTCCGCGAATAATCGAGTCGTCGATCAGGATAATCCGCTTGCCTTCCAGCAGATTCCGCACCGGATTCAGCTTCAGCTTCACGCCGAAGTCGCGCACCCGTTGCTCCGGCTCAATAAACGTGCGGCCCACATAGTGGTTGCGAATCAGCCCGAATCGAAAGGGAAGTCCGCTCTCTGCCGCGTACCCAATCGCCGCCGTCACGCCCGAGTCTGGTACCGGAACCACCAGGTCCGCATCCACATGCGACTCGCGCGCCAGTTGCCGCCCCAGCTCTTCGCGGCTCGCCTGCACCCAGCGGTTAAAAATCTTGCTGTCGGGCCGCGCAAAGTAGACATGCTCAAAGATGCAGCTCGACTGTTCCACGCCAGTAGAAAAGCGGCGGCTGGTCACGCCGTCGCGCGTCACCATCACCAGCTCGCCCGGCTCCACATCGCGCTCAAATTTCGCGCGCAGCAGATCGAACGCGCACGTCTCCGAGGCAAACACAATCGTATCCGGCCCGTCAGGGTTTTCAATCCGCCCCATCGACAGCGGACGGAACCCGCGCGGATCGCGTGCCGCAAACACGCGGTCCCGCGTCATCATCACAATCGAGAACGCCCCATCCACCTGGCTCAGCGAATCGGCAATCGCGTCCACCAGCGTATTCGCCCGCGAGTGCGCGATGAGCTGCACAATAATCTCCGAGTCGCTCGTCGTCTGGAAGAACGCCCCATCGCGCTCCAGCCGCGCCCGCACATTGCCCAGGTTCACCAGGTTGCCGTTATGCGCAATCGCAATCAGCCCCTTGGTCGACTCCACCCGAATCGGCTGCGCATTCAACAGTGCCGAGTCGCCCGTAGTCGAGTAGCGAGTATGGCCAATCGCCATATCGCCCTTCAGCTTGTCCAGAACATCGTCGGAAAAAATCTCGGAGACCAGCCCCATGCCCTTGATGTTGGAAAGATTCTTCCCGTCGGCAACCGCAATCCCCGCCGACTCCTGCCCCCGATGCTGCAAAGCATAAAGCCCCAGATAAACCTGCCGAGCCGCATCCGGATGCCCATGAACCGCAACCACCCCGCACTCTTCCCGCAGCTTGTCATCTGCGTAATCCAACCGCGAAGGAGCTTCGCCGCTTATGAGTGATTCCTCACCCGGAATACCTTCCATCAACAGCCGCTTCACGCCAGCACCTCGTTCGCGGTTTGGTCGTGGAGGTTAGATTCGAGAGATTTTGACCAAGATTGTTTCAAGTTAGCGATGGTTGAGTTAATGCAAGGAACTTTGTTGACACTTATGTCAAAGTTACCGTCAGTTACATTTCCCAACTTGTCTACGGAAAAGCCGAACCTTTCAGATATCGCTTCAATCTCGGTCATGGCTGCCTCATCGCAGGTAATCAAAACATCACCATACTCTGCAAACAGGTCGAGACACGGCCTCAACTCTTCTTCAGAATCTGCAACATTATCAAAGATGTTGACATCAGCCCCTAATTCATTCTGGAACCCAGATTCAGCTAGTGTGACAGCCATGCCACCATCAGAAATATCTTTTGCCGAATGGATCAGTTTCCTATCGGCCAATTCTGCAAGCAGCTTGAGGAGATTAGCATCAATGCGCAGATATATAGCTGGAACTGTACCCCACAACGACTTGCAGATAGTCCTTGCGAATTCACTCGAACCAAACTTTTGAAATGCCTCACGTTCTGACTGTTCTTGTGTGATTACCTCAGCGTCTTCCGGTGAATCGGGCCAAAGCCAAAGGATTGCGTCGCCTTCTTTTCTGAAGTCGGAACCCACCGCCTTCGTAACATCCTCCAGAATCCCAACCACTCCAATCACCGGAGTCGGATAAATCCCCTCGCCCTTCGTCTCGTTATATAAGGAGACATTCCCGCCAGTAATCGGAGTACCCAACGCCGTACAAGCCTCAGCAATGCCGTCGATGGCCGCAGAAAGTTGCGCCATAATCTCCGGCTTCTCCGGATTCCCGAAGTTCAGGCAGTTTGTCGCCGCCACAGGAGTCGCGCCGGTACATGCCACCTTGCGCGCCGCCTCCGCCACAGCCAGCTTCGCGCCTTGCTTTGGATCGAGGTAACACCACCGGCTGTTTCCATCGAGAGCCATCGTCAGTCCGCGCTCATGTCCCGGCGTTCCGGTACCCTTGATCCGCATCACGCCCGCTTCACCGCCCGGCCCCTGCACGGTATTGGTTTGCACCATGGTGTCGTACTGCTCATACACCCACCGCTTCGAGCAGATATTCGACGAGGCCAGCAGCTTCTTCAAATCCGCCGTGTAGTCGCGCGGCTTCTTCAACTCCTCCAGCACCTCCGCCGGAGGATCGAGCGGTACCGGGGCCTTCCACGTCCCGACCGGTCGGTGGTACAGCGGAGCGTCATCCGTCAGCGACTGGTTCGGAATATCCGCCACCACCTCGCCATGGTGCAGAATCCGCATCCGAGCTTCGCCAATCACCGTGCCCACAATGCTCGCGTCCAGCCCCCACTTGGCAAACACGTCCAGAACTTCTTTTTCGCGACCCTTTTCCGCCACCAGCAGCATGCGCTCCTGCGATTCGCTCAGCATGATCTCGTAGGCCGACATGCCCGTCTCGCGCTGCGGAACATGGTCCAGCTCCACTTCCAGCCCCACACCGCCGCGCGCGCCCATCTCGCAGGTCGAGCAGGTCAGCCCTGCCGCGCCCATGTCCTGAATCCCAAGCACCGCGCCCGTCTGCATCGCTTCAATGCAGGCCTCCAGCAGTAGCTTCTCCATAAAAGGATCGCCCATCTGCACGTTGGGCCGCTTCTGCTCCGATCCTTCCTTGAACTCCTCGCTGGCCATCGTCGCGCCGTGAATCCCATCGCGCCCCGTCTTGGCTCCGACATAAATCACCGGATTCCCAACGCCCGTAGCCTTCGCGTAAAAAATCTCATCGCGCCGCACCAGCCCCAGCGCAAACGCATTCACCAGCGGATTGCCTGAATAACAAGGCTCAAACCGCGTCTCGCCACCCAGGTTCGGAACCCCGAAGCAGTTTCCATACCCGGCGATGCCGCTCACCACCCCTTCCATAATGGAGTGGTTTTTATGAATGACCTCAGGCGCCGTCTTGCCGTCATTTTCTATCGGTCCAAACCGTAGCGAGTCCATCACCGCCAGCGGACGCGCATTCATCGTGAAAATGTCGCGCAGAATCCCGCCCACGCCCGTCGCCGCGCCCTGATACGGCTCTATATAAGAAGGATGATTGTGCGACTCGATCTTGAACGCGCACGCCCATCCGTCGCCCACGTCAATAATCCCCGCATTCTCGCCCGGCCCCTGCACCACTAGATCGCTCTTGGTGGGCAGTCGCTTCAAATGCACGCGCGACGATTTGTACGAGCAGTGCTCGCTCCACATCACGCTGTAAATGCCAAGTTCGGTCAGGGAAGGAGTGCGGCCAAGCGCCTCCAGAATACGGGAATACTCGTCAGCAGTGATGCTGTGCTGGGCCAGAAGTTCGGGCGTAACAGTGACCGGTTGAGGGGCCACAGTGAATTCGGATTTCATGGCTTTGAAACTTTATTGTCGCATGGCTCCGGCTGCCGTGCCTCCCATGCCGCCCGAACCGCCCGAATGTGCCCCGGAGTCGTCCGACAGCATCCGCCCACCGCCTGCGCCCCAGCCGCAAACCATCCCCGGGCCAGCGCTCCATACTCCGCAGCATCCGATGTCCCGCACCATCTGCGTCCTACCGCATCCCAGGTCTCGCCCGAATTTGGATACACAAATACTGGCTTGCCCGTGGCGATCTTCGCCACAGCAATAAGCGAGCCAATCAATGTCGGCTGCGTGCAGTTAATGCCCACAGCAACAATCTGTTCCGAACCATCGGCCAGGTCCGCGCACTCCGCAAGCAATTCGCCGTGAACCACATGCGTTGCGTCCTTACAGACAAACGACATCCACGCCCGCAGTGCAGGAAACCGCGCCAGCGCTGCAAGAATAGCCCGCGCTTCTTCAAGCGAGGGAATCGTCTCTAGTGCGACAAGGTCGGTATTTGTTTTCGCCAAAACCGCCAGCCGCTCGGCATAAAAAGTCACCAGCTCATCAAAACCAATCTCATAGCGTCCATGGAACTCCGCGCCATTGTGCAACGCCGCGCCATACGGCCCCAGCGAAGCCGCAATCGCAACCGGACGGTCTGACTCCCGCCGGTATTCCTCACGCGCGGCCTCGGCAATTTTCACTGACTGGCGCAGCGCCCGCGCAGCATCCGCTCGCGGACGCCCCAGCTCCACATACCCCAAAGCCGAAACCTGATAGCTCACCGTGGAAATGCAATCCGCGCCGGCCCGCAGATAATCAAGATGCACTTGCCGAATCACATCCGGAGACGAATCCAGAACCTGGGCCGACCACAAAGGCCCGGAAATATCACACCCGCGCCGCTCCAGTTCGGTAGCCATGCCGCCGTCAAGAACATGAATGCGCGAAACATCGAAATGGGCAGCAGGCTTCATGGTTTCAGCAGGCAGAGAACAGCGGCCTTTTCTGATATATTCAAGAATAGCTTGCAAGGCGCGGGACCCACCAGGAACCCGCATCGCAAGCGCCATCAGGCCAGCATCCTGGCCAAACGTTCGGGGAGTGGCTCAGCCTGGTAGAGCACCTGGTTCGGGACCAGGGGGTCGGAGGTTCGAATCCTCTCTCCCCGACCATCTTTTCTCAATAGCTTACAAGCACTTCTGAAACGCTAAAAATCCCACCTGTAGACGATTTTGTAGATGTGAGAGCCTTTACGATCTCCGCAGAGCTTTTGAATAGCAAAGCACTGCTGAGAACAGGCACCGTTCATGCAAAATGAGCCACGCGTAACAGTCTTCTAACTCTCTTCTTTGTTCGGACGAATGGCGTGCCCAAAGATGTCGACTCCCACTGGTGCCTCGCCCGGCTCTATCAGTTGATGGGCAGACGAGAAGAGGCTCGCGTCGAATTCGCCAGAGTCAGCGCCATGAAGCAGCAGCAGGACAAGAGCCCGCGTCCCAACGTCCTCAGCGTCCCGTGAAGTGAAAGCCTGAAATCAAGCACAGATACTTTACAACTTCACCTCCGGGGGCGATGCTGAAGAAGCCGTGAAGAACACCATCAGCGTATCGAAAGAGGACTATCTCAAGGCCGTGCTTGAGGCTGAGAGCGAGGGGCAGACCGTCATCTCAGCTACGCTTGCGCACTGGCTCGGTGTATCTGCACCAGCCGTGTCCATGGCCATTCGCCGCCTCCGCCGCGACGGTTACGTCGACATGAAGTCTGACGGCATTGTGCGCCTCACGCCTCAGGGCAGGCGGGCAGCGCACCGCACTGCGCTGCGGCACCATCTTATCGAGCGCATGTTGTCTGAGATGTTTGGAATGCCCTGGTACGAGGTGCACGACGAGGCCGAGCGTCTTGAGCACGCTGTCTCGCCGGCCTTTGAGGCGCGTTTGCTTGAAAAGTTGGGCCAGCAGGGAACTTGCCCGCACGGCAACTCCGTCCTGCCGGAGAGTCCCGCTAAGCGCGCCAAACGCGGTCTGCGCACGCTCGCCGAAAGCGTTGAGGATACGGACTACACCGTCGCCAGCCTCTACGAGCGCGACCCAAAGCTTCTGCGCTTCCTGCATGAGAACGGTATCGCTCCCGGAGGCACGGTGCGCGTGCTCAAAAAGAATTACGACCAGACACTGGCCATTGAAACCCCCTCCGGAGCAGTGACGTTAGGCGCGCCCGCCGCGGAAAAGGTTTGGATCAAGCCTCGCGTGCCCGGAAAGAAGAGTCTTTAGCCAAAAGAGGTAAATCCATCTTCCGATGGATATTTTTCTCCCCATCCGGATGTGTACCATTCAGGCAGGAATGCGAAACCTCTGCTGCCGTGATCTTCGATACGCCGCGCTTGCGGCCGTGCTTTTCTGTGTGGCGTCGGCCTCCGCGCTCGACCCGCATCAGAATCTGCGGAGCTACGGCTATCAGTCCTGGCAGACGGACAGCGGCCTGCCGCAAAACACCGTCCACGCTGCGCTGCAAACCAGCGACGGCTACATGTGGTTCGCAACCGAGGCCGGCCTGGTTCGCTTTGACTCGGTTGATTTCACCGTCTTCACGCCGAAAAACACGCCCCAACTCGCAAGCGCTCTCGTCTATTCGCTCATGGAAGACAAGTCCGGCACGCTCTGGATCGGTACCGCGAATGGCGTCAGCAGTTATCGCGGCGGGGTCTTTCACACATTTCCTGATACATCCGGCAGCACCATCTGGTCTCTCTTTCAGGATCGCGAAGGCAGAATATGGATCGCAACCTCGTCCGGGCTCTCGCGTCTCGAAGGTTCGCACTTCGTCGATGTTCCGGGTATTCCGCCGCTCGACGAAACCAGCCGCATGCTTGAGCCGCTCGACGGCTCGCTCTGGCTGTCTACAATGCAAGGTCTCTTCCACGCCGCGCCGGGTAATGCAACCTATTTCACGCTCGCTGGCCGCCCGGCGCAAATCCAGGCTGTTGCGCTTGACCGTCGTGGCCGCGTATGGGCTGGGACGCAGAGTGGAGTGGAAATCTGCACCGCATCGGGAGGCGTGTCCAACTGCGCGCCCTTCACCCCGCTTACTGGCAAAGACGTAAATGCGCTGGCAGAAACTCCCCAGGGCGGCATATGGATCGGCGCCGACAGCGGTCTCTGGTTAGCCGACGCAACAGAATCTAAGTCACAACCGCAGCCTCAAACCCGCTTCTACACCACGCGCGACGGCCTGCCCTCCGCTCGCGTCAACCTTCTCTTCTGTGACCGCGAGGGCGCGCTCTGGATCGGCACTGCGGGCGGCGTCGCGCGCTTCATCAACGGAAAGATCGAAGCCTTCACGCAAAGAGAGAATTTTTCCAGCAGCCTCATTCTCGCCATCGCCGAAGACCGTGAAGGCAATCTCTGGTTCGGCACTGAATCCGGAGGCGTCAACATCCTCCGCGACCGCAAGTTCACAACCTACACTGCGGAAGACGGCATCTCCGATGACCACATTCTCTCCGTCACCCAGGACCACTCTGGAACCGTCTGGCTCGGCACCAGCGGAGGAGGCCTTGACCACGCCAACCTCGATGCCATTAATAAGGACGGCTTTTCCGCCCTCACCACGGCGAATGGCCTGTCGAGCAACGTCATTCTCTCCATCGCCAGCGCGCCCAACGGCGACCTCTGGCTGGGAACCCCCGACGGCCTCGACCGCATGCACGCCGGTCAGATCACCGTCTTTACCTCCGCCGATGGCCTCGCCGACGACTTCGTCCGCTCGCTTTATTTCGATACCAGCGGCACGCTGTGGATCGGCACCCGCCACGGTCTTTCCCAATTTCAGGACGGTAAGTTCACCACCTGGACCGCGCTCGACGGCCTCGGCAGCGACCTCGTCGGAGCACTGCTCCAGGATCGCGATGGCGGAATGTGGATCGCTACCCTCGGCGGCCTCACTCACTGGAGCAACGGCCATTTCCATAACTATGCAGTGAAGGACGGCCTGTCCAATCGCATCATCACTGCATTGCATCAGGACCCCGACGGAACCCTATGGATCGGCACCGATGGCGGCGGCCTCAATCGCTGGCGCAATGGAGCCTTCACGGCAATTCGTCCGGCGGGCGCCGCGCTTCCCCCGAATATCTACAGCATCCTCGCTGACGACAGCAATAATTTATGGCTCAGCTCTAACCAGGGCATCTACAGCGTGAACCGCAGTGCGCTCAACCGCTACGCCGATGGCCAGTTGCACTCTATCCCCGTCCAGTCCTACGGTATCGCTGATGGAATGAAGATCAGTCAGGCCAGCAGTGGAGGCCATCCCGCCGCATGGCGTCTGCAGAACGGAGCACTCTGGTTCGCCACGCTGAAGGGAGTGGCCACCGTCGATCCCCAGCATCTTGCCACAAATCGCGTCCCTCCGCTCATGGCCATCGAGCGGTTTAGCGTCGACGACAAGCCGCAGCCTGAGGCCGCTCTCATCAAGTCCGGCTCTGACCCGTTGAAGATCGCCGCTGGAAGCCGCCGCTTCGCCTTCGACTACGCCGCGCTCACCTTCACCGCGCCCAACAAAGTGCGCTTCCGTTACAGGTTAGAGGGTTTTGACCACGCATGGATCGACGCCGGTGCTCAACGCAGCGCCTATTACACCAACCTTCCGCCGGGCCATTACACCTTCCGCGTCACCGCCTGTAATAATGACGGTGTCTGGAGCGCGTCTCCCGCGTCTCTGTCCTTCCAGCTGCGGCCCTATTTCTACCAGACGATCTGGTTCTATCTGCTTCTCGCGCTGGTTGTGGCCCTGCTCGGCTACTGCATCTATCTGTGGCGTGTCCGCCAGGTTGAGTCGCGCTTCAACGCTGTCCTCGCCGAACGCAATCGAATCGCGCGCGAAATTCACGACACGCTTGCGCAGGGCTTCGTCGCCGTCTCCGTGCAGTTGCAGATCGTTGGCCGCACCCTGTCGCAATCTACCGATGCCGCCCGCGACCATCTTGACGAGGCGCAGGAACTGGTCCGTACCGGCCTGGATGATGCGCGGCGAGCGATCTGGGAGCTGCGCTCACAGAACTCCGAAAATCGCGACCTCGCCTCGCAGCTCATCCAGATGGCCGAGCGCATCACCGCGTCGTCTGAAATCAAAACACAGGTCGATGTGCACGGAACCTATCGCTCGCTGCCCGCGCGCACCGAAAGCGAGCTGTTGCGCATCGCGCAGGAGGCTGTCACCAACGTCGTCCGTCACGCCGCGGCCACGCGCATCGATATTCTCCTCGAATTCACGCGCCGTCACGTAAAAATGACCATCGTAGACAACGGACACGGCTTTGCCGCCGATGCACCGTCCCTCGTCGACGGACACTTCGGAATCACCGGCATGACCGAGCGCGCGCAGCAGATTGGCGGCAAAGTGAATGTAACCAGCAAAGCTGGAGAAGGAACACGAGTGCATGTCGAAGTGCCTACAGGGAGTGAACCGCGATGAGTGAACCAATTCGCACGTTGAAAAATGAGCCAATCAAGATACTGGTAGTCGACGACCACGCCATCGTGCGCAAGGGCCTGGTCGCGCTCCTGAATACCGTCGAGGGTCTGTCGGTGGTCGGCGAGGCCTCCGACGGCGAGGAGGCGATTCGAGTGCATCGCACGCTCAAGCCCGACGTCACTCTCATGGACCTGCGCCTTCCTAAAATTGGCGGGGCCGACGCCATCGCAAAAATCCGTCAGGAGCATCCAACGGCACGCATCATCGTCCTCACGACCTTCGACGGCGACGAAGATATCTTCCGCGCCTTGCAGGCCGGAGCAAAGGGCTATCTGCTCAAGGGCATGGATGCCGCCGAGTTGACCGATGCCATTCGCGCCGTTTATGCGGGGAAGTCGAAGATCCCCGCCTTCGTTGCGGAAAAGCTTGCTGAGCGTATGGGTGGTCCGGCCCTCACGGCGCGCGAACTGGAAGTTCTCAGGCGCATCGTAGCCGGACGCAGCAACAAAGAGATCGCCGGCGACCTCCACATCTCTGAAGCTACCGTAAAGACCCACATCAACAGTATCCTGAGCAAGCTGGGCGTCAGCGACCGGACGCAGGCCGCAACCAGCGCCCTGCAGCGCGGGATCGTCTATCTCGAATAGCACACTGCTTCAGCCAGCGGGATCAGGAGGTTTCCATGCGAAAGTTCTTTGCAGCTGCAATAGTTCTCCTCGGTTGTGGCCTGGTCTGCGGCGCGCAGGCCGCGCACCAAAGCTGGCACGCAGCTACCCTGCAGGAGCTCCAGTCTTTGTTGCCGGCGCGTGCCCCGGTCGTGCATGAACGGATTGAGACCGAGATGCGCACCGCCTCCGGCATCACCGACGGTAAGGGGAAGTATGTCGCCGGGGTTGTTCTCATCACCGCCGGATATTCGGCGGATGGCAAATACTCGCATTTCTTTCTCACCCAGGTCCCGCTCAAGATCGGCGATTTCACGCTCGCCCCCGGCTCTTATCTCATCGGTTGGGAGCACCAGGACGACGCACTGAACATTAAGTTCTATGATTCCTCCTCCGGGCTTCTGCTCGGTTCCGTTGAAGCCCGCTTGAATCCATCCATTACTCGGGTAGAATCATTTCGCATCTGGCCGCCGGACAATCACTCGTTCATACAGATTGGGCGATTCACTTTTGGCTACCAGATAGGAGAATGAACTTGCCGATGCCGGCAAAAAAACCGGAACAGAAAAACCGAAAACTGCTGCGCGCTCTCGAATTCAACTGGCAGACCGAGATGACCGGCTTCTATACCTATCAGGCTCTAGCCGAGCGTGACACGGACCCCATCCGCAGCCAGACTCTGCGTCACATGGCCGAGGCCGAGGCGCAGCACGCGGCGCTCTGGGCCGAACGCATCCAGGCTCTTGGTGGCGCACCGCCCAGGTATCACGGCAAACCCACCGGCGACGCCGATAGCCTCGCCAACCGCATAGGTGGCCAGCGCATGGCGTTCCGGCGGCTTGAGATTGACGAGAGCCGCGCCATCGCGCTCTACAGCAAACAGCTGCAGGAGCTGAATGACGAACCCAGTCTCGCCATCCTGCGCCAGGTCATCGAGGAAGAGCAGGAGCACTATCGCGAGTTGAGCAGCCTCATCCGCCATCGCTACCCGCGCCATGCCGTGGCCGAGAGCCACTCCACCCCCCGGGCGTTGCTCGATGATCTGCTCGCGAAACGCAACGGCGCAGGGCGACAGGCTGCGGGCTGGATCGGCGACGCCATCTATGGCGTCAACGATGGTTTGGGTGCGATCTTCGGTATCGTCTCAGGTGTGTCGGGTGCCACGCTGGGCAACAGCCACTATGTGCTGCTGGCGGGCATCGCGGGCATGATTGCCAGCGCCTTGTCCATGGGCTCCGGCGCGTATCTGGGCGCCAAGAGCGAGCGTGAAATCTACGAGGCCGAGCTTGCGCGCGAGCGCGACGCCATCGAAATGAATGCCCCCGAGGCTCGCGAGCTGCTCTCGCTCTACTATCAGGTCAAAGGATTGCCCTAGGACGATGCCGACCACTTCGTCGATCACATCGCGAAGGACAAAGAGCAGTTTC
>JBARHV010000095.1:0-14364 GCA_049799415.1 Silvibacterium sp.
CGGCATTCATATTAGAGTTGTTGGTGCGAAGGATCGCTTGCCGATGATCTCCGACCAGACTGAGTTTGATGCCGGCTTTGAGCACCAATTCCAAAATCTGAAGGTCATATCCGGCCAGATCCTGCACCTCATCGATGAAGATGTGATCGAACCGCTGCGCCAAGCGGGACATCACCATGCCGCCCGAGAGGCGATTACACTCGCATACGAACTTGGCGATTTTGTCAGAGTAGATATAGCGATTGTCATAAAAATAGTGCTGCGAGATATTGGACGCCGCAACGAAGGGAACCGACCGACCATCCTGCCAACTAAATCCCTCAATCCTGTCGGTGTGCAGCACGGGACGATAGGGCCTAGCTAACTCCCGGAGCAAGAAGGCGAACCAAGTCATCACTTCAACATGAGTCGGAAGCACCGGTCCAAGACTGTAGAACTTACGATGGATTTCCCGTTCATTGTTTTTGGTGTACGTAATGAGCGCGCAACGAGAAGCGGATTCCGCGTGCGCTTCATGGACGATAGTGGTGGTCTTCCCGCCACCCGCAGCGCAGATGATAATTCGGTTACTTGACGGCATCGAGGATATATTGAGGGACCGTCCACGGCTCCTTGGTGGTGAAGAATTTGAGAGCTGTATCGGTCTTGTTGTCTTGCATGAATTTCAGCAGGGCGGCATCGTCGACAAAGTTTTGCCCCAGGATCGTTTCGATTGCGTTGCGCCCGTTCGCTTTCAGCAGCTGCGGTTCAAGCGTGGGAAAGGCCTCATCGGTGTCGTAGTACAGTCCAATATGACTCAGCATCGTGTAATCCTTATACTTGCTGATCAATGCCTCAACATTTCCGTCGTTGTCTGTCACAACCGCGACCTGCTTCTTCAGCAACACCGCAATCTCCAGAAAACGCTTGAAGGCTAGCGAGCGCACCGAGATGACATCAATTCCCATGTCGAGGGGCATCCTCTCGTGGACCTTGTAAAACGCGGCTTGAACGATTAACTCATCGGACGGCCCCTCGACTAGGATCGAACGATGAGCGAGGATCAGGCGCAAGGTGTCATGGCCAGGAAGGCGCATGAAATATTCCTGAGTGTCCGGCGTCAGATTTTTGAGCGTCATGTTGTCGCCGCGCTGGAAGAGGATGACCGACTCCACGCCTAGCTTATTCAGTACAAAGCTACTGTGGGTAGTGATCAACAGCTGGCGATTTCCGCGTCGCTCAACGATGTCGCTGATGAGCGTATTCAGGTTCGAGAAGGAAAGATGGTTTTCCGCCTCTTCAATGAGGATGACATGAGACTCGGCCGAGGACTCTAAGGCGAGTTTGATCTTGACGGAGTTTTGCTCCCCCTTGCCGACAAGCGTCAGAGGGACGTCGTCGAGATGGGGTATCACGCCTGTTTCCCATCCGCTGCGCGAGGAGGTATCCAAGGACACAGACAAGGCTTTGTTGGATATATGGCCCTTTTTCTTGGCCAATGCATCGTTGACGCTCTTCACCTTCTCCTCATCGAGGAACGCGTCTTTCATGAGCCGGTAGGATAGGGCGAGATCCACCTTCTGGCTCTTGCTTAGGCTTTCTTTCATGATGTCAACGACGTAGCGCGACGCTGCCGTATTGTTCCGGATGGTGCTGGCATCGATGAAGCCGGGCTTGATCGGGATCGAACGTCCGGTGACGATGTTGTTATCCCCGAAATTGCGCCAATGCGCAATGTAATATTCAATCGGCAGGGTTCGCATGATCGAGGGATTGTCGACATACGCGGCGTACTCTTCCTTGAACTCGTCATTGAACTCGATGGAGAGACGAACGCCGGGCACGTTGTCTCGACGGCTATTGTTGATTCCCTTGAGTTGGATCAGCGCGGGGTCATCGTGAAAATACAACTCGATTGACACGGTCGGCGGAGCAACGGGCAGCTTTCCTCGCAAAGCATGGATATACTCCGCGACGATCTCAGTATTGAAGAGGTAGGGGTGGAGCTCGGATTGGATTGGACGCCCGTTGAGTTGCCCGCTTAAGGCCAGATATACCGCTTCCAGCAGTGTCGATTTCCCACACTCGTTACTGCCGACGATCACGTTGAGCCCTGCGTTCAGCGGAACGTCAGCCCGCTTTAGACAGCGGTAATTGGCAACTATCACACGCGATAGGAACAATGGCACCCCTCAGAGATGCACCAAGGATAGGTCATTCCAGCTGTGCGGTCTATGAAGTCCGAGGCCCGCGATGGGAGTTCCCGTCAAGCCAGAGCCATGGAAATATCCTCTCCCAGTCATAATCAGGAACGACAAGTCGGCTGACGTTGAGTGAACCAGCCGTTCCCGGCAGCCAACTCTGAATCGAGCTGGAAGAAACCCAACTCAGAGCACGCCGGAGCCACGCCGACCATAAGTCATCTTATATCTATGACTTAACTTTTTCTTGAACCCTAAACAGACCCAGAAACGCATCCGCCACATGCATCTCCAGGTCTTTTGGAGAGGGCTTTCCCAGCCGCCTCACAAAGACATGCCGATAGATCATCGGACCCAGCAGCAGGGCCAGCCCAACCTCTCGGTCGATGCCCTGACGCAGCGCCCCAATCCGTTCGCCGCGCTCCATCATGGCAATCAGCGCCCGCCGCGCCGGCTCCATTACCTGCGACCGCCACGCATCGCCGAACGCCTGGTTGCGTGCACTGTAGGCCATCAGGTGCGGCCAGATCTTCTCCTTCAAAACCTTGCGGTGCGATGCCGGCTCATACGCAAGCTGCGCGATCAGGTCGGCCCGAAAATCCCACGACTCGAACTTCGGAGGGTCCTCGTCCAACCCATGGATATACCCCAAAACTTCCAGGCAGAGCGCATCTTTATCCGGCCAGTGCTTGTAGATCGTCGCCTTGCTCACGCCCGAGGCTTCGGCAATCGCGTCCATGCTCGTCGCATCAATGCCCTGCCCGGCGAACAGTTCCGACGCCGCCTCCAGAACCTTGTGGTGCGCCTGCGCGCTTCTTGGCCTCGCCATCGTTACGCTTCAATCTTCGAGAACAGATACGCCCCCGTGCTCAGAAAGACCAATGCAATCCCTGCCAGCACCGCTACGTCGATCACCGCGCTGAACTGCCATGACTGGATCAGCGCGCCGCGCAGCCCATCCACCCCATAGGTCAGCGGATCGATCCGCGTAATCACCGCCATCGCCGTCGGCAAGCCGGTCAAAGGGAACAGTGCCCCGGAAAGAAAGAAGATGGGCAGCACCAGGAAGTTCATGATCAACTGGAACCCCTGCATGTCCTGCAACACCGAGCCAATGGCCGTGCCCAGCGCGGCAAACACCACCGCAATCAGGATCACGAACAGGAATGCAATCGGAATCGACATCCACGAGTGCGGCCGGAAACCCGCGATCAGTGTGATTGCCAGAATCAGAACGCCTTGCAAAACCGCCACCGTCGCCCCGCCCAGCGTGCGCCCCACCATAATCTGCATGCGCGACACCGGAGCCACCAGCGTCTCCTTCAGAAAACCAAACTGCCGGTCCCAAAGCATCGCAATGCCCGAGAAAACCGAGCTGAACAGCACCGTCATCCCCACCACGCCCGGAGCCATGAACTGCAGATAGCTTCCATGCCCTGCCTGCTTGAACACCGGTCCCAGCCCAAAACCCAGCGCCAGCAGATACAAACACGGCTGCCCCAGCGAAACCACCATCTGCACCCGCGACCGCACATACCGTTTCAATTCGCGAAGCCACAATATATAGATAGCGCCCATCTATCGCCTCCACATCTGCGCAACCTGCCGCAGCCCAGCCTTTGAATCCGCGCCCTCATCGCGCAGTGATGATCCAGTAAGTGCGAGAAACGCGCCCTCCAGCGAATCGCTGTTCGTCTGCTGCTTCAACTCTGCCGAAGTCCCCTGCGCCACAATCGTCCCGTGGTCCATAATCGCGATGCGGTGCGCCACGCGGTCCGCCTCGTCCATGTAGTGCGTCGTCAGAAAAACGGTCGTCTTCTCCGCCTCATTCAATCGCTTCACATGCGTCCACAGCTGGTTGCGGCTCTGCGGATCGAGTCCCAGCGTCGGCTCATCCAGAAACAGGATCTTCGGTGTGTGCAGAAACCCGCGCGCAATCTCCAGCCGCCGCTTCATCCCGCCGGAGAAGGTCTTCACATAGCTGTCGCGCCGGTCCCAAAGCTCAAACAGCTTCAGCAGATGCTCCGTACGCTCGGCGCGCACCTTGCGCGGAACGTGGTAGAGCACGCCATGCAGGTCCATATTTTCGTAGGCTGTCTGCTCCGCATCCAGGCTCGGGTCCTGGAACACAATACCGAACCGCTGCCGCGCCTCCTTGGCCTTCACCGTCGGATCCAGCCCATCCAGCTCAATCGAGCCGCTGGTGGGATGCAGCAGCGTAGTCAGCATCTTGATCGTCGTAGTCTTCCCCGCCCCATTCGGGCCAAGAAAAGCGAAGATCTCGCCCTGCGCCACATCAAACGAAATATCTTTCACCGCCGCAAAGTCGCCAAAATTCTTAACCAGATTTCGCACTTGAATCATTTGCTCAGCCTCACCAAATCTTGATAAATACTGAACGGTTCAGTTTAGTTTGTCAAGATGCAAACTCTCGCTCACGAAATGCACCTTTTCCTCAACCAAAAGATTGCCTTAGAACTACAACCACTCTAGACAGGCACCGAAAAGATGCTATAGCCTTGTCGAGGAAATTCCACTGGGGGTTATATCGTTGTCTGCTCAATCGTTTAAGCTTGCTGCCCTTACCTTGTCGTTTGCTCTCGCCGTGCCCGTGGTGCTCGCGCAGCAGCCACTCAACGATTCACCGGTTCCCGACTCACCCGCAATTGAACA
Source organism: Silvibacterium sp. (assembly GCA_049799415.1). Classification (GTDB taxonomy): domain Bacteria; phylum Acidobacteriota; class Terriglobia; order Terriglobales; family Acidobacteriaceae; genus Silvibacterium. The sequence continues at coordinate 4,854 of JBARHV010000095.1, forward strand.
GCGGGTCGATGCGATGATTGCCAAGCTTACGCTCCAGCAAAAGCTCGAGTTGATCGGCGGCGAAGACGATATGTTCATCCGCGCCGAGCCTGCCGCGGGATTCCCCCGCCTAAAAATGTCCGACGGCCCCATGGGCGTCCGCACCTGGGGGCCGGACACGGCCTATGCCGGCGGCATCGCGCTGGCCGCCACCTGGGACCCTGCGCTCGTGCGTGAGATGGGCGTCTCTATTGGGGACGATGCCCGCGCGCGCAACGTGAATTTCCTCCTCGGCCCGGCCGTGGATATTTACCGCGCGCCGATGAATGGCCGCAACTTCGAGTACTTCGGCGAAGACCCTTACCTCTCCGCACACACCGCCGTTCCCTACATCGAAGGCGTACAGAGCCAGGGCGTCATCGCCACCGTTAAGCACTTTGCCGCGAACGATGAAGAATACGACCGCCACAACGTCAGCTCCGATGTAGACGAGCGCACACTGCGCGAGATCGATCTGCCCGCCTTCGAGGCGGCAGTGAAGGTAGCCCACGTCGGCGCGGTCATGAACTCCTACAACCTGCTCAACGGCGTTCACGCCACGCAGAACCACCATCTGAACATCGATATTTTAAGGAAGGACTGGGGCTTTGACGGCATCCTCATGTCCGACTGGGATGCGACCTACAGTGCGGTGGGCGCGGCCAACAACGGCCTCGACCTGGAAATGCCCTCCGGCAAATTCATGAACCCGCAAAACCTGCTGCCTGCCATCAAGAGCGGCCAAGTCACAGAAGCAACCATCAACGAGAAGGTACGCCGCATCTTCCGCACCGCCATTCGCTTCGGCTTCCTCGACCGCGACCAGACCGTTCTCGCCATCCCGTCCTATTCGCAGATGGGTCGCGAGGTAGCGTTGCAGGAGGCGCTCGAAAGCATCACGCTGCTCAAGAATGAGGGCGACGTGCTCCCGCTCGATGCCAGCAGTATTCACACCATCGCAGTCTTTGGACCGGATGCATGGCCTGCAGTTCCAGGTGCCGGCGGCAGCTCCAACGTAACGCCCTTTGAGGCCTCCAGCATCATGACCGGCCTCTCCGACTACCTCGGCAAACGCGTCAATGTGCTTTACGCACGCGGCCTGCTGTCCACCGACGACATCTTCACCGGAACGGACTTCGTAGACAAGAACACGAAACCCGGCGCGCGATGGTGGCAGAGTAAGGCAGTCAAGGTTGAAGTCTTTGATAATCCAAACTTCAGCGGAACTCCGCAGGTCATATATGCGCCGCGCATCGCCAGCTTTAAATCTGAAGAATGGACACCGACCGCCAAGCAGCCTAAGAGCATCCGCTACACAGCGCAATATCTACCCAAAACGACAGGAACGTATATGGTCCTCGCCGGAGCCGGTGGCTCCGATGCCTACACCGTCATGATCGACGGAAAGAAGGTACTGGAGCAGCTTCACCGCGAAGGCCAGGCTCCGCAGTATGCGGATGTAACGCTAACGGCGGGAACTCCCGTCAAGGTGCAGGTGGATTACCTGCCCGACGCCTCCTACCCGCGCATCGGCATCGGCATTCGCGCCACCGATGAGCTGGTTTCTCCCGAAGTCGCCAAGCTCGCCGCCTTGGCCGACGCCACCGTAGTTGCCGTAGGCTTCGATCCCTCCACCGAGAGCGAAGGCTTCGATCGCACGTATTCGCTTCCCTGGGGACAGGACGAACTGATCCAGGCCGTAAGCGCGGCGAACAAGAAGACCATTGTCACCCTCACCGCGGGCGGCGGCGTGGATACGCACCGCTGGCTCAACGACGTTCCTGTCTTCCTGCACAACTGGTATCCGGGCGAAGAGGGCGGCAAGGCCATCGCTGAGGTTCTCTTCGGCGAGCATTCTCCCGAGGGCCATCTGCCCTTCAGCTTCGCAAAATCATGGGAGCAGAACCCGGCGCACGACAATTACTACCCAGCTCCGGTAAAGACCGGTGAAACACCTCACATTAAGTATGCTGAAGGTGTCTTCATTGGCTATCGCTACTACACCAGCAAAAACATCGAGCCGCTGTTCCCCTTTGGATTCGGCCTTTCCTACACCACCTTCTCTTTCTCCAACCTCAAGGTCACGCCTGAGAACGCCTCACCCGACGGCCCTATCACCGTCTCGTTCGACGTAACCAACACCGGTCAGCGCGAAGGCGCCGACGTCACCCAGCTTTACGTCGGAGATCCTTCTGCTAAGGTCGAACGTCCGGTCAAAGAATTGAAGGGATATGAAAAAGTAAGGCTCGATCCAGGAAAAACTGCCCACATAACCCTTGCACTCCGTCATCGTTCGCTGGCTTACTGGGATGTCGCCACCAATAACTGGCAGGTCGACCCGGGCAAGTTCGTCGTGTACGTAGGCGACTCCTCGGAGAACACACCCTTAACGCAGGACTTCGAAGTGAAGTAATCGAGTCCCGCTTCAGGTTTGCTTGAACAACCCGTCCGGAACAAAGTTTCCGGGCGGGCTTTATTTTGTGACAGGAATATATTCCGGACGGTATCTCAGCGGCAGATAGCAGAGAATCACCACCGCTGTCGCGAATGCGCCATCTCGCAGCAGAAATTTCATAGCGAAAATCCTTCGATTGCAAAGCACGGCGTTCTGTTCACCCTTGCAACAACTCCTCAGCGTCCGGCTACTTCCCGCTCTGCGAAGGCGCAACCGCCAGGTACTGCGGCCGGTATCGCAGCACTGCGTCTGCATATTTCTTCTGCCCATCCGGAGTCAGTTCGATCTTCAGGTCGTGCTTCTTGCCGTCGAAGGCCGCTGGCTGAAAGCCAAGTGTGTAGCGAAAGTGCATTTGCATCAGGATGTAGTCCAGCGCCTTCGAAAACTGCTTTGGATCGGGCGTCCCATAGACATTGCCGCCCGTGGCAAGGCTCAGGTAGTGAATCTCATAATAGATCTGTCCCCCGCCATACATCGCGCTCGGATCGAAGTGGTAGCCCGCATTGTTCAATCCGTAAACAATGCTCGGCGTAGCCAGCAGGCCGCGCAGGATATTGTCTGCCTCATACAGAAACGCATAGCCGGCATCGCCGTACAGAAACACGATGACAGGCAGCCGCCGAGGCGTCGTCTGTTTCGCATCAGCCAGAATCATCTCGACCATCCTCTGCTTCGCATCCTCCGTCTGCCGGTTTGCACCTTCCACGGGCTTTTGCTTCAGCAGATCGTCAAGTTTGCCAATTGCGGCATCCGGATCGTGCGCCGGGGGAAGATCGATCGCCTGCGTGCCATTTCCGCACCAGTGGGCCACACCAACCGCGTCGGCCTTGTCCAAGTGCGCAAGCGCGGGCAGCAGATACTGCGTCTTGCCGCGCATAAAAGCCGACGCAAAGTCGGTAACTCCAAAGTTGTTGCACTCCAGCACCAGCCACAGCGCAATGGGTGTCGTGCTGTAATGTGCGCCGGAGCCGAAGCTCACAATCGGCATCTCATGTCCGTTATCCGACAGGCGAAAGTCTTCCTTGCCAAGACTGGGCAGGATCGCTGACGTTTTCGCATTCAATGCGACGACATTCACCGTAACAACAGATGGATCAGGAACAGCGGCGGCCTGCCCAGCATTTTGAGCCGATAACACAGGGCAGCGCCATGCAACCAGTCCCAGCAAGATCACACAACGCACGCTCCATGCAGAAACTCTCATTGAGAAAAGCCTTTCCGGTGATAGGTGACGAGAGGAGAACAGATTTAGTCTCATTCACTCTCAGAAAAATATACGCCCGGCAGCACTCGATAAACCTGTTCCCAAGCCGGGCATTGCTACGGTACGATTTGCTCTGCGTGAAATGCCTACAGTTTCGCGTCGTCTGAAGGAAAGCGATCAAGCCCATGCACATTTCACGAATCCATCGTTCCCTGTGCCTCCTGCTCTGCCCTGCATTCGCGCTGGCGCAGACCGCGGCCACCGGGACCGACAACACTCTGCACATCACCAGCCGCATTGTCTACGTGGATGTAGTGGTCCATGACAGCTCCGGCCATCTTGTGCGCGGGCTTTCGCAGAAGGACTTCAAGGTATCTGAAGACGGCAAGCAGCAGCAGCTCGACTACTTTGTCGCGCACAGCTATGAGCTGGCCGCCTCGCACCCTACGCCTCTGCCGCCTCCCAGAAATGAATTTTCAAATGTGCCGCAGAGCGGCCCCGCCGGCTCGGTCAACATGATCCTCTTCGATCTGGTCAACACCGATCCGCAGGACCAGCAGTACGCGCGCAAGCAGATGCTCGCTTTTTTGAAGGCGCTGCCCCCGGGCCAGCAGGTTGCGCTCTTCGTCCTGTCCGACCAACTGCATCTCTTCCAGAGCTTCACCGGCTCCTCCGACCTGCTGACGACAGCGGCAAAAATGATTAACCCCACCAACATGCGGCTGCTTGAGTCCGATGCCGAGCAGCAGCGCGATATCGACAACCTCGGCAGAATGCAGGAGGCGCTCGGCGGCCGCGATCCCGGCCAGTCGATCCAAGCGCTCGCGAACATGATGACGCAGGAAAACGAACAGACGGCGGAAATTCGCCAGCGCATCACGCTCTCCGCCTTCGCCGAGATCGCCCACGCTGCCGCTGGATACCCCGGCCGCAAAAATCTCTTCTGGCTCTCCGGCAGCTTCCCTTTCAGCATCGCCATGCAGGCCCAGTACAACATGACCGGCCCGCTGCAGTTCAGCACCTTTAATAACCCTGACCTCCCCGTCTCCGACGTGAACGCCGTTCAGGATACCGCAAAGCTCATCGCAAATTCGCAGATCGCCGTCTATCCCATCAGCGCCGTTGGACTCGAGACCGGAGGAGTCGGCGTGGATGTAAGCGGAACAGCCATGGCCGCGATGAGCGGCAGCGCCGGGCAGTCGACCTCCGGCTACGGCACGAACAACGTAAACCATACATTGGGTGACACGCTGGCCCAGCAGTTCATCAATCGCAGTACGCTGCACGGGGCGATGGAGGACATCGCTTACGAAACAGGAGGCGAGGCCGTCTTCGACTCCAACGATCTCGCGGGCGCTCTGCGGCGCACGATGGAAGACGGTTCAAACTACTACACGCTTGCCTACCGCCCGCAGAACCAGAACTGGAATGGAACCTTCCGCAAAATCACGGTCGAGCTGGCGCAGCAGCAGCGCGGCTACACACTCACTTACCGCCGCGGATACTTCGCATTCTCTGATGAAGTCACCAGCGATGACACCGCGCAGGAGCTGAATGTCGCCCTGCAACCGGCAGCGCCCGAATCCACGATGCTGCTGCTCAGGAGCAGGCTCATCCTGCCCGACGCACAGAACCCCTATCTGCTCGTCGATACCACAGTCGACCCCGCAGGCGTCGACTTCACCACCGATGCTGCCGGCAATCGCCACGGCAATCTGCTGGTGCTTCTTGTGGCGCTGAATGCCAGCACGAATGGCAAACCCGCCGTGCAGCCCGACAGCCCGCCGCAAACCTCAGGCGCGCTGCACCTGGACTTCACACCGGAACAATACCGCGCCATCCTCAAGACCGGCATTCAGTTCGGGCTCAAGCTTTCGCTCAAGCCCGGAAGCTATCGCCTGCGTCTGGGAGTCAGCGACATGGATAACCATCGCCTCGGCACGCTCGATATGCCTGTGGCAATCGGCCCGGGCAGCTAGTCGCGCTTCGATACAGCAGAAAGCCGCAAGGCAGTGGGAGAACGATCTCTCACATCGCCTTGTGGCTTCCAGGCTGGAAACCTACTGATTACCCCTTACAAATACCAGGTTGGGCGCACTCAGCTTCACACCGGGAGCCTTCAGCTTCACATTCAGGCTTGCAACCTGCGGCTTCTTTCCGGCTGGGGCCATAAAGCTTAGCTCATACTGATTGTCCAGCCGTTTGCTCAGGTCACGGAAAAACGGAGCAAACGACACGGGGTTGCTGAGCCCCTGGTAGTAGAGCATTCCGCCCGTATTGCTGGTAATCAGCGTCAGCAGATTCTGGCCGCCGCTGGCCAGGAACCCCACCCGGCTCGCAAAGCCCATGTCATGCCAGTAGAGCGCGTCCACCACAACCCCGGCGCGAATCGAATCCTTGGTAGCCGCATCCACGTATGGATCGGCGGGGTCATAGCGCACCTCATAAGGGTCGATCCCATCCGTAATGGCTATAACCTCGCGCCGGTTCCCTGTGTTATTGGAAGGCCAGTTCTTCGCCAGGTCCGAGATGCAGAAATATGGACTCGCACTGCTGCCTGCGGTTCCGCCCGGCAGATGCAGCGCGCGCAGCGCCAGGGTCTTGTCAGTCGTAAACGGCTGTTGGAACATGGCGCGCCCGTTCATCATGTATGCAATTCCAATCTCGGTGGAGGGCGGCAGCGACTTTATAAAATCTGCAATCTCGCTCAGCTGCCGTCCCAGGCTGTTGCGCGCACCGCTGTCGATCAGAATCACAAGTTCCAGCCCGGCGCGGTCGCCGCGCAGCGGCGTAATGTTCTCCGCCTGGACTGACTTGCCATTCACTTTGATCTTCACATCTTCCGGCATGATCGTCGGAGTTTGCTCCGGATCCTTCGGCAGAGCCGTAAGAATCGTCTTTGCCGGAACTCCGGCGGCATCCTGCCCATATGCAGCGAGCGAAGCGAAAGCGGCAACAAGCGGAACTGCCGCAATCAGGCCAGCGGCAGTAAAAAGTCGATGCAACTTCATTATTTTTCTCCTCTTTCAGTCGCCTTTCCCCATCATGAGCAAAGGCAGAAACAGTCCTTATATAAGCAAACCCACTCTAAGCCTCTCAGTTGTTCAGACGCATTCCATCGGCTGAAAGACCCCATGATCGTGTATTCTCCTGATGATGAAGCGCGTATTGACGGCTCTTGTTCTTGTTCCTCTGGTTCTACTGCTTGTCCTTAAAGGACCATACTGGCTGATCACCCCGATTGTAGGGGCTATCGCAGAGCTGGCATTGTGGGAATTCCTCGCGCTCGCCGACGCCACCGGCGCAAAACCGCCACGTATTGCCTCCGTCATCGCAGTCGCCGCTCTCTTTTTCTTTACATTTTTTCTCCCGCTTGTTGATCTCGTACCACTGGCTGGAGCCATCACACTGGCCCTGCTCATCACCTGCGCCTTCCGTTCTCCGCACAAGCGCGTCCTTCCCGACGCCGCCTTCTCCGTCTTCGGCGTTCTATATATTGGACTGTCTCTGACCACGCTTCCGTTGTTGAGCCAGCAGGAAAACGGTCCCTCGCTTCTTATCTTTTTGCTCTTCGTTGTATGGGCAGGCGATACCGCTGCTCTCTACATCGGTCGCACCTGGGGCCGGAGAAAGCTTGCCCCGGCCCTCAGTCCCGGAAAAAGTTGGGAGGGCTCCATTGCCTCCATGGCTGGCAGCCTCGCCGTCACCGGCCTGCTCTTCTGGCTCTCCACCTCCCTGCAAGCCCATGGCGTTGCCGATCTCTTCTATCCGGGATCGATCCTTCGCTGGCTGCTCCTTGCCGTTATCCTCAACGTCGCCGCGCAGATCGGCGATCTGGTCGAGTCCGCTCTCAAGCGCGGAGCCGGTGTCAAAGACTCAGGCTCGCTGCTGCCCGGTCACGGCGGAGTGCTCGACCGCATCGATGCGCTGCTGATCGCAGCCCCTGTCCTGTGGTACGCTTTGTTAGTTCAGCAGTCCTTCTAATCATCGCTAAGACTCCTGAATTGAAGGACCTGCGGATTTGAAACAGATCGCCATCCTCGGCTCGACCGGCTCCATCGGCCAAAGCACCCTCAGTATCATCCGGAAGTATCCCGACCGCTTCCGCGTAGCCTCGCTCGCCGCCGGACGCAACCTCGAAGCTGCCTTCGAGCAGTGCGTCGAGTGGCGTCCCCGAGTCGTTTCAATGGCCACCGATGAGCTGGCAAACTCCCTCGCCCTGCGCCTCAAGGCTGCTGGCATCACCGGCATTGAGGTCGTCCACGGAACCCCGGGCACGGTAAAGGTATCAACGCTGCCTGAAGCCGATTTCGTCGTCTCCGCCATCGTCGGCGTCGCCGGACTCGAAGCCACCTACGCCGCCGTCCAGGCAGGCAAGCCCGTAGGATTGGCCAACAAAGAAGCCATGGTCGCCGCTGGAGAAATCCTCACGGCTGCGGCACGCGCGAAAAACGTTCCTCTGCTGCCCATCGACTCCGAGCACAACGCCATTCACCAATGCATGCGCGCGGGCGAAAAACGGGAAATCCGCCGCCTCTGGCTCACCGCGTCCGGAGGCCCGTTCCGCAATCTGCCCCTGCACGAGTTTGCCAACATCACGGTCGCACAGGCTCTTAAGCATCCAACGTGGGTCATGGGTCGCCGCATCACCATCGACTCGGCAACCCTGCTCAACAAGGGGTTGGAGATCATCGAAGCCTGCCGCCTCTTCAACCTGCCGCCCTCTGCGATCAAGGTCATCGTGCATCCGCAGTCTACGGTGCACTCGCTGGTTGAATACATCGACGGCAGCATCCTCGCGCAGATCTCCGTGACCGATATGCGCCTGCCCATCCTCTACGCCATGAGCTACCCCGAGCGCGTGGAAAGCGATCTTACCTTCGACATGGCCGCGCTTGGCCAGCTCGACTTTCAGCCGCCTGATTTTGAGCGATTTCCCTGCCTGCGCCTGGCCTACGAAGCAGCGGAAAAAGGCGGCGCGCACTCCATTGCGCTCAATGCTGCCGACGAGATTGCTGTCGAAGCCTTCCTCGACGCCCAAATCCCATTTACGGCCATCCCGCGTACAATAGAAGCAGTGCTTCAGGCCACACCCGAGAGCCATCCCGCAACCATTGAGGAAGTGCTTGCGCTTGATCGGGAAGCGCGCGAGGCCGCCATGCGAGAGGCCCGCAGGTTTGCTCAACACGCCTCAGCGGCACATTAGGAACTTACCCACTTTATGACGTCTGCTTTGACCGCTATCGTTTCCATGTTGATCGTGCTGGGCATTATGGTGCTCGTGCATGAGTTCGGCCATTTTATCGTGGCCAAAATGTGCGGCGTGCGCGTGGAAGTCTTTTCCATCGGCTTCCCTCCCCGCCTGTTCGGCTTCCGCCGCGGCGATACCGAATACCGCATCAGCCTGCTGCCGCTGGGCGGATATGTGAAGTTCGCCGGCGGCGAGATGGGCGAGGCGCGTACCGGCGATCCTGCCGAACTCAACTCGCGTCCGCGCTGGCAACGAGTCCTCATCAGCTTCGCCGGCCCCGCGGCCAATTTCCTGCTCGCCTTTCTACTCATGGCCGGGCTGTACATGACCTACAACGAGGTTGAAAACTACCTTTCCGGCCCCGCTGTCACCGACGTTATTCCCCACAACTCAGCCGTCTGGGCCGCTGGAATCCGTCCCGGCGACCACATCATTCTGTTCGACAAGGACAAGAAACCCACCTGGGAGCAGATCGAAGGCCGCGCCGCTGCAGATGTGAATACCACCATTCCCATCACCGTTGAGCGTACCGTCAATGGCGAGCCGCAGCAATTTCACACCACGCTTCTCCTCGCCGACCCCA
>JBARHV010000096.1:0-3784 GCA_049799415.1 Silvibacterium sp.
GTCCCGACCTCACCACGGCCAAAGGCGCGCCATCGGTGGCCTGCGGCACGCCACTGCCGCCGCCGACGCAGCCGCAACGCGAGGGCAGCTTCAGCCCGCCCCCGCCATCCATAAGCGATTTCTCGATTTCCAAGGTCAAACGTGGCGTCGTCTGGAGTGTGAGCACCAACGGACAGGTCTACAACACGATGGATGGCGGCAAACATTGGAGCAACGTCAGCAACATCGCTGACGTGCCGCCGAACACCAACTTCAATACCATCGAAGCCGGCGATGAAGTCAATACTGCCTACGTCGCCGCCCGCATCGGCGGCCAGCGTGGCCCCGCCGCCGCGCCCCTCAATCAAGACGAAGACGTGCCGCTGATCTGGCGCACCACCGACGGCGGCAAGACTTGGGCCAGCATCGTCAACGGCCTGCCTCGCGACGAGCGCACCGGAAGCTGGGTGAACGTTCTGCGCGCCGATCCCGAGCAGCCCGGCCTGCTTTTCGCCGGCACTGAGACGACCGTCTACGTCAGCTTCGATAATGGTGATAACTGGCAGGCGCTGCGGCAGAATCTGCCGAGCACCTCCATCCGCGATCTCACCATCCACACCGATTACCACATGAATGATCTGGTTATCGGGACTTACGGCCGCGGCCTCTGGATTCTCGACGACATCACCCCGCTGCGCCAGATCGCCGCCAACGCCAAGGCCATCAGCACTTCGTCCGCCTATCTCTTTGAGCCGGAAGAGGCCATTCGCGCCCGCATCAACAGCAACTGGGACCAACCGACCTCTGTCGAAGTTCCCCATGCGCCCAATCCACCGTATGGCGTGATCGTGGATTATTACCTCGGCCATCAGCCCAATGGGCCGATTCAGCTCCAGGTCTTCGACTCGCATGACAATCTCGTGCGCACCATGTCCAGCACGTTGCCGCCGCCCTTCGAGGGCCAAGAGTTTCCCCGCTACTGGCTGGCATCGCCCCAGTCGCTCGCTCTCAGTACCGATGTCGGTGAGAACCGCTTCAACTGGGACCTGCTCTATGACGACCCGCCCGCCTTCCAGCACGACATCGAAAACCAGATGAACATGGTGGCGGGTACGACTACCGCTGGTCCGCACGGGCCGCAGGTGATTCCGGGCATTTATACGCTCAAGCTTACCGTGGACGGACAAGTATACACGCGCGCCGTCACCGTCATGAACGACCCGCGCGTCGGCGAGAACCCTAAGCTAATGGCCGATCTGCGCCCCCAGAATCAGCTCACGCTGCTCGCGTATCACGGCATGCAGCAGAGCTACGACGGCAACCGCGAAGTGGACGCGGTCAGGGCGCAGCTTGCGTCCCTGATGCAAGGCAGCCTGCCCAGCGATGTCGCTGTGCAGGCCAAGACGCTCGATGCCAGCCTGACAAAGATTGGTGGCGTGATGCCGGCCAGCGGCTCCTTCTTCCGCCGTCCCGCTCCGGCGCCCAATGAGCTGCAATCCTTCCTGACACTGAACGACGACTACAACACCATGGTCAGCATGATGCAGGTGGGCCTGGACATGGCTCCCACTCCCACCCAGATCGCTACTTGGGAGAGCGACTGCAGCAACTACAACCGCACCGTGGACGCCTGGAAGGCGGCGCAGAACCAGATCGCCGACTTCAATGTCCTACTGGGCAAAAACCACCTGCAGGAGCTCAACATCGCGCCCACCAAGCTCACTGACTCGTCGTGCAGCTTTAAGGCCGGCTCGAACTAAACAGGAAGCTAAATATACAATTCCCCTAGTTGCACCGATCCCTGCGCTGAGGGTGTGGTGCTTGCTAATCTTGTCCGTTGGCACCGCAACAGACTATTTCCGATGGAGGGCAGTTATTGCTCGCGCGTGGTGAAATTAGCAGCGATGCCGTCCTGCTGAGCAATCTCCGTTGATTCGACCTCTTGAATTTCTGAAATTGAGGCTCGCTTGAACGCGGTGGCGCTGACCGAACCGATCAACTTCCGAATTGTTGGCAATTCGGAAGCGATCCTGGAGCGAGATTCTGGGAAATACCGTTTGAACGTCTAAGGCCCGCGCATACGGCTGTCACTCGTGCCGCTGAAAACAAACACAGAACCCGATCATTAGTCTAAACTGCCCCCTTTTTGCCCCCACGTGTTTTTGCTAAGTATCCATCTATCAGAAAGATGGTCGGTAGGGCGGTGGAGATGGATGAACACGTTTCGCTCTACAACTACTTGGGCGGAATGAAATCAACAGCTATTTCATTTAGAAAGTCTCATCGGCTTAGCGTAACATGAGCGCTTGTTTATTACTCCCAAGGCAGATCTTTCTTTCCAAAGCGGCCGTAGTTGGTGGTTGAACGACTGGCGTAGGAATGCGTCACGGTTACCCGACGCGCTTGCGGACATATTTCTTCGCGCGCCTTCCCAGAACCGCTCCAAGACATGGATATACAGCACTGGTGGGCCCAATCTCTTTTCACTTCGACGACGTTGTGCGCGGATTGCCTGCGCCGGAGTCCTGTAATTCCGCCTGCATTTCTCCGCACCGGAAGTGAGAGTTTGATCAAGCCATGCACTCAATCGCGCCTCGAATGAATCAAAGGTTCCTTCAGTCACTTGAGAATCCTTCTCGCACGACCTCTGAATTCTCTGCGGCTGATTCAGACAGACCTCGAAGAGCGCGCTCGGCCCGCTCTAAACGAGCCAATGCATCATCAACGGCTGCGGCACCTTCCGCCTTAGCCGCGCGCGCTCGTTCGAGAGCACGTTCAGCAACTCGAGTTACCTCGTGAAGAAGTTTCCGGATTTCGACTTCCAATTGCCCCCGGCTTTCCTGAACCCGATTCACCACATCTGACTGGACCCGCGTGCTGTTCATTTCCATCAAATGAGCAAGGAACTCCCAGGCTTGTTTCTCAATCACACCGTAGGCCTGGACTATCCCCAAGAACACATCCGCAAGGTAGCGCAAGGGCGAAGATGGCAAAGCGACGTGGAGTAATTGCTCGAATGTGAAACGCGAACGAACGCGAAAGCCTTGATTCGAATCGAGCGCGTTTGGCATGCACATGAATTCCGGCACTCCCGACTCCGCCAACTTCTTCAGAAAATCGTTGCCGATACTCACAAAGCGAGAGTCAACCTTCCGATATTCCTGCTCGGCCGCGGCTTGTTCTGCTTCAAGCCACGGCCGGATGTGGCGTTCCGCGACAACTTGGGCTAAATGGAAGGCGTCTCTTCGAAACTTCGGGCCGTAGTGACGCGGGAGAGTTTTCAATTCTCTCTCAAACTCGGCATCCACTTTCGGACCTGCGGTAGCGAGAAACTGCTTCCTTTGGGCCAGGAACATATCCGAAAGGTGATGTTCCTCCGCCATGAAGAGATAACTCACGTCACGAAGCGACCTCTCCGCCTCCGAAATGGTTTGACGCAGGTGGCGAATTCGCGCCTCAGATTCTTCGATCGGGCGAATTAGGGCTTCTCTCTCCTCGCAAATAATTGTGAAAAGCTCCTCGGTCAGTCGCGCGAATCCTCTAGCTGCCGCTGCGCGAACCAGATCGCTGCCGGATTCATGGACCAGTCTCTCAAGTGCAGCCACCAACTGTCCCCAATCGCGCTCCGGCCCGCGGTTTGCGAGACGTTCTTCAGCACTGACCTCATAAATCGAACCCATACGCCGTTGCAGATGCTGTTCGAGTATCTTGGCGGTAAACGATTTGGCGGCTCGGCGCTCTTCTTCCGAGGTTCGGTCCGCTTTGTTCATCACGATCAGCAGGTCGCGAACCTGCTTCCCTACTT
>JBARHV010000097.1:0-17176 GCA_049799415.1 Silvibacterium sp.
TCGTTGCACAGATTGAAGAGCTGGGTCTGTGATCCTCAGCTATAGATTTGTTTTGCGTTTGAACGGGTAAGCACTGATGGCGGTTCTAGAGATCTGTGTGGATTCGGTGGAGTCAGCGGTGTCCGCCGAGCGAGGCGGAGCGCAGCGCGTGGAGCTGTGCAGCGATCTAACAGAGGGGGGATTGACGCCCAGCCTCGGTTTGATCCGCGCAGTGCGGTTACGGATCAAGATTGGCGTTCATGTGATGATTCGGCCACGCGCGGGCGACTTTCTTTACTCCGATGATGATTTTGCGGTGATGCGGGATGACATTGCGGCGGCGGCCGAATGCGGAGTGGAAGGCGTAGTGCTGGGCCTGCTTACCGCGGACGGGGACGTCGATGTAGAACGGACGAAGGAGCTGGTAAAACTGGCGCGTCCTCTGGAAGTCACGTTCCACCGCGCGATTGATATGGCGCGCGATATCGAAGGCGCGCTCGAAGAGGTGATTGAAACAGGCGCGGACCGGATTCTTACTTCAGGAGCGGAACCGACTGCCATGCAGGGACGCCGCCGCATCGGTGAACTGGTGCGAGCGTCTGAGGGGCGCATCGGAGTGATGGCGGGCAGCGGCATACGCGCCGAGAATGTACAGGAAATTGCGCAGGCGACGGGTGTGGAGGAGTTTCATGCGGCGCTGCGACGGGTAGTTCCCAGCCCTATCCGGCATCAGCGGCGGAAGGTGCACCTGGGAGATCCGGGCGTGGACGATTACGCGCGGCGCGTGGTACGGGCCGCGGATGTGCGGACTTTGCAGGAGGCGATCGACGCAGCGTTCAGCCAGGACGCGATAGCGGGGCCGGCGGAAGTGAAGCGCGGGACGCGCAGATCGTAAGAGCAGCGAACATCCGCATTGCAGATGGAAGCGACTTCCGTACAATAGGATCGCACTTGTAAAGTGCGACCTTCCAAACGGAACGGCAGGGCATGTCTTCAAAGACCGAAAAACGCGCGAAAGAAATCCTGCGGCTGTTGCTGAGTCACGGCAAAACATCCGTGGAAGAACTGACGGAATTATTTGCAACCTCGCCGGCGAGCATCCGGCGCGATCTGGTGCGGCTGGAAGAGCGGGGGCTGGTGCATCGCACGCATGGCGGCGCGATGCTGGCCGGGCAAATCTACGAGCCGTTCCGGTTTGACGCATCCTTCCATGTTCGTGAAGGGCGATTTACTCCAGAGAAGCAGCGCATTGCAATAGCAGCAGCGGACCTGGTCCAGGAGAATGAGACGATCGGATTTACCGCGGGAACGACCACGACCCAGGTGGCACGGGCGCTGCGGCTGCGCTCAGGATTGCACGTAATTACCAACGCGGTGAATATCGGAATGGAGCTGAGCTCAAGCAGCGGCCTGGACACCACGCTGACAGGCGGGTGCATGCGCTGGACGGGAGCATTCTCGCTGATTGGCCCGACGGCGGTTGAGTCTCTCAATGTGATTGTGATGGATAAGGTCTTCGTCGGAGTCTGCGGGATTGATCCACTGCACGGCGCAACGACGATTCAAGCGGACGAGGCGGCGGTGTTTCGAGCGATGAGCCGGCGGGCCAAGCAGGTGATTGTGGTGGCCGACTCCAGCAAAGTGGGCATGATCAGCCCAGCGGTGATCTGTGCAACGACAGATATCGATATTCTGATTACGGACGACGGTATTTCCGAGGAGGCGGCGAAGGCCTTCAGGGACTGTGACGTGCAGGTTGTGATTGCCTAGGCTGTAATCCGTTGCGTTACGGGGATAGTTCGCCGCTCCGGGAGGCGAGGGCCAACCGAAATATACGGCAACACGCTTTTTCTCATTCGGATTAATCCGTGCAGTTGCCGGCGATCAGGCACAAGACGGCCGACTTCATATGCTTTCTTCAACGGGCGGCCTTTGCGTGCGCGCCCTGCGCCACCTGCGCACATATTTTCTGTAAGAGGGCCGTTTCTCCAGAGCAAAGCCGGCTTCAACCAGCTGAGGCTCTTCCCATGGAACGTCCTGAAAGGCAGAGGAAAGCGTCTCCTTGGTCACTCCGGATTGCCACGCAAACGGAAATAGCGCGATGATCCCGTATTTTCGGGCTTGATTGAGAAGGGGAAGAGGGCGTCCGGCGAGGGCCGATACCAGAGAGACGATGAGGTCTCGCGGAATGCCGTGAGGCAGATGGCAGGTCTGCGTGGCGTGCGGATTGATTTCGATGAGATAAGAGCGGCCCGTTGTGTACTCGGTGATGAAGTCCAGTCCACAGAGCCCGGAAAGGTTCAGCCGCTTGACCAGAGAGCGCGCGACGTTGAGCATGTCATCGTTCTGGACCAGTTCAACGAGCACAGCGGGGCCATTTTGATGCGAGGTGCGCAGTACGTCGAGAGAGATGGCGCTGAGAAGCTCGCCATTCCAACAGGCGACGGCGATGTTGGAGTCTCGGCCGTGAACGAAGGGCTGAATGCTGACCGTGCGAATGCGGCGCCTGATCCAAGGTATCTTTTGAAGCGAACCATGCTCAGAGCCGCTTCTTCTTGCGAAGCGTGCCAGGCCAAACGGCGCCCGCAGTTTGCGCCATGCTCTAACGGCTTCTTTGGTCGTGCATACGATGCTTACACCCTCACCGCGGGAGGTCCCGTCGGCCTTCAATACGGCGGGCAGGGGGTTCAAAGCGAGCCATCGACGGAGGGCTGGTTCGTCGGGAATATTCTGAGTCGGCAGAATTGACACACCTTCGGCCTGTGCGGCAGCGAGGAACCTGGCTCGTGAGGCAAGGGCCGGAAAATTGTTTGGATCGCCCAAAGATCGCTGCAAGAGAGCACGGATATAGGAGGCTGGGCCTTTACGCAGCGATGGCTCTTTTTGGTAGAGGCGGTGCAAGTACATCGCGGCTACAGTGTCGGCGGGGACAAGAAGATCAGGCCGGGACTTGCGAATTGCAGAATGGAGCGAGCGCATAGGCGCAAATGCGCGTAAGGAGTGCCGGGCAGCGATGCTGCCCGTGAGCAAGGCCGGATGCCCTGACGGGCAGGCAATTTCAACCCGGCAGCCAGCGGCAGCGAAGGCCATCGCCAGGCGCGCGGCGGGAAACCACCGGCGGGTGGCGACGATGAGAATCGTCGGCTTAGTTATATTATTTTCGGACTGCATGGCAAGACAGATTATTTACATCAAAAATTGCAAGGAACTGTGAGTTCGTGAAAAGCAACCAAAAGATATGATGCAGGAATTGCGACGTCAGGTGCAGCGTGGTGCGGCGAGTGGCGATACGTTGAGCGGAAACCTTAAACAAGGGACCGCATAGCCACGCGGAGTTCTGGCTTAGATGTGGACCCCGGAATCGTAGCTCGGCTTTTTCATCAGTTTTATTTTTATTCTTTCTGACGAGCACTTATCCGGTGCCGTTGATCAACCCAGGGCCTTGAAGCTTCCGATATCTTGGCTGCTGCGCGTATCTTCCAATCAGGGACTTACATTGAGATATGACCCAGCACTGAGTTGCAGCGCTGGGCGATGGAACTGCGCATCATCCAGCGGATGCGATTTGCTCGATGTGCCGGTGCCTCTTATCCCGATACCAGTCAATGGCCCGCTCCAAACCGATGCGGAAATTGGTGCGGGGTTCGTATCCAAGATGCTCGCGAGCGCTGCTGATATCAGCTCGCGAATGCTGGAAGTCTCCCTTTCTTGCGGGCAGAAACTTTGGACCACGCGTGAAATGAAGAAGGTCAGCGATGATCTGATAAGACTCCAGCAGCGTGTGGGCTTTTCCACAAGCGATATTAAATATCATGCCGTTCACGGATTCAGACGGCGCAGAGGCAGCGAGCATGTTTGCCGCAACTACATCATCGATGTAGGTGAAGTCTCTACTCTGCGTCCCGTCCCCATATATCTCGGGCGTTCTATCCGACAACATCGACGTGATGAAACGCGTAAGGACTCCAGAGTTCGCCAGACGGCGAGGGCCGAAGACGTTGAAATAACGAAGAGACACGGTTTCTATCCCATACAGCGTGGCAAAGCTCTGCATGTAGTGCTCGCTGGCCACCTTCTGGATAGCATAGGGACTGACTGGCGTAGCCCGCATCTTTTCTGACTTGGGAAGGGTCTCAGAAACTCCATATGCTGAGTAGGACGCAGCGTAAACGATTCGCGGCACACCTCGCCGGCGCGCCTCGATGAGCAAATTAAGTGTTCCATCCACGTTTGTCATGTGGCTGGTCACCGGATCCTCGATAGAACCGGGTATAGATGGAAGCGCCGCTTGATGGAAGATGACGTCCACGTCTTTGCACAGCTCCCTCAGCAATCTTCGATCGGCGAGGCTGCCTTTGTAGAATTCGATCTCTTCGATGTCTGCGATGTTGTCTATGGTCCCGGTACTCAAGTTATCAATGCCGCGTATATCGTAGCCACGGGCGGCACACTCGTGCGCAATAGAACTCCCGATAAAACCTGCGATTCCAGTGATTAATACTTTAGGCATTGCAACAACCCTTCTGCGGATGAATGAAGATCGCATGAAAGCGCTCCATTCGCTGCATTACTCGATTCAGGCGATCTCTTCAAAAACAAGCTCCAAAGTTGGGTTTACACGTTCGACAGGGAACACCGGCGTGCGGCCAATGCTGTAATACACAAACCCAGCGGCGTCCATTTCTTCTGGTCTGTAGAGGTTTCTGCCATCGATGATGACCGGCAGGCGCATCTTACGGCGCAACTTCCGGAGGTCAAGGCTGGCGAACTCGCTCCATTCCGTGAGGATGAGCACGGCATCCGCATCCTCGGCGGCGGCATAGGCATCGCTTGCCATCTCGATGCTCCCCTCTCCTGCCCGTGCCTGGATTTCCTCCAGCGCCCGGGGCATGGCAACAGGGTCAAACGCAGTGATATGGCATCCCTCCTTGATGAGGGCCTTGACAATTTCAATTGCGGGCGACTCGCGGACATCGTCGGTTCCTGCTTTGAAGGCAAGACCCAAAACAGCTATCCGCTTGTTGCGGAGGGTCCAGAGAGCTTCGCGCACTTTGCGCAGGAATTGGTTTCGTTGATCCTGATTGATTCGCATGACCGAATCGAGAAGGTCGAAGTCATAACCGGCATCGCGCGCGACTGCGCGGAATGCAAGCACATCTTTCGGAAAACAGGAGCCGCCGTAGCCGATTCCGGCATTGAGGAAGCTTGCGCCGATTCGGCTGTCGGAGCCTACGCCTTCCTTGATCTGATCAATGTCGCCGCCGACACGCTCGGCGATGTTGGCAATCGCGTTCATGAAAGAGATCTTCATGGCGAGGAATGCGTTTGAGGTGTGCTTGATGAGCTCCGCGCTCTTGGTGTTTGTGACAATAAAGCGGGGCAATGCGGAGTCATCGCCTGGAACGAGGTCGTCGCGGCGATAATAGCTTCCTCCCCAAAGCGGAGCGTATATCTGGCGCAGTTTGTCTTCGCTGAAGGCGTCGTCAACGCCGGCAACAATCCGGTCGGGGTAGAGGAAATCCGTTACGGCGGTGCCCTCGCGTAGAAATTCCGGATTGGAGGCGACGGAAAACAAATGCGGAGGAGCGCCGTTCAGCTCCATCGTCCGGCGAATTGAGTCGCAGGTGCGAACCGGAACCGTGCTTTTCTCCACGATCAATTTTTTGGATGTAATGTGTCTTGCCACTTCACGGATGACGGCTTCCACATAGCAGAGATCCGCATCGCCGGTGACAGAAGACGGTGTGCCGACAGTAATAAAGACGACATCGGAAGCGCGAACCGCCCGCGCGATGGAGTCGGTGAATGTCAGCCTCTGACCCAGATGCCTCTGCAGCAACTCGGGTAAGAGGCTTTCGTGAATGGGTACGCGCCCTTCTTCAAGAGCAAGGAGCTTTGCGGGATCATTGTCTACGCCAATGACCGTATGCCCCAGCTCTGCGAAACATGCAGCCGACACTAAACCGACATATCCAGCACCAATGACAGAAATATTCATGTTTGGTTCTCCTTAATTTTCACGACTCCCGTGTACGTGCGGGGCACGTGATCGAATGAGACACTGACGAGGAGGAGGACGACCGCACGTTATTAGGGAATAAACTCATGCATTTCTTCTGCGCATTAACAGCTTTGCGTAACCCCCAAGAGATTCTCTTTCCTTGGGGAACAAGAGTGGGACGGGTAAGAGTAAGAGCGCTATCACTCTCAGATTGACAGGAGTGGAATTGATGACGATGCAAAAGCCGCAGACGAGAAACCATACCAGAGCGCGGCTATAGTTCGGGCTGCCCACATGCGAACTCAGGAAACGATGCAGGAGGTAATAACCGGCGAACGCTATGACCTCTGCCCATCCATACCCTAAATAACCAAACCTGGAAACAAGCAGCATGGCGGAACCGGCAAACAAAATTACATGCACGGTATGAAAGTATGCGATTTGTACGTTGCGCTGGATAAGAGCCAGCACCGAAATGTGGAGATTGAAGATTGCATTCAACAGATAAGAGAGTGCAAGAAACGGAAAGAGATAAAACGTCGGATTCCAGCGTGAGCCGAAGACGTGCGGCAACACGAAAGGCGCGATTCCGGCGAAGAGTGTCAGCGGCAGCCCAACCATAAAAGCCTGCAGGCACATGCCCTCGGTGATGCTTCTACGAAGTTTTTCCTTGTTGCCATCGAGCTTGGCAAGGGCGGCCATTGCTACCCGCCAGGTTGCCAGCTTGATAAACGAGAGCACCTCCACCAGGCGGATGGCCAGAGCGACGAAACCTACGCCCTGCGCGCCCGCGAATCTGCCGACGACCAGGGGATTGACGAGCATGCGCAGCTGCCAGATCCAGATAGCGCCGCTATAGCTCAGACCGTAGGCGAGCATCTTGCGGGCCAGGGCGGTGTTCCAATGCAGGCGAAGGCGCATGGGCGCAGACGCATAAACGATGACGAGCGTCAGGGCCTGTCCGGTCAGTTGTCCGAAGACAGGGGCCCAGCATCCTTTATGATCAAACGCCAACGGAATCGCCACCGCATAGCCGCTGGTCTGGCCAATCAATTCAATCAGGCCCACTCGATGAAAGCGCAGGTCCCGGTCGAGGTGCACGATTCCAGTAACGTTGAGCAGATTCAATGGAATGTAGAGCGATATGACTGCGAGGGGAAGAGCAAGTTCCGGGATTCCAGAAAACGTAGCGATGCCATGACGAAAGAAGATCAACAATGCCGAAAAGAAGAAGCCAGTGGCGAAGAATATAGTGAAGGCCTGGTTGTATTCTGCCGGTTCCGGCTCTTCGGCTTTTCTGAGCAGATATACATCCAACCCCCAGGTGCCAGCAGTTGAGATCATTACGACAATGCCGATGCCGGCGGCGAATATCCCGTATTGATAAGGGCCGATGATGCGCGTGACGAGAATTAAATTCACAGCGCTCAGAACCATTCCGAGGCCCTGCCGTACTGCGATCGCCGCCCCGCCGCGAACGACGCGGCTGCGGAGATCGCTGACAGGTTCCTGCGGAATTTCCTGAGTCTCTAGATTTGCCATAAATAACGAAAATGCAAGGGGGAACGAGGTGCAGTCAATTTGTGAGATTGGTGATTTTTACTGTTATGAGTTGAGCGCTGCCTATCGGCGCCTTAGCGATCGCCCGGAAGATTTCATTGCCAGAGCAGGTAAGGAAATTGACTTGCGACGGCTCCTACCGCCGCCGTGCGGCCTTTACACTACCTGCCAGTTCGCAGGCTTCTATGCTGTAATGGCGCTGCTTCCTGGAAGCGAGGCTTTTGCGTCATTGTTTTTGCCGCATCCGGGGCTAGGGGCAGTGAAGAGCGCAGCCGCACGCATTTATCGCGGTTTATGAATAAAAAGTTATTAACGTATGGCAAACGCTGCTCTTTGTTGCGACCGTGGTCCAGGTTGACTGGGTTTTGATAGGTAGCAGCGTCGAAACGATCGATCGGCTGCAGTTTGCCATCCAGCAGAAAAAACCCATCGTAATCGTAGGCTTCCAGAAAAGTGCGCACCGATGCGACCGCATTGTCGCGATGGCGCTCCTCAACTTCGATGAGCAGGGTAGGAGCGTCCCGCGCAAGCAGCTTGGCCGCGCCTTTGAGTACTGAAAGCTCGTGCCCTTCAACGTCAATCTTGATGAAGCCGACCCGGTTGAGAGCAATGGAGTCGAGTGTGATGCAAGGTACTTCGATCGATGTACAGTCGCCGAACGCAACTGGATTCTCGCGCTCGACCGTGGCCATGCCCTGCGCCATCTTGTCTTGAGGAATCCACAAAGTGACGCGGTCCGTTCGCTCAGACGCAGCTGCCTGAAGAACCGGCACTTTCTTGCCAAAAATGTGCTCGATCATTGCAACATACGTTGGATTTGCCTCGATTGCCAATACTCCCGCTGAATACTTGCGAAGGAAATACGTATAAATTCCGCGATTTGCTCCGACGTCGATTGATACAGACCGCGGATCGCAGACCAGCGGAAGCAGATGCAATTCACGCTCGCCGTAGTGCCACTCCCGCATTGCCTGAATGCGAAATTTGAGCCACCTTGGCACAGCTTTTGAAATCATTCGTGGAAGCATAGTTGCCATCTCCATTGGCGAATGTCCCGCACCCTTGTGCGAGACTGTTTGCGCCGTCGCGCTTGTTTGGGACGGTGGCAGAGTATTCATGATCGGTTCCGACATATGTCTCCCGTTTGCCATTCACTTCAGCCGATGAAGGCAGCTTTTGAATTTCAGGGCTTGCTCAGCGCTTCGCCGGCAGCCGCGGCAAACGCCGTTTGATGCCGGTCCATGCAGGCTCTGCGATAGACGGCCAGAGTGTGTTGCGCAACGACAGCCGGAGCGCATTCACGTTCGATAAATTCCTTTGCAGCCCGGCCCATCTTCTGCCTCAGGTCGTCATCGGCCAGCAGCGTTACGATGGCCTCAGCAAGCTTTTTCTCATCGCGCGGAGGGACAAGCATTCCTGTGACGCGATCGGCAACCATCTCCGGCAGACCGCCAACCTTTGTTGCCACCACCGGCTTGCCGTAGGTGTAGGCAACGGGAATGACGCCGCTTTGAGAGGATTCGATATAAGGCAGAACTACGAGGCTGGCTTCCCGAAAGAGCTGATCCGCTTCCTGCTCGGCAATCTGCCGGTTGAAGATGATAAACCGTTCCGGATGCGCCATCATTTGCCGGTATCGATTGAAATCTTCTCCCGTTCCGGCGATGACGATCTTTGCGGATGGTATCTGTGCCGTAATCCATGGCTCCGCACGAATCAGGTATTCGAGCCCTTTATACGGCCAGATTCGGCCAAAGAAGAGGATGGTGCGGCCGTCGTCCTGCACGGTGGTTGATGTCCCTGTTGCCTGACCGATCTGGATGTGTGGGATGACGTGCAACAACTGGTCCGGTATGCCTAATTTGGATTGCAGCGTCTCCTTGACATACTGATTGTGGGCGATGATCTCATCCGCCCGGCGAAAGGCGAGCTTCCAGAAAAAGTAAGGCGTCTTGCGTGAATCCTTATCTCCGGGATGCGGCTCCGCGTCATGCACGGTCAGCACAACAGGGAACCGGCGCATGAACTTCAGGCTGACATTAAACCACATGGAGCCTTGCTGGAGGTGAACGACGTCAGGGCCAAAGCTGCGAATCTGCCGGAGTATCCATCGATTACGCCAGAGTTGCCGCAGCGGCTGCCGGAGCCGGGCTGCCGGAAACGTGCGCAAGGTGACCCTTTTATCAAGGTTGGCCAGAAACGGATCAGCAAGACCCTCCGGCATCAAGAGCAGGACCGACGCGTGTTCCGCGAGAGCGCTTGCGAGGTAAACGCTGTATTCTCCGAAGTGAAATGCCAGAAAGGCAACTTTCATGGCAACCTCGCCTCAATGGTTTGCGTAGCAGCCTGCTCTGCGAGTTCGATCCGCCGGATCATTTCGCAAGCCGCGATGAGGGCTGCAAAGACCCAGAGAAGTTGAAGCAACGCGCGTTCCGAGAAAATATCCATGAGCATGTGTGACATAAGTCCGCAGATACCAGCGACAATAGCTAGTCCCAGCGGAGCAAACAACTCATCGCCTGTATTCCAGAGGCGCCATCCCCTGCGGAGGATGTTGAAGTAGATCCATAGATATGCTGCTAAACCAATGATTCCGGTTTCAGAACATACCAGCAGAAACTGGTTGTGAACTGTATAAATCCACGCGTATCGAAACACATTGCCTTCGTAGTTATTCATGACCGCAGCGAAATTATTCGCTCCAACCCCGAGTATCGGATTGGCTACGATCATGTGGTCCGCCAGATGCATGAGCGGAACTCGAGATTCTGCCGAACCGTTGTCATCCGAGAAGATGCGCTTCGAGACTGGATTCGGGATGTAGAGACAGAGCACAACCAAGGTCGTTGCCGCGACCAGAGAAAGAGCAGCCTTCCTGGAGATGCCATTCCGCAGACTTCTTGCACCGGCCAGGATCGCGACGGACAGCACGATCTCGATCCAGCCTCCACGAGAGAAGGTGATTGCGAGCGCGAGCAGGGCGAGGACAATTGTTGGAATGGTGAGTCTGCGCAGGTACGCAGGGACTTTCATGCGGCGAACGCAAAGGGCCAACGTGATCAATATTCCAAGATAGGCCGCGGTATAGTTGGGGCCACCGGTTGTGCCTCCCTGCCTGTAAAAAGGCACGTCTTTTGCCGGCAGGAAGATTACTGTTTTCAATCCAAGCAAGCTGTAGATTACGGTTTGTGTGCCGGGCATGGGCACCAACCCGAGCTTGCCGCCCATGACAGCCAGGCCAAGCATGTAAATACTCTCAAATAAACCGCCTGCCAAAATGAGAGCCAGGATAAAGACAATATCGCTACGCGAGTTTATGTTGCCCGCCAAATAGATATAGAGGAGCAATATTTGGACTAAAAGAAATACATAGAACAGAGAAAGCTGAGGATCGCTGGCCACAAGAATAGAAGCGGCTACGACCGCTGTGTATGCCGCGATGGGCCAATTCCACAAGATTCGCGGTGATTGGTTATTCGCGCATTCGGTAAATAACCATCCGATGTAAAGTCCGAAGAGCGCAAGCGTTGTGATGGAGACGTCGTAGCCCCCGACCGTGCCGAGAGCAGAAAGAGCGGGGCGGAACTCAAGATGCGCGCCCCACTGAAGAGGTATATCCAGGATCGCAACAGCGAGGAGGCATCGCTTTGTCAACGGTTGACAGAGAACATGAACGATTGCTGTAAGGAGAAGCAGCGGCGACCAGAAGATAGTCCGTAATACTTTTCGCAGAGGCAACGGAACAATAGAGCTGCCCTCAGGCAGCTCAACCCGCGAACGAGTGAAATATCTGCTATTGAATGCCATGAAGCACTCCAGGCAATGCATGAGCAGAGATCATGGCCGGCTGTTCGCGGACGGAGCATGCATTTTGCGTAGGCGTTGAGAGTGCATCCAGAGTTGTCATATCAGCAGGCGCAGAAGTCCGCGAAATACCAGGCAAGTAAAGATGGTTTTGTGGATCGCAAGCGTTCATCACATGCGAGAGCGGAGGAAATCAGGAATCGCCGAGGTCTGATTCTTGATGACGGAACCCAGGACCCGAATTTTGGCTATTTCCAGTGCGGTCTTAGCATCCTGCGCCGCCTTGCGTCGAGTGGTCATGGCGTCGAGGACGAGCACTGCTCCCTCGGTGGCTGCTCCGATGACGCCAAGCTCAGCGAACCGATCGCAGTCGGGAGCGGAGATGACCAGGTATTCAAAGTGCTCCAGCAAATCCACAATGACTTCCTGGAACATCACGGTGGTCATCTGCGAATCTGTCAGCGCCATTCCGGCGGGGATGATCCAGAGGTTCTCTGCCACACGTATTGTTGCGCCAGCGGCAGAACAGGATCCCTGGAGCATGGCCGCAAGCCCGTTCTGATTGGAAACCGAGTAGGAGCGATGCACGGTCGGGGAAATAAGATCGGCATCAAGAAGGCATACTCGATCATGAGTTGCACTGGCGAGCATATCGGCGGTGCATGCGGTAACCCATTTGGCGTCTTCCTGTGCGTCTACTCCGGTAAACATAACGACTTTTACAGCTGGAGTGGACAAGAAGGTGCGAAGGATCAGCTTGTTTAGCTCGTTACGCACGATGGACGTAATATCCGCGCTCGGCTGGGTCGCTGTGGCCGCTCGCACCTGAGCGATTTCGGAGGCACCCTTACGCCCGGCTACGGGAGCTATGCGATCAATCGGTTCGCCAAGGTTGAGTGAGCGGCTCCACCCTTGCTCAAGCCGCTGTAACAGTTCGAAGTCTTTGCTCATCTGGATCCTATTACAGCCATGCGGTTTTCGTGCAGTCGAGACTAAAAAATCACAGAAACGTTAAAAGTTACAAGCTTTCCGCTGAATATGGGACAATGCTTTCGATGATTCGCCGTCTCTTTCACCCCGGACAGCGCTTTCGCTGGGCCTACTCATGGCGACCGTGGCGGAGGCGAATCTGGAGGCCCCTTGACAATCGGTATTTCATTCAGTGGTACCGGGTGCATTAGATGATCGGGGTCTGTCAACTCAGCTGCGATGTCCGTTGCGGCCTGCTGGCTTACGCTGTCCTCCCGCGTTTTCGGTTGGATCGGGAAACTTCGATGAGAGTGCCTCCGTGCTTGATGAAAGACCATCAGCGGCGCTGCGACCAGCAATGGAGGATCGACGACCGGCGGGGGACTCTCTACAACGGGGTGCGTTGATTTTTGAGCGGACACGGTATGCGGCGCCGGAGTGTTGATTACGGGCGCCATCAATAAAATAAAGGCACACGCGGAAGTTCTCACCAGGGATTGGGGACTCAATCTTCTGATTCCATCGCGAGTGATTACGCCCAGCTCCGCGTAAAGACCTTTTATCCTGGCCGTTGCCGGCATCGGCGGTTGAGAGCCAGGACCCAACTCCGATTTATTTTGCGTTTCTGCTGCTAGAAATGGAGAGAGGATCTCCTCTTCAGAAAAATCCAGCTCTGGTGGAGGGAAGGCAAGACTCAGCTCCAATTCCGTCTCTACATCTACAACCGGAGAGAGGATCTCCCCCTCAACTTCCAGCATCGGTGGCGGGAAGCCAAAACTCAAACCCAGTTCTGTTCGTGCATCTGCCGTTAGAAATGGAGAAAAGATCTCCTCTTCTGAAAAATCGAGCTCCGGCTGAGGGAAGGCAAAACTCAGCGCCAATTCTGTTCGCGCTTCTGCAGATACAACTGAAGAGAGTGCTTCCTCTCTGGAGACATCCGGTTCCGGATCGCTTTCATCTTCAGCAATTGAGGGCTGAAGTTCAGGTAGATTCTCAGTCAACGTGTTACGCGCAACAGCCTCAGTCAACGTGCTATGTGCAACAGCCTCAGAAAATGCGGCGGCCTCTGCCGCAGCCTCTGCCTCAGAGTGTTCCTGTCTGACACAAACTGCGACGATAGAGGCGTATGCCGGGCTCTCTTCGCCCCAAGCGGCTACTGCTACTCGACTGGGGTGATCGTTTTGCGGGACAACATATGGCGTGCTCGAAAGGCCGAGATCGTTGGCAACCTCGTCAATGATGTCAAGGTCTACCTGATCGAACTCCAATGCGAAGCCCAAAGATAGCGCATTGAAGCAGATGTTATTAATGACCCGAGGAATTCCTTCACTTAGCTGCGCTATCCGGGTGAGCGCGGGCATGCTGAAAAGTTTCGATAGTTTGCCTTCGTATCCCGCAACGGAAAGCCGGTGAGCTATATAAAGAGCCGTTTCCTCAGGGGTGAACTTATCGATGTGAATAATGCACGATAGCCTCTGGCGCAATTGCCGCAACTCGGGGCGCGCAAGAACCCCATCCAGTTCACTTTGACCTGACAATATGATCTGGAGAAGCTTGCGGCGCGGCGTCTCAAAGTTTGAGAGCAGCCTTAATGTTTCAAGAACGTCGGGATGAAGATTTTGCGCTTCGTCGATGACCAGTATGCAACGCCGGTCTGCGTTGGCTTCCCTGAGCAAGAAGGACTTCAACTCCCGGTACATTCCCACAGGGTCTGTAATGCTGGTATCGCATTCAAACTCCGAGAGAAGATGCTGCAGCAGTTCGTGAGATGTGCACTGTGTCTGAAAGACAAACGCGGTCTTCGCGGTGGTCTGCAAACGGTGCAGAAGATGGAAGAGCAGCATGGTTTTGCCCATTCCCGGCGGCGCCACCATAGCGAGAAAGCCGGAATCCATCTGGACTCGATACAGCAGCGACGAGAAGGCCTCCCGATGCGTCCTGCTTAGATACAAGAAGCGAGGATCGGGATTCGTATCGAACGGCTGCTCACGGATTTGATAGAAGGAATGGAACATCGGGGCATTGGCAAATATTCAGGTTTGAAGAGGAAGCTTTCTCAAACGGCATAAGCCGCTCTGACTTCACCGGAAACGTTGAAAGCCATGGCTCAGCCATCCTCAACGACATTGAGGTGTTTCACTTAAAGTTTTTTCTGATTCTTCTGCTGATCGGATCTGAGCAGAAGTCCACGAGACTTAAAACCACAACAGGCAAATTACCGACATACAGTCATTCAATGAAGCCCATCATAACCCGCTTTGAAAGCGAAAAAATGGGTCAACCTTCTCCTTATTCGCGTACCTTGACGCGGTTCGGATGTGTAGTTGATCTAACTTGAAATCAAAGAGTTAGAGGTGAAGATAGAAGAAGGCGATCTGCTTGCCTCCATGTCTGCGGATGGAGACGAATTTCTCAAGCTTGCTCCGCGGCAGGGCTACATGACCCCTTGCGCCATTGATATTCGTCTCTCAAATGGTCATGAAGCGTTAAATTCCGGAGTTTTGTCTGATGCCAGGCAAATCGGGCTTGCCGCGGAAGAAGCTCAGGCTGCGGCCTTTAGCGTGCGCCAACGAGCTCGGCCACCTGAGCTGTGGACGAGGACTTGCACTGCTCGTTGATCCAGGCATAGGTCCTGGCCAAGCCATCTTTCAAACGCATGGTCGGCTCCCAGCCCAGCTCTTTGCGGATCAGGTGATTGTCGGAATTGCGTCCGCGAACACCGAGTGGCCCGGGTATGTGGTTGATGGTTTGATTCTTGCCCGCGATGTTCATGATGATTGCGGCCATCTGATTGATCGTGACCATTTCTTCCGAGCCGATGTTGACGGGGCCGCGGAAGGGTGAATTCATGAGGCGACGCACTGCCTCAACGCACTCGTCGATGTACAGGAAGGAGCGAGTCTGCTCGCCGTCTCCCCACATCTCGATCGCTCCACCATCGGGCGTCTGCGCAATTTTGCGACACAGGGCTGCGGGGGCCTTCTCGCGGCCGCCATCCCAGGTGCCTTCCGGGCCAAAGATATTGTGGAAACGGGCAACGTGCACGTTCAGGTCGCGATTCCGCAGGAATGCAAAATAGAGACGCTCACTGAATAGCTTCTCCCAGCCATATTCACTGTCGGGCGCGGCAGGGTAGGCTGTGGATTCTCCGCACTTGGGGTTTTGGGGGTCCTGCTGGTTATAGGCAGGGTAGATGCAGGCCGATGAGGAGTAAAAGACCTTCCTGACACCGCGCGTCACGCCATAATGGGCCATGTGAAGATTGATCATCGCCGAGTTATGCATGATCTCGGCATCATTAGCTCCGGTAAATATGAAGCCGGCCCCGCCCATGTCGGCGGCAAGTTGATACGCCTCGTCAAACTCGATGTCCAGGGCCTTTTCCCAGCTTGAGGCATGGCGAAGGTCGGCAACGATAAAGTCGTCGGCAACGGTCTGGCTGAAGTCGGGATACTTCACATCGATGCCGCGAACCCAATAGCCGTCCGCCTTAAGATTTTTGACTAGATGACTGCCGATAAAGCCGCCGGCACCACACACGATTGCTTTCTTCATAAATTCTCCAATTTAAAAATTGATAAGGATGGTTCTTCGAGGGATATATCTACCTCTCGCCAGGAGAGGACGGAATTTTAAGCTTTCGGCAAATTGCGCCAGGGGCGGTACAACTGCTATTCGGCAGGCTCAAATCGGCGGAGCCCGGTCAACTGCAGGCCGAACATTACCAGGAAAACAACGTTGTAAACCGTGTACCTGACCCACAACCGGCGAAAGTCTTTTGTCAGACGATAGAGCCATTCGAAGCCTGATTGGCGGATCCAAACCGGCGCTTGTTTCACTCGTCCGCTGAAAAAGTCGAACAGGGCACCGGCAGCGATCATGATGGTTCCGCGGATTTTTTCCCGGTGTTCGCTGATCCACACATCCTGTTTGGGAGAGCCGAGGCCAATCCAAAGGAAATCGGGCTGCGCGCGGTTGATCATCTCGCACACTTCAGCATCTTCCTCTTCGGTCAACGGACGGAAGGGAGGAGAGTATTTACCGACAATCTTGAGGCCTTCAAAGCGCTGGGTGAGATATTCCTCCATCTTGTCCGGAGAACCCTGAGATCCTCCGTATAGAAAGAAGGTGTAACCGTGCTCCTTCGCCTTCTTGGCAATATCCAGAATCATGTCGGGCGGATAGAAGCGATCACTGCGCTTGTTATGGAACAAGCGCGCCCACCGAAGAAACGGCATGCTGTCGATCCCGACGATGTCCGCCGAGTTATACAGATCGAGGAGCCGCTTATCGAAGAGAGATGAAACACAGCAATTGACGTTGACCGCAGCAAGAGTGTGGGACCGCGAACTCTTATCCGATAGCCATTTGTTGAATATCGGGTACATGTCTTCATACGACAGACAATCCAGCCTTATCCCCAAAATGTTCATTTTTTTTGCCATGATTTGCTCCGTTTTCGAGTACAACCGCTCCAGGCATCGCCTGATCTCAGGCGCACTCTGTGGAATCGATTGTCAGTCCGCGAGATTATGTTGCGGTTTAACGAGGCTGGACGATCGCGGAGACGTGTTATCTGCAGTCTCGCGATAGATGAGCGACAGTTTCTCGACGTATCTGTCGATATTCAGCATTTCTGCTGTACGCCGTGCCTCACGACCCAGAGCCAGCCGCGTTTCTTCATTCTCATAGAGCAGTTGGATCGCTTCGCTGATCGCGGAAACATCTCCAGGCTTCACCAGAAGGCAGTTTCGATGATTCTCAAGATAAGAGGTCGAACCGCCCGAGCCCGTTGTTATGACCGGAAGACCCCAGGCCATGGCTTCAAGAACCGAAATAGACATACCCTCTGCATAGCTGGGC
>JBARHV010000098.1:0-1535 GCA_049799415.1 Silvibacterium sp.
AGTCCATCTTCCAGAGCCTGGGCCTGCACTACCGCGTCGTCAACATCTGCACAGGCGACATCGGGACTGTCGCCGCGAAGAAGTACGACCTCGAGGCCTGGATGCCCACCCAGCAGAGGTTCAGGGAGATGGTCTCGTGCAGCAACGTGACAGACTACCAGGCCAGGCGCCTGATGATCAGGTACAAGGAGAAGCAGAGCGCCGAGCCCACCCTGGTGCACACGCTCAACTCCACGGCGGTTACAACCAGGGCGCTGGTCGCCGTGGTGGAGAACTTCCAGCAGAAGGACGGCTCGATAGCCATCCCAAAGCCGCTCGTGCAGTATATGGGAGGGCGCGAGAGAATCGGCTAGGGGCTTGATGTTTTTAAGCCAGAGAAATCAGGGCGGCAAGCTAGTTGCCTAAGAAGGTCTCCGGGAAGGTCCGTGACAAGTGGAAGCTGAAGCAATGGGTCACGGTGCTCGCCTCCCCCTCGTTCGGAAACGCGCCCATCGGAAGGGTCCCCATCACAGACGTGGAGAAGCCGGCCGGGCGCGTCGTTGAGACCACCCTCTATGACATCCTCAAGCAGGACCCTCAGCACTACAGCTTCAAGCTATACTTCCAGATAGACAAGGTGGAGGGCGACACGGCCTACACCATCCTAAAGGGGCACGAGTTCTCGAGGGAGTACCTCCGCAGCCTCATCAGGAGGGGCTCGTCGATGTCCGACTTCATCAAGGACTACAAGACCAAGGACGGATACACCGTCAGGGTCTACACCATCGCGCTCTCGCAGGGGAGGATGAACTCCTCGAAGAAGCACGAGATCCGCATGATAATCGACAAGATAATGGAGGAGAGGGCCGCCTCTTTGACCTACGACCAGTTCGTCCAGGAGACCGTCCTCCAGAAGCTCGCCTCCGACGTCTACAACGAGGCGAGGAAGGTCACAAGGCTGAGGCACGTCGGCGTCAGGAAGACCAAGCTCATCGGCAGGCCACAGCCCGGGGCTGTTGAAGTCCAGGTCGAAGAGCTAGCCGCGCCGGCCGCTTGAAATGATCTTCACGATATCCCTGTCCTTCAAGACATAGTCCGAAGAGAGCCGCATCCCCGTCCTCGCGTCGATGGCGTAGAGGAACGTGGCGGCGAGGTCGCTGTGTATCCTCCTAGCCAGGTCGACGGCCGTGGACCCCCCGTTCATCACGTAGGCGTCTGGGAGCACGTTCCCGTTCTTGTCCGAGAGCTTCGTCTCGTCCTCGACCGGATAGACGACCACTGCCTTGAGGAGCCCGAAGTAGGCTTGGTCTATGGCCTGCTGGACGCCCGTGGCGCCGTAGACCGAGAGCACCTTCTCCTTGACCAGCTCGAGCGCCCTGACCTGGGCCGGGGTGAGGCCCTCCTTCGTGACGCTGAAGGCCGGGTCTCCCGGGGTGTAGGCGACCACTCCTGCCTCCGCGGCCTTCCTGAGGAGGAGCTCCGCCTCCGCGGCGCAGGGGATCACCGTCTTCCCGGAGGCCTTGAGCGCGGGCAGCTTATCCGACGCGGTCGGGAGG
>JBARHV010000099.1:0-1838 GCA_049799415.1 Silvibacterium sp.
TACGGGATCGCTGTTTCGTTCGATCAATCGGCATGGCCATGTGCAGGCGGGCCGTTTGTCAGGTATCGACGTTTCCCGCGTGGTGAAGAAGTTGGCAGAGCGGGCCGGACTCGATCCGGCGAAGTATGGGGGGCACTCACTCCGGGCCGGACATGCCACCGGTGCCGCGATTGCTGGGGCGTCTGAGAGGTCGATTATGAATCAGACCGGACATCGATCCGTGCAGATGGTGAGGCGGTACATTCGGGACGGGAGTTTGTTCCGGGAGAACTCAGCGGGGAAGCTCGGTTTGTAGGTCGGACGTCCAATCTGGAGCACTACCACGCCTACACCAAAGGCCATCAAGCAAGTCCTGTCAACTACTGTTTGTCGTAAACGGTGGTGGCCCTGGTCTTCGTACCCTTGGTATCGGTTTCGGTGGCGGTGACGGTGCGGGTCTTACCGTCAGCAGAGTAGACGATGCGACCGGTACCGACAACCTTGCCGCCCTTCTTCTCAGTAAACGCCAAGGTGTGATCGTTGATGGGTTTATACGCCCGCGTGTCGACGTCTGGATCACCAGTGATTGGGTAATCTTTGCCGTCGAACTTGCCGGTCCATTCGTCATGAGCGGGTTTGATGTGATCTCCTCTAACAAAGTTCTTGGAGTCTCTAACAAAGTTCTTGGAGTCCGAAACCGGAATTTTGGTTTTGGGGTCTCTGATACGGGCCGACTCAATATACACCCCAACCTCATCAGTCCGCAATGCTCCAGCGGCCACCATGTTGCAAAACTGGATTCGGGTTCCAGCACATCCGAGATGGCAGTCTCTTCCGGGAGAATAGCGCCGGAAAGTTAGGACTGTAGTGGCAATCGAAGCCACGACGACGGTGGTCAAGATCCATTTAACGAGGAGATCTTCGCCAGAGCGACCTTGTCAGGATGCCCAAGAAGCAGATAGTAGCCGTCAACAGGAGAGTTGATGGTTCGGGAACGGCTTCAACTCCATCTATGGCCCAAGTTCCCCCAGCAGTGTCAAGCGAGAGATTCACATTGATAGCAGTCACGTCGTCCAGGTTTGCGCCAGTTCCCAGAACGGTTGGCGTCCCAGTGAGAGGAATGAGTACATCCTGATAGCTCGGGCTACCCGCAAATGTCGTACTAAATTCCAGATCGTCAAATGTGTCTGGGATGGTAGTACTGGTTAATATCACGTTGAGGGTTCCCCCAGAAACGGACTGGATTTGGACCAGTATGGAATCACCCACCAAGTCCAGGTTCAAATCGCCCAATGCGGCGCCACCCCATGCGATACCTTCATATTCACTAATCCCACTTCCAAACGTTCCGGTTATCGTCCCATTGCCAGTGGACTCGATTGTGCTTACCGAATCAGCCGGACCAGTGGGGATGACGAGAAAATCTTCGCGTACACCGCCCACGGAACCTGGGCAAGAGACGAAACTGCTGTTGAAGCCAGGCCCCTCAGGAGACGTTTCACCCGGTCCAGCCACGGCGGACCCAGTCAGGCTAACGCTGTCAGCGCAACTGAAGTTGTCAATAACAAAACTGCTGCCATAAGCCATAACAGCCATACCCAGAAAACCAGCGAGACAGATCAGTTTCATCGAACCTCCAATCCCAGAGTGAGGTGTGCCTAACTCGAACCCAGAGTAGTGAACAGTATATCGGAAAGCTTGTAACAATATGTAAAAGAAAGCACTATTTCTCAGCCCCTCGCCAAATTTGTACTAGTAGTTCCAGGGGGAACTCGCTTTCAATTGGATTAAAGAGAAATGTAGCTAACGGTCCAGGATCGAAGGCCCGACGTAGTGAATAGAAGCGGTGAATCGATAAC
>JBARHV010000100.1:0-32665 GCA_049799415.1 Silvibacterium sp.
CTCCCTGCTCCCTGCTCCCTGCTCCCTGCTCCCTGCTCCCTGCTCCCTGCTCCCTGCTCCCTGCTCCCTGACCTACCACACGACGCAGGGATCAGCCGACACCATCGGCTGGCCCTTCTTGCAGCCAAAGGCCTTCGCAAATCCGTCGAAGTTCTGCACCGTGCCGTTCGTGCGGAAGCGTCCCGGCGAATGCGAATCGACGTGCGCCGCTACCCGCGCATACTCCGGGCGCGCGCTCTCGCACCACACCTGCGCGAAGGAAATGAAGAATTGCTGGTCCGGTGTATAGCCGTCGATCTTCTTCATCTCTGCCCCCGGACCCTCGCTGACCAGCACGCTTTGCAGCGCACGGTATGCCAGGCGCAGGCCGCCGTTGTCCGCCGTGTTTTCGCCCAGCGTCAGCTTGCCGTTCAGGTTCTGCCCCGGAACCGGTTCGAAGTTGCCATATTCCTTCACCTCGCATCCAGTGCGCTGGTCAAACGCTGCTTTGTCCGCCGGGGTCCACCAGTTTCTGAAGTTGCCGTGCGCGTCGAACTGGCTGCCTTGATCGTCGAAGCCGTGCGTCATCTCATGGCCGATCACCACACCGATCGCGCCAAAGTTCACCGCCGCGTCCTTCGTGTAATCGTAAAAAGGAGGCTGCAGGATTCCCGCCGGGAAGTTGATGTCGTTGTTGCTCGACGCGTAATACGCATTCACCGTCGGCGGAGTCATGCCCCACTCTTTTTCATCGACCGGCTTGCCGATCTTGTGCAGGTCATACGCTGAGTTGAATGCGTCCGAGCGATGAAGGTTCCCCAGCAGGTCGTCGCGCTTGACCTCCAGCCCCGCATAGCTGCGCCACTTGTCCGGATAGCCGATCTTTTTGCGGAACGCCGCCAGCTTCGCCTCCGCCTGTTTCTTCGTTGCCGGAGTCATCCACGTCAGTCCCTGGATGTCTTCATTCAGGGCCTTCTCCAGCTCCGCCACCAGTTTCTCCGTGCTCGCCTTGGCCTGTGGCGGAAAATTCTCCTTCACCCAGTCCTGCCCTACGGCTTCGCCCATCGCGCGGTCTGAAATCGCCGTGCAGCGCTTCCAGCGCGCCGTCTGTTCTTCCTGCCCACGCATGGTCCGCTGGAAGAACCCAAAGTTCAAATCCACAAAATCGCTCGAAAGCCACGGGGCCGCGCCGTTCAAGGCATGAAAGCGGAGATAGCTCTTGATGCTCTCCAGGCTCTGCTCATCGATCACCGCATTCATGGCCTTGAAGAAGTCCGGCGTGGCAATGTTCAGGTCCTTGATCGCCGGCGCGGGAGTGCCTCTCAGATACGCGCTCCAGTCAAAGTCAGGAGCCAGCGCAGTCAGGCTTGAAACCGGAAGCAGGTGATAGACCTTGACCGGATCGCGCATATCCACGCGCGGTATGGAGCCTTTGGCCAGCGCCGTCTCAATCGCCATCACCGCATCGGCCTCCTGCGCGGCCTGGTCGTCGTTGTCTCCGGCCAGCTTGAAGAGCGCCGCGACGTACTGCTTATACTGCACGCGAATCTTCCCCATCCGCGCATTGTCTTCCAGATAGTAATCGCGGTCCGGCAGCGACAGTCCGCCCTGAAGGATGCTTCCGATCTCCCGCGTCGCATCCTTCTGGTCCTGCTCCGAACCAAAACGGAAGAACGTGCCCGTTCCATCATGGATTGACAAGTCCGCCACCAGCGCCGCCAGGTCATGCTTCTCCTTGAGCGCGGCAATCTTCTCCAGGACCGGCTCTACCGGCTTCTCGCCAAGCTGATCGGCAAGGTCGGTATTCATGCACGCCGCATAAAAATTGCCGTACTTCCTCTGTAGCGGAGTCGTCGGATTTTCCGCCGCCTTCTGCAAATCCAGATACAGCAGATACCGGTTGCGCTCGCCCAGCTCTCCAAAGCGCCCCCACCGCACCTGGTCCGCGGGAATGGGATTGTCCTTGCGCCAGTTGCCGCACGCGTAATCGTAAAAGTTCACGCAGGGGTCAACACTCTTGTCGATGGCGCTCACATCAAAGCTCTGCAGGGCCTTCGGTTCCACCGGTGTGCGATTGGCCGGTGCGTTATTGGAAGGTTTGGCTGCGGACTGCGCTAAAGCAACGCCGCCGCAGAAAAGAAGGCCACAGGCAATGCGGGAGATGCGCATATTTCCTCGCGAATTGGGCCCGTCGCCGTGGGTGCGAGGCCGGATTGGCGGGCGCGGCGTCGTCCACGCGTCCACCGGAAAAGGTAGCACAAGAACCCATCTGGCGACCAACGGACGCGGCTACTTACAGCATTGGCCCGTGCGGTCAACACCCTGTACGGGGAGTCCCTAAAAGATCTTCAGGTGAATCGTCAGGTATTTCTTCGGGTCTTTCCGGATCGCCTTGATCAGGTCCGACGAGTCCAGGATCATCGCGTCCGCGTGGTTATACAGCCTGTCGTCCTTCAGCAGCTTGCCCATCGTGCCCTGGCCGCTGTTCACCTGCGTCAGGACCTCATTCAGCTGGGTCACAGTGTTGTTCAGCTTGTCGGCAAACGCCTGGTCCTTCATCATCATGCCCAGCGCGCCCTTGCCCGAGTTCACCTGCGCCAAAATCGTATTCAGGTTCTGCGTCGACTGCTTCAGGTTGTTGTACAGCGTGTCGTCCTTCAGCAGCTTGCCCATGGACCCCTGCCCGCTGTCCAGCTCTGTGGCAATGTGCTGCAGGTGGCCCACCGTGTCGTTCGCGCGGTTGTACAGCGTGTCGTCTGTCACCAGCTTCCCGATCGACCCCTTGCCGCTGCTCACCGCATCCACCAGCGTCTGCAGTTGGTCCAGCGTATGCACGGCCTTGTTGTACAGCATCGGATCGTTAATCAGCTGGCCAATCGACCCCTTCCCGCTGTTCAGCGCGTCCACCAGGTTGTCCACTTTGGCCAGAATCGTATTCAATTGCTCAATGGTTCCCTGGCTCGACTTGATCACGTCCGTCAGGTTCGGCGTCTCGGTTGTCTGCAGTTCGCCGCCGTTTTGGATCGCCTGTCCCGTCGCAAACTTGCCGTTGATGTCCACCACCGTGTCGCCCAGTACGCCAATCGTATCTAGGCTCGACTTCGCGTCGCTCTTCAGCACTGGCTGGTACTGTTTGCCGATCCTCATGACCACTTCCACCGGAGTCAGCTGCCGCTCCGGCGCGATTCGGATGTATTTCACGCTGCCGACCGTTACCCCGTCCAGGTTTACCGGAGCACCCACCTTCAGCCCCGCCGAGTTCTCAAAGTACGACCGCACCGTGATCTTCCCGGTGAAGAACCCCCCTGTGTTGCCCGACATCAGGAACACCAGCGCCGTCACGGCCACCAGGGCCACCAGGACCAGCACGCCGACCTTCAATTGCGACCATTGAACTTGCTGCTGGCTAGGCAAAAGTTTCCTCGGACGGAGATTTGAGCGACGCGCCTATCCGCTCTGCTTGAGAGAATACCAAACCGGGTAAGGGAAGTCGCATCAACTCAGCGTTGGATGCGACAGCGACAGAACCCGTTGCAGAAAAGACACACTGTCAGGGCTCAGATCACAGGGATCAGGGCACAGACTTCCGATCCTACGACCTGATCCCTACGACCTGCTCCCTGCGCCCTGTTTTTCTGACCACTGACAACTGACCACTGACAACTGTGCCCTGATCCCTGTGACCTGATCCCTAGTCTTCCAGGTGCACCGCCGCCATCGCCACCGTCCTGCTATGCGTCAGCGACAGGGAAATATGCTTTACGCCAAGCCGCTCTGCGCGCTTCCCGGCCCGTCCTGAGAAATGCAGCGTAGGCCGCTCGCCCCGCTCCCGCCTTACTTCAATCTCGATCCACGTAACCCCATGCTGAATCCCGGTCCCCAGGGCCTTTGCGCCAGCCTCCTTCGCGGCAAAGCGCGCAGCAAAGCTCTCGGCGGCATTCTTCTTCCGCTGGCAGTAAGCAATTTCGCCGGAAGTAAACACGCGCGTTAGAAACCGCTCCCCATACCGTTCTATCGACGCAGCAATCCGCTCAATCTCGATGACATCGATCCCGGTCCCAACCAGCATGATGGCAAGGTAAATGATTTTCGCGCCACGCGAAACAGATACCGAACCGCAGGAGTGGGTCAGTTTGAAATTCTCCCCTCATCGAATCATTAGAATGGGGCAATGGACATCAAACGCATCGGCTCGCAGCCCTCAGGCAAAGGCCCGGCAGACTGGTTTACCGGCACCGTACGGATTGACCCGCTTTTTCAAGCGCCCGACCCGGCGTTTGTGGCGGGCGCCAGCGTCACATTTGAGCCGGGAGCGCGTACCGCCTGGCATACCCATCCCCTCGGACAGACCTTGATTGTCACAGCAGGCTGCGGATGGGTGCAACGGGAAGGCGGCATGATCGAGGAGGTTCACCCCGGAGACGTAGTCTGGTTTGCGCCGGGAGAGAAGCACTGGCACGGAGCTACACCCGCCACCGCCATGACGCACATCGCAATTCAGGAACGATTAGACGGCAAGGTCGTTGATTGGATGGAGCACGTCAGCGACGAACAATACCAGCGGTGAATCCGCATTCAAACCGACTCACTCGCGGGATGCGAACGAAGATAGGCTTCGCCCGCAATATACGTTATCGTAAAGCCAATCCAGAAAGCCGTCCCGAAAAACTGCTGCGGCTGCAAATGCGTAATGCGCTCCCAGCTCTACCAATCGCCATCAGGAATTGGATGGCACCCCCTGGGTATAAAGCTTCGCCCAAGCCGTCACCCACGCGGTTGTGCGCGCCCTCCAGGGTTCCCAGAAGTACAAGAGCGCGAGCAACAAGTCGATCCCATACCGCTGCGCCCGAATGCGAAACCCAGGGAGCCGTGCTTTGTAAGCCAAACGTGGGCTATGTGATCCGAATGTGCATTGCGCTCCGTCTAGTCCGGAAGTACGATCAATCGTCCCCGAATTTCGCCAGGCCCAGCTCTTCCGCGACAAAGATGCATCTGGATCTTCCAGAATCCTCTTCAGGAAAGGACTCTCGTGCCCTCACCCATTGAACTCTGGCCCTCCGTCGCCGGACTCATCATCCTCGTCCTCGGCATCGTCATCGTCAGGAAAGACCTCGCCGCCGCATCCGGCCTCGACAAGCTCGTCGCGTTAGCTCTTGTTTTCTTCGCCGCGCCCCTCGCCGCCTTCGGAGCCGAGCATCTCGTGCTGGGCCGCCTCATGGCGGGCATGGTCCCGTCCTGGATACCCGCGCACGTCTTCTGGATTTATTTCGTAGGCCTCGGCCTGCTCGCCGCGTCCCTCAGCCTCACCTTCCGCAAGTGTCTGCTCTGGTCCGCTCCGCTGCTGGCCCTCATGTTCTTCATCTTCGTCTTCACCATGGACCTGCCGGGTGTAGTCTCTCAGCCGAAAAACAGAATTATCTGGGTGCTGATGTT
Organism: Silvibacterium sp.; assembly: GCA_049799415.1. GTDB lineage: Bacteria > Acidobacteriota > Terriglobia > Terriglobales > Acidobacteriaceae > Silvibacterium. The sequence continues at coordinate 5,413 of JBARHV010000100.1, forward strand.
TCGCGAGACTTCGTTCGCCGCAGGCGGTCTCGCCCTCACCGCATTTGCCATCCGGGATCGCCGCGCTCAGCTTTCAAACATCCTCGCCGTCACCGCCCGCATCCTCATCGGCGTCACGCTGATCTTCTACGGAGTCGAGCACTTCCTCCACCCCGACAACGTGACCGGCGTCCCGCTTGAAAAACTCACCCCCGCCTGGGTTCCCATCCACGTCTTCTGGGCCGATCTCATCGGAGCCATCCTCCTCGTCTGCGGAGCCGCTCTACTCATCAACAAACGCGCTCGCCTCGCCGCAACCCTCGCTGGCCTCGTCATGGTCCTGGTCACGCTGTTCCTCTACACGCCCATCCTGGCCATGGATCGGGGAAGCGCGCAGGTCATCGAAGGAATCAACTACGTCGGCGACACTCTCTTCTATGGTGGAGCGGTCTTGCTGCTGGCCATGGCCTTGCGAAAAGACGATCGCACTCGATCCTCGTCCTGACCAGGAAAGATCGCGCTAGTGTCCCGCCCCTGAAATACCTGGCACACATTTGTCATCCCGACCGGAGCAAAGCGAAGTGGAGGGACCTGCAGTTTCTCTCGTTTGCACTCCCTCTAATCTCAGGGAAATTTAGGATGTGAACTTTCGGGACAGGACACTGGGCCCGGCAACCATAAAGTCCCTCAGATTTTCGCGCTCTGCGCCACCAGCATCGACTGCAGAATCTGGTCGGAGACCTCCCGAACCGCAGCCGGCGAATGCGCCAGGAACAGCGTGTTGGTCTTGTCGCTCTCGCCAATCGACTTCAGCGTGTCGAAATACTGCGTCACCAGCACCAGCTGCATCACCTCTTTCGCCGTCGCCCCATCCACCACCTTCTGGAACTGTTCGATCGAGACCTGCAGCCCTTCGATGATCGCCTTCCGTTGGTTCGCAATCCCCTGGCCCTGCAGGGCCTTGCTCTCCGCCTCGGCCTCGGCCTTTTTCACCACCAGAATCTTTTCCGCCTCGCCCCGCGCGTTGGCCGCCACCTGTTCGCGCTGCGCCGCGTTGATATCGTTCATCGCCGACTTCACCTTCTCATCCGGAACAATGTCCGTCACCAGCACATTCACAATCTCGTAGCCGAACAGAGCCATGTCCGCATCCAGCTCCTGCTTCACCGCCGCCGCAATGCTCGATTGCGAGGCAAACACCTCATCCAGCGTCATCCCCGGCACATGCCCCAGAATCACCTGCTCCACATACGACTTGATCTGCGCCACCGGATCGGACAGCTTGTAGTACGCGTCATACACCTTTTCCGGGCGGACGCGATTCTGCACCGAAATCGGAATCGTGACGAACACATTGTCTTTGGTCTTCGTCTCCATCGTCAGCGTGATCTGGTTCACGCGCAGGCTCACCATCCCCGCCACGGAATCAAAGAACGGGCTTTTCCAGTTCAATCCGGGATTCGCCACCCGAAGAAACTTGCCAAAGCGCGTAATCACGGCAACCTCCGCCGTGCGCACCGTGAAAAGACTTCCAAACAGCACGTAAAGAGCAATGAAAGCCACAATCGCCAACAGAATCAGGTACAGGTAATCCATAGATATCCTCTGCCGCTTCTTTCTGAAGCAGGGCTGGATTATATAGCAACGCCAACTCAGCTCGATCTCACGCAGCATGCGGTTGACGATTTGAAGAATAGAAGTGCGTTTATCGGTACTGAGCCGCAGAGAACAGTAGCACTCCGCGAGTTAACTACTCGGTGCGTCGATCACTGCAACACATAAAAATCGGGATCTGGACCAGGAGTAAAATTCATTCGCTTGTAGCCATCCTTCAGCATCTTCCGGTTGTAGTCGAAGAAGCGTGAGATCAGTTCGTCCTTGCTATCAAAGAACTCTTCGCTCGTGAGCGTGCTTCCAGTCATTGTCTCGAAACTATAAGTATCTTTGCCGTCCTTATCCCACAGCCGTACCGTCGCGGTAATCCAATCGCCAGCAACGCCCGGCTTGTCATAACGCGCATAAGCAATGCCATTAGGACGCTGATTCATTCGAGCAGGAAGTGACGGTGCGGCGACACCCGTCTTGCCCGTGACCGCCTTCACCGCAGCTCTTGCAAAGTCAGGTTTCTTGCCGAGCGGCGGTGGCTGGATCGGTTCATTGTGAAGCGCGCGGAGCAACCTCTCATATTCATCTTCCGAGTATGGCTCGGCACTCAGATCGATGCCCATGCGTGGCTTGAGATAAATCGGGAGCGACGTCCTAAACGAGCCCTGCCTGAGAACCGGAATGTACTTGCTGGTCAGCAATTGTTCGGCAAGCTGAGACGATATGATCGCCGTCTCATAACCGACGCCCCCTTCCCTGTCGTCTGCCTTTGCGGCGTACTTTTCGGTGCAGATAACGATCACAAAGTCATTCTTCGTAATGTTCTGCTCCATGAAGTACTGCTTCTCCTGACCAGGGCCGAGGTGCCAGTGGTCGAAAATCACAACAACACCATCTCCCTGAAGCCGCTCAGCAAGGGCAGTCGCCCAGGCGCGGTGCTCTGGACTGTCCCAAGAGTAAGAGAGAAACGCACGAGGCGCGTCTTCGGCACCCGGTACCATCTTTTTGACCGTCGGAACCGGCTTCTTATAAAGATCGCTTGCCAGCAGGTCCCGCCCCTCGTCGGATATTTCGTAGAAACCGCTGCCGTGCGTATCTACGATGTACCCTTCCTGTACCAGCCAGTTCCATGGCGTCCCCAGCAGATGCTCCCGCACCGGTATGCTCTCCACCTCCGGGTAGCCATGCGAGAGCCCGTAGCTGTCGGGATGAAGCATCAGATTGCCCTTGTGAAGAGCATCGAAGTTGAACTTTCTGATCCTTGCCAGACGAGGGAGCAAAAGCTGACCCTTTACCTCTTTCGAGAGCTTTCTAAGAGTCTCAAGAGTAGGCGCGACTTCTGGCAACCGATCGGCGGGGTCGTTCACAAGCCCATTATATTGCTCTCCCAACGGCTAGCGATCTGGGACAATTTATAACGATTAGTAATGATAAGTCGGCTTAGAGAAAGCGATCTGAGCGCTTAGATCGCCGGATGCCTACGTCTCACATACAGGTGGGAAGGCTCGAAGTGCGTGTGTCTGAGAGCCTGCCCTGAGCGAACCGGGGCCCCCAGCACGCGAACTTTGCGTGATGGGGTAGGAAGCCGAAGGGGCCAGTCCCCAGTCCCACCCCGGGACAACCTAAACCAAACCCTCCCCACATCCGATCAACCCAGTGTGACCCACGACAACGATCATGGAGTCGGCGCGAAGCGCCCTTCGGCTTCGCTCAGGGCAGGCTCCTACCCGGAGGCAGACGGCTGGAGCCTCAAGCTCACCGCCCTCAGCGCCGACGAGCCCGATCGCCTCGTCCGCTTCCTCACCGGAGCCTTGCTCGCCTGCGGCGGATGGGTCCTCACCCGCACCACCCAGGGCAACCAGGCCGCCGAGCTCGACTTCGAGTTCGCCCGCGCCTCGTGCGTCGAAATTTACGCCGTCCTCATCGCCGCCGGACTCGAGCTCAGCCGCGACTCTCATCTCCAGATGACCGACCTCTGCCACTGCACCAAAAACCTCATCGAATCCCGCGCCTTCGACATCGCCCGCGTCGACCTCGTCGTCTACAACCAGAACTCCAAACAAAGCCGCGACCAATACGCCCTCGCCCCCACCGGCTAAAAATGGATGTCATTCTGAGCGGAGTCGAAAGCCTGCCCTGAGCCTGCCGAAGGGAACCTGCGGTTCCTCGATCAGCCACAAAACTCTGGGTGCCCCATCCTTGAGGCAGTTTCATCGCGTCAAGGGTGGGATACGCAAAAGCTCGCGTCACACTTCCCCCTGTCAAGCCCCAACCTTGAAATCTTCCCGCAACTACCACATTCCAAAGCGCAAACCGCTCACCCGAAAATGCAGTTGAATTCCCTCAATTCGATAGAATTGAAATAGGGGGCAAAATTCCAGCAATTGCAACGGAGGCGTCTGTCCAGCGCACCGCGCGCCCACCTCGAACACGCGCAAAAATGTGTGCAAGTGCTTTAGAATTCATTATATAGAATCTATCTTCTTTGTTTGCCATTAGATAGCGCGGCAGTTTCGCCCGAGTCTGAATGTTTGCTATTAGATACAAAGGTAACAACATACTTGACACACAAGAAGAAAGGGCGTAATCTGGTTTTGTAGTTAAGAGGCGCACCATGAAAGACCAGATTAAAAAGCCCGTAACTCTCCAACAGGCAATAGTTTACTTCTCCGACGCAGAACGCGCATTTCGCTATGCGGTGGAGCTTCGCTGGCCCGATGCCCGCATCAACTGCCCGCGTTGCGGCTCTGAGAAGCATTCCTTCATCAAGACCCGCCGGATATGGTTCTGCAACGGCTGCAAAAGGCAGTTCACGGTCAAAGTCGGGACGATCTTTGAGGATTCCGCTCTCGGCTTGGACAAGTGGATGACGGCGGTCTGGATGATTTGCGGTTGCAAGAATGGAATCTCCAGCTATGAACTGGCTAGAGCTATCGGTGTCACTCAGAAGTCGGCATGGTTCATGCTTCACCGGATTCGGGAAGCGATGCAGTCGGGTAGCTTCGTCAAGATGGGCGGCAGCGATAGCGGCCCTGTGGAAGTGGATGAGACCTACATCGGCGGCAGCGTTAAGAACATGCACGCCCGCAAGCGATTGACTCTGAAAAATGGCCGCTCGGATCGCAAAGCCGCTGTCATGGGAATGCTGGATCGCGAGAGTCGCCAAGTGCGCGCCAAGGTGATACCGAACGTCAGCCGCGAAGTATTGCAGAACGAGATTCTTCGTCAAGTCGAAAAGGGTTCCCGTGTCTACACCGACAAATGGGCCAGCTATGACACCCTGGCAGCACAGGAATACATTCACGAAACCGTGACGCACGTTGATGAGTATGTGCGCGGCGAGATTCATACTCAAGGCATAGAGAACTTCTGGGCGCTGTTGAAGCGCGGCCTGAAGGGAACTTACGTTGCTGTAGAGCCTTTTCATCTTGATCGCTATGTCACTGAGCAGGTATTTCGGTTTAACAACCGGGCTACGAAAGACAATCCTTTGAATGACGCTGACCGCTTCTCTCTGGCCATGAGCCAGGTTGCCGGAAAGCGTCTTACATATGCCCAATTAACGGGCAAGGATGAATCGCCGCGACCGTAAACGGCAGGGACGCGGCAAGCGCAAAGCCTAATCCTTGCTGGGCTTCTTCTCATCTTTACGCTCTGGCTTTTGAGGCTTTTTCGCTGTATCTTTGGGCACGCGAAAGAGCGCGGTCATAGTGCGCTCGAAATGTTCGCGCGCTTTTGCCCCTCTCTCGTATTCAGGTCGTTTCGCCATTATGGACTATGTTACCCGTCAGTTCATTAACCTCGCCAAGAAACTGCGCAAAGAACTACGCACGTATCAAAACACCCTACATCACGATCTGACCTGCTTGTCGGATGGCCTCAAGGATCTCAAAAATACCGTAAATACACATCAACAAGCCGATGCCAAGAGTACCGAGATTGAGCCACCCATATCCGTAACCGAGCTTCGCACCCAAGTACCCATAAGCGTACAGACACATGCCAAACGCAGCAAAATAGAAGGCGGATGGCGAGTGGCAAAAGGCTTTCTTGAGGTTATTGTCGCTGTCGCAGTCATCGGCTACACCTGGGTCTCTTATGAAAATTGGCAGGAGCAGATTGATGCTACCAATTTTGTTGCCAGACAAACGGAGCTTGGGAGAAAGGGGCTCAACGAGACCGTCAAGAACTTCCGTATGGATCAGCGTCCTTGGATTGGGATGGTCAGCATAGATGAGACTGTTCCTGCGATCCCAAGTGAAGCCATTACGGTCAAAGTAAGACTCACGAATAGCGGGAAAACTCCTGGTCTCGATACTCACGTATCGTGGGAAACGGACTGCGAACCTATCGAAAAACGGGTAAAACCCAGTTATACCGAACGCACGGCCAAAGAATATACCACTGTTATGCCCGGACAAGACCTGTGGCTGACAAATGAAGACAAAGCCATTTGTTCTCCAGAAAATCGCGCCCTTATCCAAGAGGGACGCGCCACTATCTATGCGATGGGAACTATCTGGTACCATGATGAATTCCATCAGCCTCACACAACTGACTTTTGCACCTACATAGACTTCTCTAAGGGAACACTGGAAAAACTGCGATCCGCTCACGGCGTTGTGACCGGAGCCGTTAACAGACCATGCCGCCATTACAACCACGCAACTTAGAAACAGCAGAGTAAATAGACACATCTCGGCCATGTGCGTCAAGTATGTTGTTACCGATACAAATTTTTAAGGGGGAGGGGGGAGAGTGATATTCGCATGCCGGGTGAGAAAGTGAGCGTTCCTAAGACGGCCAATCCCGACCAAAGGGAGGGCCACAGAAGTGGGATCGAGAAAGGCGCGAAGCGCGTATGCCTGGACGGCCAGTCCTCAGGCTTCTAGCAGTCCATACCGTCGCTGCCAGGCCTCTTTCAGCCGGGTCCGAACCTGCAGCCGCTCCGCCTCGGAACCCTCCGGCTTTTCAATGAACCGCGCCGACTCCGCCTTCGCCAGCTCCAGCAGCGCGCGGTCGCGCAGCAGGTTGGCCACGCGAAAGTCCGGGAGCCCGGCCTGCCGTGTGCCGAAGAACTCGCCTGGCCCGCGGAGCTGAAGATCCAGCTCGGCCAGCTCAAACCCGTTCTGGGTGCGGACCATCGCCGCCAAACGCTCCTCAGCCGCCGGAGAAATCCGTCCGCCGGTCATCAGGATGCAGTACGATTTTGCCGCGCCGCGCCCCACCCGGCCGCGCAGTTGATGCAGCTGTGCCAGCCCGAATCGCTCCGCGTGCTCAATCACCATCAGGCTGGCATTCGGAACATCCACGCCGACCTCGATGACCGTGGTCGCGATCAGCACATCGATCTCGCCTCGCTGGAACCGCCGCATCGTGACCTCCTTGTCATCGGAGTTCATGCGCCCATGCAACAGGCCGAGCCGAAGTCCTTTGAGGTGTGTGCTCCGGAGAGACTCATACATCTCCGTAGCCGACTTCAGCGAAGGCCTCTCGAACAGCGATATGTCTTTTGCTTTGTATGAACTACGTTTTTGTTTTTGAGGTTTTTTCGTCTCAACTTCCGGCTCCGGCGGAGCAAAGTCCAGCTCCGGCTGGTCGTCCTTCGCGCCTTCGATCACCGGATAGACCACATACGCCTGGTGACCCTTCTTCACCTCATCCCACACCAGCTTCCACACATCCTCAGCCCGCTCGTCCGGAACCTGCCTTGTGATCACCGGAGTGCGCCCCGGAGGCAGCTCATCCAGAACACTCAGGTCCAGGTCTCCGTAGATCGAAAGCGCCAGCGTCCGGGGAATCGGCGTCGCCGTCATCACCAGCACATCCGGCTCGCAGGCGTTGGGCTTCTTCATCAGCCGGAACCGCTGCAACACCCCAAACCGGTGCTGCTCGTCCACCACCACCAGCCCCAGGTTGCCGAACTCCACCTTCTCCTCAATCAGCGCATGCGTCCCAATCACCAGGTCGGTCTCGCCATGGAAGATGCGCCGCCGCGCCAGCTTCTTCTCAGCATCATCTAGCGAGCCGGTCAGCAGCGTAATCCGATACTTCCGCGACGACCGCTCCAGCAGTTTGCGCGCCGCCAGATAGTGCTGCGTCGCCAGAATCTCCGTGGGAGCCATCAGCGCCGCCTGATAGCCGTTCTCGATCGCCACCAGCATCGCCTGCAGCGCCACAATCGTCTTGCCCGAACCAACATCTCCCTGCAGCAAACGCCGCATGGGAGAAGGCTTCCGCATGTCGCCCACGATCTCCCCGAGCGCCGTCTTCTGCGCCTTGGTGGGATGAAACGGCAGAACCTGACGGATCGCCTCCCGAACCTTGTCGTTGGCCTCAAACGCAAAGCCCGCCCGCTGTTGCAAGCGCCGCCGCTTCAGCTCCAGCCCGCACTCAAGGTAGAAAAGCTCCTCATAGATCAGCCGTCGGTGCGCAGCCGTACCCGAAGCCTGGAGCTGCGTCATCGGAGTCCCGGCAGCAGGGAAGTGGACCGTCCGCAAAGCCTCTTCGCGCCCCGGCATTCCCAGCCGCTTCAGCATCGCCGCCGGCAGTGTCTCCGGGACCTGCCCGCGCAACTCCTCTAGCAGGTTGTAAACAATCCGCCGAATCCACCGCGAAGCCAGACGGCTGCCGCTCAGCGACTCATAGACCGGAGTAATCCGCCCAACCTCCAGCAGATGCGACTCGTCGTCCGAGTTTTCCGGCAGGATCTCATACTGAGGCTGGATCATCTTGAAGTTCCGCGTCGACCGCGAAGGTTCCACCTTGCCGTACAACGCCACCATCTGCCCCGTCTTGAACTTCCCCTCCAGATACGTGCCGTGGAACCACATGCACTTCATCGCCGAGAGGTTCTGGCCCACGGTCATCTCAAAAATCGGCATGGACCGTGTGCGCAGCAGCGCCGATCCGCGCACCTCCGCGATCACGCTGGCCATCTCGCCCGGCTTCAGATCGCTGAGTGCGCGCGGATTCAGCCGGTCTTCATACCGGAACGGCAGATGAAACAGCAGGTCTTCGACGGTCGCAATGCGCTTTTCAGCCAGCATCTTCGCAATCTGCGGACCGATGCCTTTCACGAACTGAACGGGAGTATCGAGCTGCACCACATTGCGATGCTATCGCATCGGTTCGCTGCAAGCGCCTGATAGACTTTTGAGGAATCAGAGGAAACCTGGATGCCGCCGGTTGTTGCACTCGACCACATCTCAAAAGCCTACGAAAGCAAGATCGCCGTCCAGGATCTGAGCCTCCAGATCGAAGCCGGAACCATGTTCGGTCTCCTCGGCCCGAACGGCTCCGGCAAAACATCGAGCATCCGCATGATGATCGGCATCACCATGCCGGACTCGGGCACGGTGTCCATGTTTGGCAAGCCCTACGAGCGCGAAAGCCTGAAGCGTGTCGGCTACCTGCCCGAGGAGCGCGGCCTGTACAAAAAGATGAAGGTGATGGAGCAGCTCGTCTTCATGGGCCAGCTTCGCGGCCTCGAAACGGCTGTGGCCAGCCGCCGCGCGCACGAGTGGTGCGAGCGCATGCAGATCCTGGATGCCGCGCAGAAGAAAACCGAAGAGCTTTCCAAAGGCATGCAGCAAAAGATCCAGTTCATTGCCACGCTCATGCACGAGCCCGACCTCATCGTCATGGACGAGCCATTTTCCGGCCTCGATCCCGTCAATACGTCGTTGCTCCAGGACATACTCATGGAATTGAAGAAGGCAGGCAAGGCCATCCTGTTCTCCACGCACCGCATGGATCAGGTCGAGAAGCTGTGCGACGCCATCTGCCTCATCCATCACGGTCATGCCGTGCTCTCCGGAGGCATGCGTGAGGTGAAGTCACGCTATGAGCGCGACCGCGTAGTCATCAACTTCGAGGGCGACGCGTCATTCCTGCAGCATCCCGCCATCAAAAGCTTCAAGGATTACGGCGGGCAGGCAGAAATCCAGCTTAACCCTCACGCCAACGCGCAGGATCTGCTGCGCGCGGCAATCGAGAAGGCGTCCATCTACCGTTTCGAGCTGATGGAACCTTCGCTTGAGGAAATCTTCATCCGTACCGTGGGAGGAAAGACCGATGCGTAGCATTTGGCTGATCGCCCGTCGTGAATTCCTCGAGCAGGTTCGCGGCAAGGCCTTCAAAATTACGACCATCCTCATTCCCGCCGTCTTCATCGGTATTGTCGCGGTCATGATCGTGCCCAGCAAGTATTGGGGAACAAACAAGCACATCGTGGTCGCAGCGCAAAGCCCGGCGCTGGCTGCGCGACTGCGCGATCAGCTCATCGCAGGTAAAGACACCAAGATGACCGTCGATATCGTGGCTCCGGCTACGGCCGCCGACCGCCAGACACTGCATGCGGAGATGGACCAGAAGAAGATCGACGGCTTCCTGTGGGTGGACAATTCTGACGGCGGCAAAGATCAGGTCACCTACGTCTCGCGCTCCGCCGGGGACTTCACCACCGACGACACACTGGACACCGCAGTCAATCACGCGCTCGTCGAGCAGCGCCTGGTCAAGCAGGGAATCCCCGCCGTCGAGGTCGCGCCGTTAACTGGGACCGTGGACATTAAAACCATGCTGTATCGCCAGGGCAGGGAAACACCCTCAAGCGCGCTCAGTACGCTCTTCTTCGGCGAGGCAATGGCGTTTCTGCTTACCTTTACCATTGTCATGTATGGCATGAATGTAGGCCGCTCCGTCATCCAGGAGAAGACCTCGCGCATCTTTGAGGTCATGCTCGCAACCGTGAAGTCCAGCGACATGCTCGCCGGAAAACTCATCGGCATAGGAGCGGTTGGCCTCACCCAGATTCTGATCTGGATCGCTCTCGGCGCCATCCTCTTAAGCTCCGCGTTTGTCGAAAACTGGATGGCGGGTACGGCAAAGCCTCAGATTTCCGCCGTGGAAATCATCCTGCTCTGCATCTATTTCGTGCTGGGGTACGCGCTCTACAGCACATTCTTCGCCGGCCTGGCCGCAACCTGCGACACCGAACAGGAGCTGCAGCAGTATGCGCCGCTCGCCGCCGTGCCCGTATGGCTCAGCTTCGGAATGTTTGTCTTCATCCTGAGTAATCCCAACTCCATCTGGTCGGTTCTCATCTCCATGTTTCCACCCTGCTCGCCCATCACCATGGCGTTCCGGTTCACGGCGCAGTTTCCGCCCGCGTGGCAAATTGCGCTCTCGCTTGCGCTGCTGGTGTTGTCGATCTACATCGTGCTGTGGCTTTCCTCGCGCATCTACCGCGTGGGCATTCTCATGTATGGCAAACGCGCCACTCTGCCGGAAATGCTCCGCTGGCTGCGGTATAGCTAGGCCGTGAGCGACAAGGGCTTTTCCTTCGGCCAGCGCATCGCATTATGGATCGTGCCGCGCCTGACCGCGCTCGTGCTGGCAGCGATCGGTATCACCCTGCGCTTCCAGGTCATCGCTGAGGACGGAGCCGTCCCGGCCACGCCGCCCGCCAAAGGGATCTTCTGCTTCTGGCATCGCTGTACGCTGCCCTCCGGCTGGTACTTCCGCAAATTCCGCTGCTCCATTCTCATCAGCCAGAGCTTTGACGGCGAGCTGATCGCGCGGACGCTGGGCCTGCTCGGCTACAACAGCGTGCGCGGATCGAGCTCGCGCGGCGGCTTCGCCGGCCTGTTGTCCTTGCAGGGCGTGCTCGAAACCGGCCAGCCCGTGGTCTTCACCGCCGACGGCCCGCGTGGCCCCATCTACCAGACCAAGATTGGCCCCGTGAAGCTCGCGCAGATGACGGGCGAGCCGATCGGCAGTTTTTATCTGCTGCCGGAACGGGCGTGGGTGCTGAAGTCGTGGGACAGGTTTTTGATTCCCATGCCATTCTCGCGCGTAGCCGTAAGCTGGGCGCGATCGATTGCTGCTCCGCCAAAAGATGCCGATGCAGCCGTGCTCGAAGCCGCAAGAGTGGAGCTGAACAACGCATTGGAGCGCGCGCGTTCCCAGGCCGAAGCCCACTTCGCACGATAGGGTTCCCCAGATCACGATAGGATTCCCCAGATGCTGGTCTCTGATTTTGATTACGAACTGCCCGAGGAACTGATCGCGCAGCAGCCGCCCGTGGAACGCTCCGGAGCACGCATGCTCACGCTCAATCGCGCAACCGGAGAGCGCGCGGATCGCATGTTCCGGGATTTTCCAGAGCTGTTGCAGGAAGGCGATCTGCTGGTCCTGAACGATAGCCGCGTTATTCCGGCCCGCCTCTTCGCCCAGCGCGAAAACAAGCGGGGGAATCAAAAAGAGGCGCCAACCGGACGCATCGAGGTTTTTCTGACCGAACAGAAAGCCGATTGGGAGTGGAACGCGCTCGTGCGCCCAGGCAGAAAAGTGCAGACCGGAGAAATCCTGTTGTTCGGTGAAGGAAAACTCCGCGCCGAGGTTATCGCACACGGCGAATTCGGCGAGCGTACGCTGCGTTTTACCCCGGTTCAGGATTTCTTCGCCGCCCTGGAATCGCTGGGACACGTTCCGCTGCCGCCCTACATCCATCGCGACGATGCGGATACCGACCGCGAGCGATACCAGACCGTCTTCGCCCATGAACGAGGCTCGGTCGCCGCGCCGACCGCCGGGCTGCACTTCACGCCGGAAATTCTCGACCAGATCCGCGCCCGGGGAGTCCGCATCGCCTACGTCACGCTGCACGTCGGCCTCGGAACATTCCAGCCTGTTCGCGTCGAGCGCATCGAAGACATTCACCTCCACACGGAGCGCTACACGCTACCGCCGGAAACGACAGACAGTTTGAATGCCGCAAAACGCGAGGGTCGCCGCATCGTCGCCGCCGGTACCACAACGGTAAGAACCCTGGAGCACTGCGCTCTGCAAGGCGAGTTCACGCCCCACTCCGGCAGCACCGGCATCTTCATTGCGCCGGGCTTCCAATTCCAGACGGTAAACGCGCTGTTGACGAACTTCCATCTGCCGCAATCCACATTGTTGATGCTGGTCAGCGCCTTCGGAGGCCAGCAGAATGTGCTCGCCGCCTATCGTCACGCAGTCGCACAGCGGTACAGGTTTTTCTCTTACGGCGACTGCATGTTTCTCGCATAGTGCATCGAGGCAGTAGACTCGATTCGATGCCCTCTGCCGCGACCAAGCCGCCCGTCTTCCTGCTCGACTCCATGTCGTTTATCTTTCGCGCGTATCACGCCATGCAGCGGCAGCGGCCCATGTCCACGCGCACCGGACTGCCGACAGCTGCGACCTATGTCTTCGTGAACATGATCAACAAGCTCCGCCGCGACTTTCAGCCGGAGTACTTCGCCGCCGTCTTCGACCTGAGCGCACCTGTCTTTCGCGACGAGCGTGCGCGCGCCATGACCACCATCCGCAAGTTCAACATCAAAACGCAAACCTTCGATGAGGTTGATTACGCGGGCTACAAAGCCAACCGGGCTGAGATGCCGCCCGACCTCGCGCAGCAACTGCCGTTCATCCGCCGCGCACTGGAGGCCTTTCGCATCCCCATCCTCCAGGCAGAAGGTTTCGAGGCCGACGACGTCATCGGTACGCTCGCCGCGCAGGCCGCCAGGGCTGGGCATCCCGTATTCGTCGTCTCCAACGACAAGGACATGTTGCAACTCGTCACCGATCAGGTAAAAGTGCTGAATCCGGCGAAGGACAATCTGGTCCTCGACCGCGAAAAGGTGACGGAGACCCTCGGCGTGCCTCCGGAAAAAGTGATCGACGTCATGGCTCTGCGCGGCGACGCCATCGATAACATCCCCGGAGCGCCCGGCATCGGTGACAAAGGTTCCGTCGAATTAATTCAGCAATTCGGGGACCTTGAATCCGCGCTCGATCGCGCCAGTGAGGTGAAGCGCAAGACCTATCGCGAATCGCTCGAAAACAATCGCGACAACATTCTGTTGAGCAAAGAGCTGGTGACTATCCACTGCGAAGTCCCGCTCGAACTCGATCTGGCAGCAATGCAAACCCAGTTGCCGGACGCCAATGCCTGCCGTGAGCTGTTTACCGAGCTTGAGTTCACCACGTTGCTCAAAGAGTTGGCGCCCGCAGAGGAAAAACGCACGGCGCAGTACCTCGCCGAGCCGAACGCAGAGGAGGTCGCCGGATTTTTACGCGAAGCGAGAACGCATGGCTTCGCGCTGGCGGTGCCGTCGTCAGAACTGGAAGCTGCAGCCGAGCAGGTGAGCGAGCCGGAGACGGAATCGCTGGAAGAGCGCGAGCCGCAGCTGAAATCCATGTCGCTGCTCGATCTTGTGGATGCAGCAGAGCAGGCTGCCGCGCCAAAACAGCCCGCCGCCGAGTACAAAGTTGCCGTAGCCAGCAGCCCGGAAAAAATCCTGCTTCTGCCTCTCGAAAAAGCCAGCGCACTGTTTGAAGACGAATCGGTGCCCAAGCGCATGCACGATCTAAAAGGGACGCTGCGTGCCCTTGAGTCTCGCGGAGTCACCCTGCGCGGCGTGCAGGATGACCTGATGCTCTACTCCTACCTCATCAATCCCACGCATGCCTCGCATCGCCTGAGCGATGTAGCGGCGCGCTTCAGTAAATATCCACTGAAGGAGACGGGAGATCGGTTGCTGTTGGAATCGGCCCAAGCTATCGAATCGCTCGCACCCGTGCTGCGCAACGATGTAAAGGCGCTGGATGCGACTCGTGTCTACGAGACCATCGACCTGCCGCTGGTTCCAGTGCTGCTGCGCATGGAAAAAGTCGGCGTTCGCATCAACTCCGCCGTGCTCAACATAATGTCGGAAAAGCTGTCGTCGGAGATGCAGCGCGTCAGCGAAGAGATTTTCGCGAGCAGCGGGCATCGCTTCAACATCAATTCGCCGAAGCAGCTGGGCGATGTGCTCTTCAACAAGATGGGGCTTCCAAAGCCGTTGAAATACGGTAAGGGTAAAGTAGTTTCGACCGCGCAGGATGTGCTGGAGGAGCTGGCCGAACATCATGCCGCGCCGCGCATGGTGCTTGAGTATCGCCAGCTTGCCAAGCTGAAGTCGAACTATGTGGATTCGCTGCCGCTGCTAGCGGATTCCGAAGGCCGCGTACACACCACCTTCAACCAGGTAGGCACCGCGACAGGGCGCCTGTCGTCCACCAATCCCAATCTGCAGAATATCCCCGTCCGCACCGAGTTGGGACGCGAGATTCGCGCCGCCTTCATCGCAGCACCCGGTCACAAGCTGATTTCAGCGGACTATTCGCAGATCGAGCTGCGCCTGATGGCGCATTTCTCCGCCGACCCGCTGCTCACAAATGCCTACGCCACCGGCCAGGATATTCACACGCTCACCGCATCCGAGGTCTTCGGCGTCCCGGCGGAAAACATGAGCAAGGAGACGCGCAATCGCGCCAAGGCTGTGAACTTCGGCATCGTGTACGGCATCTCTCCCTTCGGTCTCGCGCAGCAGTTAGGCATCGACCAGCACGAGGCGCGGCTTTACATCGAAACCTACTTCGAGCGGTACAAGGGAGTCCGCACGTTTATCGACAGCCTGCTCGAAGAGACGCGTCGCGAGCAGAAGGTAAGAACCATGTTCGGGCGCGTGCGGCCCATCCCCGACATTCAGAGCCGCAACGCTAATCTGCGCGGCTTTGCCGAGCGGACGGCTGTGAACACTCCCTTGCAGGGGACCGCCGCCGACCTGATCAAGCTGGCCATGATTCGCATTGAAAAACTTCTCGATGCGAAAAAACTCAAAACGCGCATGACCCTTCAGGTGCATGACGAGCTGCTCTTCGATGCTCCGGAAGCGGAAGTCGATCAGGTGCGAGAGCTCGTGCAACAGGAAATGGAGCATGTAGTCGAGTTGAGCGTGCCCCTGGTTGCCACCGTCGGTGTCGGTAACAACTGGCGAGACCTCAAATAGTCGCTGGCCGATGATGAGCAGTCAGGAAGCAGCTTCCAGTGGTGCTGCCCAACTAAGCTCCCAGTGCGTCACGGATTGCAGTTGCGATCGCGTCTGCATGGCGGCGCATGGCCTCTTCCGATTCCGCTTCAATCATCACGCGCGCCAGTGGCTCCGTCCCTGAATATCGGATCACGACGCGTCCATTCGTCTTCAATTCTTCTTCCGCATCGCGGATACTGGCCGCGATCGCAGGAATCGCTTCGAGCGGCTTCTTCTCCTTCACGCGAACGTTGACGATGACCTGCGGAAACACCTTGAGGTCAGCGATAAGTTCATGGAGCGGCCTTCCAGCGCGGCGAATCACGTCGAGCACAACCAATGCCGTCAGCAGCCCGTCGCCGGTGGTGGCAAGGTGCGGAAAAAGAATGTGTCCCGATTGCTCGCCTCCAATGGATGCGGAATTCGCCTGCATCATTTCGAGAACATATTTATCGCCGACCGGAGCGCGCAGCATCGTAATAGCGTCACGCCGAAACGCCGCCTCCAGGCCCATGTTTGACATGGTCGTTGCGACCACAGTGTCGCCGCGGAGCAGTCCGCGCAACTTCAAGTCGCGTGCAGCAAGCAGAAGCACAGCGTCGCCGTTGACGACCTTGCCATTGGCGTCCGCAAACAGTGCGCGGTCGGCGTCTCCGTCAAAGGTGATGCCAAGATCAGCGTGATGCGCTTTGGTTTCCCCAGCGACGATCTCCGGATGCAGCGCCCCGCAATCGGCGTTGATATTGCGTCCGTTGGGATGAATGTGCGTGAAATGGATCGTGCCTCCAAGCCTCGTGAACAGCTCGGGAGCGATGGCCGACGCCGCCCCATTGGCGCAATCCAGGACCAGCTTCATTCCATTCAGCGCTAGATTCGGCACTGCCGATAGCAAAGAGGCCTCATAATCCGCGCGGAATTTCTCATTGACGGGCGGTGCGGAAAGCATTGCCGGGTCGGGAGCCGCAACCGATTCAAGTTGACGAAAAATCTCCTGTTCAATGCGCAACTCGGTTGCGTCAGGCAGCTTGTAGCCGTCGCCGCCGAAGATCTTAATCCCATTGTCGTGCCAGGGATTGTGTGAAGCGGAGATGACGACTCCCGCCGAGAAGCCGTGTTTGCGCGCCAGGTACGCGATGGCGGGCGTTGTAATAATGCCCGCGCTTTGTACGCTCGCGCCCGCTTCCTTAAGTCCGGCTGAGAAGACGGCGGCAATCCAGTTACCGGATTCGCGGGTGTCCATTCCTAGAAGGATGGAAGGTTGCGCCCCATCGTTTCTGAGCTGGTGTGCGAGCGCCATTCCTACCGCGTAAATTGTCTTTGCATCCAGCGGCGGATCACCAGCCACGGCGCGAATTCCATCGGTTCCGAAGAGTCTTCTCATGCGTCTCGATTGTGGTTATTCATGCGGTTTAGTTTGGTTTCGTTTTGGTAACGCGGCTTTCAACAAGGCCGCTCGCGAGCCGCGTGGAGAGAAGCTGCCCGGGACTGACGCTGCTCGCACTTTTCAGCAAAGCGCCCGATTCATCGTAGACGAGGGCATACCCGCGATTGAGCACCGCCAGCGGCGAGAGCGACGCCAGCTGCCGCTCCAGCGACTGCAGGCGAATACGACGGCTCTGATTCATCAGGATGTGCGCGCGCACCAATTGCGATGAAAAATTTTCCAGCCGTTCGCGCAGCAAGCCGATGCGCTGTGCTGCGTCGTTCCTAAGAATCACGGAGGTTACAGTTTCCAGGCGCTGTGCTCCTTCCCGCGAAAGCGAACGCCATGCAGTCTCCATCCGGAAGCACAGCTCGTCAATGCGCTGCTGCCTGCGGCTGAGGCCGTCTTCCACGCGCGCCAGGGTTGCATCAATCGAAACACGCGAGAAGCTTTCCTTCGCCTGCATTACGGCATAGCGTGCCGCGCGATGAAGACGTTGCAAAAACTGCTCCAGGTATTCTTCCACCTTGTGTTGCGCCTCTGTAATGAGCTCTGCCGCTGCCGATGGCGTAGGAGCGCGCAGATCGGCAACAAAGTCGGCAATGGTGAAATCCGTCTCATGGCCAACCGCGGAGACGACAGGCAGCTCCGACGCCGCAATGGCGCGGGCCAGAGATTCAGCATTGAAAGGCGCAAGATCTTCGAGCGATCCACCACCGCGCGCGATGACGATGAGATCGACCTCACGCGTCTCGTTGAAATATGCAATGCCTCGTGCAACTTCAGCGGCCGCTGCTTCCCCTTGAACAAGAGCCGGATAGAGAAGGATTTCAAGGGCCGCATGGCGACGGCTTATTACAGTGATGAAGTCGTGAATCACCGCTCCGGACGGCGATGTAACGACACCGACGCAGCGCGGAAACGTGGGCAGCGGCTTTTTGCGCTCCGCGTCGAACAGCCCTTCCTGCTGAAGCTGACGCTTTACCTGCTCGAAGGCGAGCTGCAATGAGCCGGCGCCCATCGGCTCCAGGTGCTCGGCAACAATCTGCACCTGTCCGCGCTGTTCATACAGTGACAATCTTCCACGCAGCAGCACATACAGCCCATTCTCAGGACGAAAACGCAACAGCGATGCCTGGCGGCGAAACAAAACTGCAGAGAGCTGGCCGGCGTCATCCTTGAGCGTGAAATAGACATGACCGGAGGCTGCGGGGCGAAGGTCGCAAATCTCTCCCTCGACCCAGAGGTCGGAGAATTCGCGCTCGATGTCGGCGCGCAATTCTCCCACCAGTTCGCTGACCTTCCAAACGCGGCGATGCTGCGCCTGCGCTGCGTCAAAGCTGAAGCCAAGCTGTGCTGCGCCTGAGGATTTAGCCGGAGTCTCCACGATTCCTCAGTCTACATAAAGTCAGCGGCGAAAACGCGTGAGCAGGTAAAGGATGAGCGAGAACAAAACACTGAGCAGAATTGAGGTTCCCAGCGGGAAGTACACGGAAGCATGCTTGCTGCGCCACGCAAAATCGCCGGGCAGGTGCCCAAACGGGATACCCAGGCGCCCAAGCACGTAAATAACTCCACCCGCGATAAGGAACAGCAGGCCGAGTAGAACGAGCAGGCGCGCGAGTCCAGACATTGTCTCCAGGTTACAAAAAATGCGCGTCGCTGGAAAAATAACTGATGAGGCTGGAGAAACTGCGGGGCAATCTGGAGTGCTGACCCCTGTCTAAATGAGCGCGCTATGATGCGTCTATTTTGTGCCGGGAAACGTCATCCAAAAGTAGAACCAAGCAGTTGCATTCCTCAATTCCTGTGTCTGGGACGATGAACACATGAAGTACTACCATCGCTACGGCGAAGACGGCACTTGCAAGGTTATCTGTACACAATGTTTTCTCACTCTGGGTATCGCCGACGGGCTCGCCGCCGCAAGGGATATGGAAGCCGCCCATGTATGCACTCGAGAGGGACTGCCCAGAGCGGTTTCACACAAGAGGCCTGGCGATATTGGCCCGTGTCTTGCTGCGAACGGACGCACTCGATCTGAAAAGAACAAAATACTGAACCTGCTCGCCGTGGCGTTGAGTATGGTTTTTCTGCTGTATGCTCTGCCGACTGTTGTAGAGATTGCGGCATCACGGGTTGTGAATCCGTGGGTTGCGATGATTCTGCCGGGCGACCTCATTGGATGTGCGTGGCTGATTGCAGGGCTCAAGATGCGCCGGACAGGGATGGCCCTTTATCTGGCGCTGACCTTCTGTGAGGGCTGTCTATACCTCTCTCGCATCGTTCCAGTTGGGCTGCTTCCATGGATCGCGGATATTGTTCCTACCTGTGTTGCCGTAATCATCATGGCCCGGGCACGCATGAGGACTCCAACGCCGCTTCGCGCTTCTTCCTGAAGAAGGGTCTGGGGTACGCTGCTGCAATAGAATGCAGGAAAGAGGTTTCTGCATTGCACATCGTCTTATTCTGCGCCGGAATGATCTGCATCTTCACTGCGCTGCTGGATGCGTTCCAGACGGTGATCTTGCCGCGTCGCGCAACCGGACGCTTCCGCATCACGCGCATCTTCTATCTGCTTACCTGGTGGCCATGGTCGCATGTGGCCGGGTGCATTCGCGATGCGCGCAAGCGGGAGACGGCCTTCAGCTATTACGGACCGCTGTCGCTGCTGCTGCTCATTGTGATCTGGGCGGGAGCGCTGGTGCTGGGCTTCGCGCTGATCCTGTTTTCGCTGCGCCTGCCCTTCAGCGACCCTCTGCATGCTCACGCGGATTTTGCCTCCGATATCTATTTGAGCGGAACAACGATTTTCACGCTGGGACTTGGCGATATCACCCCGCACTCCACGGCTGCGCGCTTTCTGCTGGTGCTGGAGTCTGGCATGGGACTGGGATTTCTGGCCATGGTCATCGGCTACTTCCCGGTGCTCTACGGCGCTTTCTCCCGGCGCGAGGTCACCATCTCTCTCCTCGACGCGCGCGCCGGTTCTCCTCCTACCGCCGCTGAACTGATGCGCCGCCACTCGTTCAAAGGCGGAAGCGATGCGCTGAACCTCCTGCTGGTGGAGTGGGAGCGCTGGTCTGCGGAGCTGCTGGAAAGCCACATCTCCTATCCGTTGCTCTGTTATTTCCGCTCGCAGCATTCCAATCAAAGCTGGCTGGCGGCGCTTACGTCGGTTTTGGACCTGTGCGCGCTGATGATTGCCGGCGTACAGGATCATGCTGCACGCCAGGCGCAGCTGACTTTTGCGATGGCGCGGCATGCAATGGTGGACTTGGCTCAGGTGTTTTCGCAGACGCCGGTGACGAACGGCGAAGATCGTTTGCCGCCGGAGCGTTTTGAGCTGCTCTACCAGCGACTTTGCGAATCGGGCATCAGCGTTTGCCGGGACGCCGATTCCATGGAGCGTCTAAGAAAAATGCGGACGCTTTACGAGGGCTATGCGGTGGCGCTCAGCGCCCACTTTCGGATGCCGCTGCCGCCGTGGGTGGCGGATCATCCGTATAGGGACAACTGGCTTTCTGTCGCGAGAGTAAGGGAGGCCACGGAAGCTGTGGCTGCAGAAGATACGAACCGCACAGCACTGGCCGAAGCGCTTGTCCGCGACGAGGAACATCATGTGTTCTAAACCTGCCAGGTTGCTGGGCAGATAGCGATGGCAATTCGTTCCGCAAAAATATCCGACTGCGTTGATTCGTCGCACCAATCGAGCTTGACGGAGCTTAGGCTTCGGTCGTCTTGCGTTCATGCAGACCGCGCTCAAAAGGGATGAGATTCGATTCCTGTTCCGAAGGACACACCTCCGCCTTATCCGGAACGGACATCTGGCACAGAGACCAGAACCACACGAACGAAATGATGTACAAAGCAGAAACTAGTTCAATCGTCAGCCACACAGGAATACTCTAAAACGCCCTTCCAATTGGACATAGGAAACCGCATACATACTATGCCTCTTTCTGTGCGATGAAAAGAAGTTTTTGTAAAACGTTTTCCCAAAGGCGGTCTGTTTAAAAGCAAAAGGAGGCAAATGCCTCCTTTTGAGTACTTTAGAGTAAGCGCAAATTAAGCTGTAACCGGATCCAGCACCCGTGACCAATGCCGGCTTTGCCGCGCGGCGTGGGCCTGCTTATGGTAAGCGTAGCCGACGATGAGCGGCACGGCCAGCGTCGCTTCACTGTAGACCATCTGCTCAAAGGTAGTGTCGACTTTGCCCCAGGAGCTGGCTTCCTTGAGCGTGCTGGAAGACAATGCCCCGTCGCGTACATCGGCCACTGTGACCTGGATGGCGTACTTATGCATCGGCGCTTCCGAGCCGAGCACGTCGGCTGCTACCACAATGTCCTGCGCAAAGTTCTTCGGCACGCCGCCGCCAATCATCAGCAGGCCGGTGGTGGGGTTGGCAATCTTCAACTGCGTCAATTCGTAGAAATCCTTGGCCGAGTCGATGGATACTTTGGGCTTGTCCTGGCGGGCATGCTGGTGCGCTACCAGCCCAAAGCCCGCGGAGCAGTCACTGAAGGCCGGACAGAAAATCGGCACATCGTTCTGGTAGGCCGCGTAAACAATAGAGTCTGCGCCACCTTTAGCGGGAGTTTTGCCTTCCTGCTCAAGATAAGCGCCCATGGCTCGGATGAACTCGCGCGAGCTGTAGGGGCGGGGATCGAGCGAGTTGGCGATCTTCTCCGTCGTCTCGTCGCAGTGGCGAAGTTCTTCTTCGTCGATGAGCGTGTCGTAGATGCGGTCGATCATCAGTTCGCGGAGGGTCGCGTCTTCGGTACCCTGCTTGAGCAGGTCATCGGCGATGTAGTGCTTGAATCCAAGCGCCTCAAAGAAATCCTGATCGACAATATTTGCGCCCGTCGAGACGATGGCGTCCACCATGTGGTTGCGGATGAGGTCGACGAAGATCTGCTTGAGCCCGGCGCTGACGAGTGAACCGGCGAGGCAGAGAATCACGCCGCACTCCTGGTCGCGCAGCATGCGCTCATAGATGGACGCGGCCCGGGCGAGGTCACGGGAGCTGTAGGCCATGTGCTGCATGGCGTCGACGAGGGCAACGACATTGTGCTGCTTGATGTCGATGTGCTGGATTGGCTGCTTGAGAAGTTCCTGTTTCGTAGGCATAACTCCTTCAGGATACCAATGATTTCCCGCACTTTTGCGGGATGAGTCTGTGAATTTTCGGCCCTCGCGCAGCACGATGGCCGCAATTCTGCGCGATTTCCTCAACGGATTTATACTCGCGGGATGAAACGAAACCTGTCTTTCTGCCTGCGCTGGGTTGCGGCCTTCGCGCTATTGCCGCTGCTTGCCGCGCCCCTCTCATTCGGCTGGGGAAATAAGGGCCATAAGATGATCAACAAGCTCGCCGCTGAGGGCCTGCCAGCGGATGTTCCAGAGTTTCTGCGCACGCCCGCGGCCATCGACGAGATCGAATATCTTGGCCCTGAACCCGACCGCTGGCGTTCGCTGGGGGAGCCGGAGCTGAATGCGGAGCAGGCTCCGGACCACTTTATCAACTTTGAGAATGCGGACATCATTGGCAAGTTGCCGCAGCGCAGGTACGACTATATTGCGGAGCTTACTGCCGCTGAGATTACGCATCCAGACCTCGCGCGCTATTTGCAGCCGGATAAGGTCGGCTTCCAGCCGTATATTACAAACGAAATCTGGGAGCGGCTGAAGTCGGCCATGCGCGACTATCGCGAGCTCTCTGCAGAGCATAAGGATACGAAGCCGGTTGAAGCGGCAATTCTGTTTTATGCGGGATGGATGGGGCATTACGTGGGCGACGGATCGCAACCGCTGCATGTAACGCGCGATTACGACGGCTGGGTCGAGAAGGAGAATCCCAATGGCTATACGACCGAGCATGGAATCCACTGGAAGTTCGAGAGCATTTTCATCGACAACGCGCCGATCGACGCCGCGGAAGTGCGCCCTCTGATGACTCCTTTGCACCCGGTAGATGATGAGTGGACGGCATACATGGCGTATCTTCGGCATACCGCGACGTTTGTGCCGCAGGTGTATCAGCTGGACAATGAGCATGGCTTCGACGGCAAGGGGACTGCCGCGGGACGGCAGTTTGCTGCGGAGCGGCTGGCCGCAGGAGCGAGCATGCTGCGCGATCTGATTTACTCGGCGTGGCTGGAAAGTGCGAAGCCTGTTCCGCAGCGGCACTATGCGCCATAGAAGAGTGCGGGTCAATCGCGACGTGAGTGTCGTCTGCAAGTGGTGTGATGCCTTGACTCCGCGACCAACGGGAGTGGCCACATAGCCGGCATCAGGATGGCGCCGAAGGCGCGTGTGCCTGGACGGCCAGTCCTAGCCGCCGATGTGGACCATGCTGCGTGAGGGCTTCAGAAAGTCCGGCTCGCCGATGTGATGGCGGGCCTCTTTCTTTTCGACGACCTTTGTGATGTAGGCGGCGAGGTCGGCGTCGGTTCCGCCGCGCCGCAGGACCGCGTAGAGGTCGTGGTCGGACTGCGAGAAGAGGCAGGTGCGAATCTTTCCATCAGAGGTGAGGCGAATGCGGCTGCACTGTCCGCAGAAGGCCTGCGATACGGGCGCGATGATTCCGACTTCTCCAACGCCATCGTCAAAGGTGTAGCGGACCGCGGTCTCGCTGCGAGTATTCGGCTGCAGACGTACCACGGGGCGAACGGTTTCGAGCTGCGCCACCACTTCGCGGATGGGGACGACGGACTCCGGCGTCCAGAGGCGATCTTCTTCGAGCGGCATGAACTCGATGAACCGCACAATGACGCCTTCCTCGCGGGCGAACTTTGCGAAGAGGGGAATCTGGTCGTCATTGAATCCACGCAGCAGAACGCAGTTGACCTTGACCGGAGCCAGGCCCGCACTTTGCGCGGCGCGAATGCCGCGCAGCACGCGCTCGAAGCTGCCGGGAACGCGGGTGATGCGCTCGAAGGTCGCGGCGTCAACCGCGTCCATGCTCACGGTGATGCGGCTGAGGCCCGCATCCTTGAGCGGTGTGGCCAGGCCTTCGAGCAGATGGCCGTTGGTGGTGAGGGCCAGATCGAGCTTCTCGCCAACACAGGTCTTCAGTTTTTCCAGCTCACGAACCAGGTCGACGAGGCCCTTGCGCAACAGCGGCTCGCCTCCAGTCAGGCGCACCTTTTCGATACCCAGGCTGGTGAAGACCCCTATGATGCGCAGGTAATCGGAGATGGGCAGCTCGGCGTACTGTGCTCCCTCATTGCCGGTGCGGCAGTAGACGCAGCGGTAGTTGCAGCGGTCGGTGACGGAGACGCGCAGATCGGTGATGGCGCGGCCATGGCTGTCCGTTAACAGGCCTTCGCTGGAGGTGACCCGATCGTTCTGCGGCGCTTCCACGAAATTCGGCTGAGATGGCATGTCGCTGTGACTACTTTAGTAGATGCGTTGCGCGAGCGCCAGATGCAGTACCGATGGCGCTCTGGTTGTCCTTGCCAGCGCAGGTTCATCTTCAAGAAGGGTTGTGCGTCGGCGCGCCAGAGATGGTGTAGAGGTCGAAGAGGTTGAGGTGGTAATGGTAGGCGTAGCTTTTTCCGTCGGGCGAGAGGAGCAGGTTTTCGGTCTCCAGGCCTCCAATGGGAGGCAGGGGGATGTCGCTCCACGTAGTGCGCGCGCCGGTACGGGGGTCGAGTTTGTCGACGTGGAAGGTGGTGCTGCCGGGCTGGGCGACAGTGGTTACGAAGAGACGGTTGTCGGTGGTCCACGATACGGGGTTGTCTCCGGGTTTGAGGCCGGCAATGGGGACGGAGGGGCCACCCTCGGTGGGCACGAGCATGGTTGGGACTCCGCTCTGGAGGGTTCCGGCGAGCAGCCATTTGCCGTCCGGTGAGATGGAGACTCCGAAGATGTTTTCGGGAGTGAGAGGTTTTACGGGACCTCCGTCGATGTCCTGCATCCATGTACGTGGAGGACGTCCTGCCTGCTGCGCCACATAGAAGACATGCTTGCCGTCGGGAAAGAAGTCGCCCAGGATCGCGGCAGGTGCGAGGTCGGGTGGCGAGAGACGGCGTGGTTCGCCGGGGCCGATGGGCAGGAGCCATATCTCATTGATGGGCTCGGTGAGCTTTTGCGAGAGCGCCCAGTTTTTATCGGGAGAGAGCGCGAGGCCGTATCCGTCGCCGATGGGGATGGCGGGCGAGCCGTCGGTGCCGCGTACAAATACGGTGTAGTTCTTTGATTCAGTTCCTTCCTCCTCAAAGAGGATCATTTTGCCGTCGTTGCTGATGTCGCGTAGCTCGCCGTAGTCGAGCCAGGAGAGATCGCGCTGCGATGCGCCATTGGAGGCTACGATTCCGTGACGGATAATGCCCTGCTCGGCGAGAAGCTGTCCGTTGGGGGCGATGTCGCGGAGAAAGAGCCGTCCAGGAACGGAAAGAACCTCACGTGTTTTCCCGGAGAGCGAGAGGGCGTGGATGCGGCCGGACTCAAGCGGGGATGTAAACCAGACTTCGTCGCCGGAGGGCGTCCAGGCGAGGCCCTCGGCGCTGGAGTTGAGCGGGCTGACGGCTACCTTCTCTCCGTTGGCGCGGAGGATGATGACGGTTCCGCGATCGTCGCTGGCGTCGGCGTAACGGATGAAGGCGAGGTAGTGTCCGTTGGGCGAGAAGCGAGGGTAGTCGATGCCCTGATCGCTGTAGAGGACTTTGCCCACGGGATATTCGAGTTGACAGACGGGCTTGTCCGGGATGTAGCGGACGATGGCGAGCGATGCGTCGCTGGGGTTGTAATCGGCGGCGATGATATTTTCGATCTCCGGCTTGGGCGCGCCGCTGCCATTGGAGGCGCGGGCGAGGGTTCCGGGAGACATGAAGCTGTAGGGAATGAACTTGGGAGCGAGCGCGACGGCGATCTCTCCGTCTTTGGAGACGGAGAGGAGGCGAGCGTTGGAGATGCCGAAGGGATGGCCTCCGGAGCCGTTGATGGGCGCGATGTAGATCGCGGGATCGGAGTCTTCCCATGCGGCGGTGTAAAGGAGGTTCTGGCCGTCGGGCATGTAGCGGGCATCGGTGATGGTTCCGCGGCGGAAGGTGATCTGATGGAACTGAGAGCCGGTGAGGGGGCGGCGCACAGCGATGAGCCACCCGGCGAAGGCGGCGGCGATGACGAGAGCGGCGACTGCGGCTGCGTAGGGCCACTGGCGATGCCCCGCGGCTTTGGCGGTGGGCAGCGCTCCGGAGGCGGTGGTGTTGGTGGTGGATTCGAGATCGAAGGCGAGATCGCGCGCGGACTGGAAGCGCTGGTCGGGAGATTTTTCCAGGCAGTGGCGGACGGTGCGGTCGAGCGCGGGAGGAAGCTGGCGTCCGGAGGCAAGGATTTCGGGCGGATCCTCATTGAGGATGGCGGTCATGGTCTCGGCGGGAGTGTCGCGCTTGAAGGCGCGGACGCCGGTGAGCATTTCGTAGAAGACGGCGCCGAAGCTGAAGATGTCGGTACGACAGTCGATGGGCTGTCCGCGGACCTGCTCGGGCGACATGTAACCGGCGGTTCCCATCACGGTTCCGGCGTCGGTTGCCGGGCCGGGCGCGGTGACGGTTGCATCGAGCGGAGAGGCATGGCGCTGGTCGACCGGAAGAACAGATTTGGCCAGGCCGAAGTCGAGAATTTTTACCTGGCCCTCGCGGGTAATGTAGACGTTGTCGGGCTTGAGATCGCGGTGCGCGATGTTCCTGCTGTGCGCAGCAGCGAGGCCATGCGCTATCTGAACGGCGTAGTTGACCGCCTTGCGATGCGACAACGGGCCGCGCGCGAGCAGCTCGCGCAGGCTCTCGCCTTCGAGCAGCTCGGAGACCAGGAACGGCGCTCCCTCATACTGGCCGATGTCATGGACGGCCAGGATATTGGGATGGCTGAGGGCGGCGACGGCCTGCGCTTCCTGTTCGAAGCGGCGGAGACGCTCCTGATCGGCGGCGAAGGACGCGGGCAGAACCTTGATGGCGACATCGCGGCCAAGGCGCGTGTCGCGCGCCTTGTAGACCTCGCCCATGCCTCCCGCGCCGATGAACGCGGAGATTTCGTAAGGACCTAGCTTGGTGCCAGAGGCCAGAGTCATAGAGTGAGAAGAATTATAGCCGGACTGCACAGGGCACAGTTCTCAGGGCACAGGGGTCGGGGCACAGGGATCAGGGCACAGGGATCAGTTCTCAGTTGCCAGTCCTCAGTTGTCAGTCCTCAGTTGTCAGGGCACAGTTGTCAGTTGTCAGGGCACAGTCCACAGTTGCCAGTTGTCAGTCCTCAGTCCTCAGCTGTTCGTCATCCAGGGTTCGTTGTTGTTGTTCGGGGATTGCTGTGGTTTCTGCTGGTTCTCTTTGTTTTCCTGGAGGTGGGCGAATCT
>JBARHV010000101.1:0-11375 GCA_049799415.1 Silvibacterium sp.
AGATTCGCCCACCTCCAGGAAAACAAAGAGAACCAGCAGAAACCACAGCAATCCCCGAACAACAACAACGAACCCTGGATGACGAACAGCTGAGGACTGAGGACTGACAACTGGCAACTGTGGACTGAGAACTGTGCCCTGACAACTGAGAACTGGCAACTGAGAACTGAGAACTGCGCCCTGAGCCCTATCGGCTGCTCTTGATCCAGTCATCCACCCGCTGCTCCAGCACATCCAGCGGCAACGCGCCCGAGTCCACTACCTGGTCGTCGAACGCGCGGATATCGAACTTCGGGCCCAGCTCTTTCTGCGCCTTGGCCCGCAGCTCCAGGATCTTCATCTGGCCGATCTTGTAGCCCAGCGCCTGCGCCGGCCACGCAATGTAGCGGTCGACCTCGGCCTGGATGTTGGTATCGTCCATCGAGGAGTGGGCGCGGAAGTAATCCAGCATCTGCTGCCGCGACCAGTGCATTGAGTGGACGCCGGTATCCACCACCAGCCGGATCGCGCGCCACTCGTCCGCCTCCAGCCGCCCGTAGTCTTCGTACGGATCCTGGTAGAAGCCCACGTCTTTTCCGAGATGCTCGGCATACAGCGCCCAGCCCTCGGTATAGGCCGTGTAGTACGTGTAGTGGCGGAACTCGGGCAGCCCGGTCAGCTCCTGCGCAATCGAAATCTGCAGGTGATGCCCGGGAATGCCCTCGTGGTACGAGATCGCTTCGACGTTCGTCAGCAGCCGGTCTTGAAACTTGTAGAAGTTGACATACACCGTCCCCGGACGCTTGCCGTCCGGCGTTCCTGCTTCGTAATACGCCTGCGTCTGGTCCTGCTGCATGTAGGCCGGGACCGGCGCTACCACCAGCGGAGCCTTCGGCAAATGCCCAAAGAGCTTCGGCAGCTCGGGCCGCATCTGGTCAATATAGTGCTTGTAAAGATCGATCAACTGCTGCGTGCTCTGCGCATGCAGTTTGGGATTGTCAGGAATCGAAGCGCGCAGCGCGGCCACGTCCGCAAAGCCGAGTTTGTGCGCGATCACCAGCATCTCCGCTTCGTCGCGCGTCACCTCGTCCAGCCCGATCTGGTGGATCTGCGCCGGAGTCAGGTCGGTCGTCGTACTCTGCCGCACCAGGAAGTCGTAATACTTGTCGCCGCCCGGAATCGCCCATAGTCCCGGCTCGCTGCGTCCCGCGGGGATATAGGTCTTGGTAAGAAAGATCCCCAGCCGCACGTAGGCCGGTAAAACCTTGGTTCGGATCGCG
Organism: Silvibacterium sp.; assembly: GCA_049799415.1. Lineage (GTDB taxonomy): Bacteria > Acidobacteriota > Terriglobia > Terriglobales > Acidobacteriaceae > Silvibacterium. The sequence goes on from JBARHV010000101.1 coordinate 1,260, forward strand.
GTGAGGACCTCATCGCGAATCCGCTTCTGCTCCGCCGCGCCGATGCCGGCGGAAAACTTCTTCAGCGGCTGCGCAAACGGCGTGTCTTCCGCCTTCTGCGTGGCAATGGCGTTCACCTGTACCAGAACTTTTTGCAGGATAAACTTCGGCGGCACGCGGCCGTCCTCGATGCCGCTCATCGCATTGTTGATCACCTGCTGAAACGCAAGCGGGACTTTATCGAGACGCGCCGTGTAGTCGTCGTAGTCCTTAACATTGTCGAAGCTCAGCTGCGGCACCAGCTCCGGCAGGTCGATCTGGATGCCGTCCATCTGCGTCATCGGCATCTCCCACGGCTTGAACTCGGCCTCCGCCTGCTCCTGGACCAGCTGGCGGACCATCAGGTCCTTGCTCAGCGCCTCCTGGTCGGTCATGCCCGTGGTGTCAATGCTGCCCAGGCGCACCAGATCATCGCGCCCGCGCTGGAGCGCGTCGTTATACGCGGCAACGGAGTAATCCGTCAGGTCCGCGTTATACCGCTTGTCGCCAATGCTGGAGGCAAACTCCGGCTCGTGCGCCAGCTGGTCCTGCCAGATCTCGGCAAACAGCGCGTTCAGCGCGTTGCGACGGTCCGCAAGCGACTCGGGCACCGTGGGCTGGTTCGTCGCGCCCGGGTAAGACGACTGCGCCGCAGCCGACTTCTGCACCGATTTAGGAAAGGTCTGCGAAACGGCAATCGAAGCGGCAGCAAACGTAGTTGCGGCGGCAAGGGATAGAGCGACGAGTGTCTTCATGGTCTGCGCGGATTCATCCGCAGCTCTCATGGTAAATGGGCGGCGGTTCGCAAACCGCCGTAAAGCGGCAACACAATCCCGGACGCGGCTTCTCAAGATACGCATCCTGTAATCTGGTAGGTACGATGAATACTGTAGCTCTCGATCAGAACTTATCGCAGTTGCGCGTCGCCGTGCTCGGCGCTGGAAAGATGGGCGGCATCCTCCTTCAGGCCTTTCTGAAGCAGCAGATGCTCACGCCCGATCAGCTTCTCGCCACTGTCGCGCACGAAGACCGCGCCGTCGCGCTCTCCACGCAATGGGGCGTCGAAGTCTCCACCAACAATCTGGCCGCTGCGCGCCAGGCCGACGTCATCCTGCTCGGCGTAAAGCCCTTCCAGGTGCCCGCGCTCATCGCCGAGATCAAGCCCGCGCTCACGCCGCAGAAGCTGCTCATCTCCTTCGCCGCTTCGGTAAAGACCGGAGCCATCGAAGCAGCAGCGGGCATCGACATTCCCGTCATCCGCGCCATGCCCAACACGCCGTCGATGTTGGGCGCGGGCATCGCCGCACTCTGCCGCGGAAAGTTCGTCACCGAGCCGCAGATGGCCCTCGCCTCACGCATGTTTGAAGCCGTCGGCCGCACCGTGATCGTCGATGAGAAGCACATGGACGCCGTCACCGGCCTTTCGGCCAGCGGTCCGGCCTTCATCTACATCATTCTCGAATCGCTCGCCGAAGCCGGAGTCAAGGTCGGGCTGCCGCGCGACATCGCCACACTGCTCGCCGCGCAGACCACCTTCGGCGCAGCCCGCATGGTGCTCGAAACCGGCTACCACCCCGCCCTGCTCAAAGACGCAGTGACCACCCCCGCCGGATGCACCATCGACGGCATTCTGGAGCTTGAAGAAGGCGGCCTGCGCGTCACCCTCATCAAGGCGGTCATGCGCGCCACAGAGCGGGCGAAGCAACTGGCTGCGGGCTAGGGACTATGGGCCAGGTGCCGCCTTCCATGCAATGGATAGCGTGGAAGGCGGCAAGGCAGGTTAGCTGGGATGCACAACCTTCTCCGTGCCTTCCTTGGTCTTGTCGTAGGCCTTGGTCGTGCCCTTTTTCGTGGCATGGTAGGTCTTTTTGGTGCCCTTCTTTGTTGCGTGATACGCCTTCTTGGTGTCTTTTCTTGTGGCGTGATACGTCTTTTTTGTGGTGGTTTTTGTGGCGTGGGCCGTATCTTTGGCCGCGTTCTTCGTACTGTGTCCGGCGTCCTTCATGTCCTGTTTTGCGCTGGTGTCCTGCGCGAACATTGTCGTACCGGTTCCGCAGATCATTGCCGAAGCCAGCAGTATGCTGAGAGGTTTAACGTATTTCATATGCGTGCCAGTTTCTCCCAAAGCTCCCTGAGTTGCACAAGGGAGCCGTAAAATAGTTTCGGATTCCATTATGAGCCAGACCACGCCCGCTGTCGCCGCGACTTCCGCATCTTCTCCCATCCCTTCGCGAGCGCTGCGCTGGTACGCCTGGGGCGTCGTCGCCTACAACGTCGCCGTTATTCTCTGGGGGACCGCGGTTCGCGCCACCGGCTCCGGCAACGGCTGCGGAGACAGCTGGCCGTTCTGCAATGGATCACCCAACGTTGCCCGCATCATCGAGTTCGCCCACCGCGCCACCAGCGGCATCGCGCTGATCGCCGTCATTGTCCTCGTCATCTGGACCTTCCGTGGTACCGCGAAACGCCATCTGGCCCGCGTGGCCGCAGTTGTCTCCCTTATCTTGATCCTCAATGAAGCCTTGATTGGAGCGCTGCTGGTGCTGCTGGGCATGACTGCGAATAACCAGTCGCCCGCGCGCGCCTTCTATCTGGCCCTGCATCTCACCAATACCCTTCTCATGCTGGGCGCAATGGCGCTCACCGCGCACTTCCTCTCGCGCAGGCGCGGCTTCATGCGCGGCAGCGTCGAGCTTCACGGCCTGGTCCTAGGTTCCACCGGACTGGTTGCCGTCATCCTCACCGGCGTCACCGGCTCACTCACCGCGCTCGCCGATACGCTGCATCCGGAGACCAGCCTGCGCGCCGCACTGGCGCAGGACTTCTCCTCGCACAGCAGCTGGCTGATTCGCATTCGCTGGACGCATCCCGTCATCAGCCTCATCGCCGGGCTTATTTTGCTGGAGATTATTCTGCGGGCCACGCGACACCAGGCACACCATCGTCTCGCCGCCGGACTCATAGGACTGCTTCTACTCCAATACGGATTAGGGCTTACCGATCTCGCGCTCCTGACACCGCTCACCATGCAGATCCTGCACCTGCTCGGCGCCGACCTGCTCTGGATCGCTCTTGTCGTCCTCGTAGCCCGCCTCTGCGTCCGTCCCATCGGATGTACCACCGAAGGCTGCGGCTAAGCTCTGCCACGCTTCTCTTTTCCAAACTCGGATCACTTTGAAAACGACAGAATCTTTTAGCGGGGTTGAATGACAGATCGTAGCGCGACCATGCAATCGGGCCATACAAAAGCGCAGAGCGCCGAGATACAACAAAAACTGAAGCGGGTTGAAGATTTTCTCGACCGTAGCGCCGCCGGAGCGTTGCTCCTCAGCCGTCACGGAAACATTTCCTGGATCACTGCCGGACAGGTCGAGGCGCGTGTAGTGCTGGGTTTGGAGACAGCAGTCTGTTCCCTGCTGCTCATGCGTGACGGACGCCGTTATTACCTGGCTCCCAACAATGAAGCCGCACGCCTGGCCGACGAAGAGTTCGCGGGCCTCGGCTACGAAGCCGTGATCTACCCATGGCATGAGAGCCCCACCAGCCTCCTGCGCAAGTTGGTCGGCAGCGCCACGTTCTGTGCGGATACGGCAGTTCCGGATGCGAAGCTGGTAAACCTCGCCGATTTGCAGGCTCCATTGCTGCCTGAAGAGATGCACCGGCTCCGCGGCCTGTCGCGTGAAACCGCCGCTGTAACAGTGGAAGTGCTCGAAGGGCTGGCTCCGGGCATAACCGAGCAGGAGATGGCGGCCCGCACCTCAGCCGCGCTCCTCACGCGCAGCATCGCTCCCACGGTCTTGCTGATGGCCATGGATGACCGCATTCGCCGCTACAAGCACGCTCCTCCCCGCGCAGGCGTGCTGGAGCGCTATGGCATGATCAATCTCTGCACGCGCCGCTGGGGACTGGTCGTCTCCATCACCCGCTTCGTCCACTTCGGAGCCTTGCCCTCCGACCTGGCCTCAGCCTTTGACGCGGCAGCGAATATCCACGCACAGATTTTGCACGCAACCCGGAACGGAACGGTTTCGCGCGAAATCTTCGCCGCCGCACAGCGCGCCTATGCATCAGTCGGCGCACCCGACGAGATCGAACGCCACCACCAGGGAGGTTCATGCGGCTACTCTGAGCGCGACTGGGTGATTACGCCGCATGGAACCGAGCGAGTCGTCGCGCCGCAGGCCTTCGCCTACAATCCCACCCTGCGCGGGGCGAAAGCTGAAGACACCGTTCTGCTCGCGGACGGCGCGATCGAGGTTTTAACCGGCACGCCCAAACTTCCGCAGATTGAGACGGTGGTGGAAGGTGTAACTTATCGTTCGGCTGGTGTTCTGGTCCGCTAACCGCGCCTTATCTGAAGCAAGGCGGGCACCTGGTGCTTGGCCCGCTGAGCGGAGGGCTCGGGAACCGCCGACATCTGGGCCGAAACCCTTGCCGCAACCTCACCGGAGACAAAGGTGCGAATACATTACGGTGCAAGCAACGGATGGCTCGACGACCAGCCCGCCGTGCTCGAACGGGAGGTAGACAAAGGCAGCATCACGTATATCGGCGCATGGCTCGACCCGCAACTCATGAGTACTCTAACGGCCTCTTGGCTTCTGCAGGTCGGGGTGCAGCCCATCGTCCACTTTTCCGGCGGCAATCTCGAGCACCGTTCGTGCCACGCGGCCTGCCTCGTGGCGCAGCACGTCGCCCTCAGCGGCAAAGTTTCCGGTAATGCAGCGAATGCCCATCGCCTCAATGCGTTCGATGTCCGGCTCAATGGCCTCCGCGCCTTCAACCGCATACCGCTCACTCACGGCCTCCGGCACGGGAGCCGTGTTGATGAGGGCATAGTCGAAGACGGGCTGGCGGGTATGTGTGTAAATGCGCTCGATGTGCTGGTAGGCCGTCAGGTGCAGGCTTTCGTTGGACTGCGTCATCAGGTTCGCAATGTAAACCCGCGTTCCCTTCGCTGCCGCCAGAGCCTCAGGAATTCCCTCAACTAGCAGGTTAGTAATCAGGCTGGTATAGAGTGAGCCGGGTCCCAGAGTGATCAGGTCCGCCTCAGCAATCGCTGCCAGAGTCTCCGGCAATGGCTCGACGACCCGCGGATCAAGGCTCAGCTCCACAATCTGCTCCTTGCTGGCCGTAATGTTTGTTTCTCCGCGAACCACCGCACCACTGGCCATTCGGGCCACCAGAGTCGTATTCGTGTAGGTTGCCGGGTAAATGCAGCCGCGCATGGCCAGAACCTCGCCTGCCAGCTTGATGGCGTGGCCGAAGTCGCCCGTCATCTCCGTGAGCGCAGCAACAAATAGATTGCCGAAGTTGTGGCCCTCCAGTTCGCCACCGGCGAGGAAGCGATGCCGAAAGAGGCGCGAAATCAGGTGCTCATCTTCTGACAGCGCAACCATGCAGTTGCGCAGGTCGCCGGGCGGAAGCATGTTGAAGTTCTTCCGCAGACGTCCGCTCGACCCTCCGTCATCGGTCACCGTGACAACCGCTGTAAGGTCGCAAATCGAATGCGGCGCATCGGCGGCAGCACCCGTTCCGGCCGTCGAAGTGGCGTAGCGCTTGAGCCCGCGCAGCAGTGTTGAAAGGCCTGTGCCGCCGCCAATGGCAACCACCCGCAAGCCGCCTCGCTCAGTGGAGCGGACAGCCGGAGCATTCGCGGTCGCGGAAAGATCCATACCAGTGTTTATAGATGAATTTGCGGGCGGGCGTTCAGTCACGCTCCGGGTTCAGATCGCTTCCGGGTAGAGCAGCTCCGTAAAACGCGGATCATCCGCCATATCGTTAAAGTCCGTATCGCTGCGCGCCTGAATGCGGTTCTGCGGTTTCAGTTCGATCGCACGGCGGAGATTGTCCAGGCACTCCTCGGCCTGCCCCGTGATGCTGTTCAGCACAGCCAGACCGTAGTGAGCATAGTCGGCCTGAGCATTTTTCTTCAGGAGGCCCTCGAACTGATCGCGGGCATCTTCATAATTGCCGGTGTTCAGCAGTGAAATGGCGTAATCGTATTGCTCCTCGGCGCTGCCGAAGGCAAGGCTCTTCTTCTGACCATGGCGTTCGCACACAACCAGGTAGGTGCGGGACCGCTCCAGCAACTCCGGCGCGCCGTTCTGAGTCAGCTTTTCAAAAAGCGCGCGTGCCTTCTCAAACTTCCCCTCCTGTATGAACTGCACCGCGTTCTGGTATTGCGCGAACGAGGGATGAGGAGCAGATTTGGCCGGCGCCGCTTTCTTACCTGTGATTGCGCGCAAAGACTTTCCTTTTGCGCTTTCGTGTCGTGCTTCGGGCATGCAATGATTCCCTGACTATAAGTGCTGTTAACGTCGCAGTTATACGCACATCGGCACGCTGCGTCAAGCCGAGCCCGGGCAAGCTGATCTTTACAGCTGCACTCTGCATCTTCAGGAACGAATTCCGAATCCTCTCCATCGGCTTGCTGCATGAGGTGGCAGGACGCCCCCAGAGCAATTTACACTCGAATTTCTAACTGTAAATTAGAAAGAGTCGGCTGTACCTGCTGCAACAGCGGCCCTGGAACTCATCCCTGGAACTCATCTTTGATATATGGAGTCGCACCATACATGGCAAACCTGCTGACGCAACCGCGCATATCGCGCTACATTAACTCCTCACTGGTACAAATGATCGGGCGGTGCATAAAACCCCCGCCCGAATAGGGTTGATATCGACAAATACAAGCGTGCGACCCGATGTGCTATCTAGCTTGGCTAGCTAGCGCACAGTTCTAGCCTTCTGAACCGAGAATTTGGAGTGCAGAAGAAACTGACGTGAGGACTTCCGACATATAGGCGGTAATCTCCCGCCAGGATCTTCCAGGCATTTTGGTCAGTGTCAAATATTGCAAGCATTCTGGGATCAATTTTGACGGCGACCGAGCGAGACTCCGCTGGTTGGAGCATCACTTTCTGCTAGGCTACAAGCCGCCTCGGAGGTTCGCCGGAGCTGTCGGGCAGGGCAAGATAGACTTCGGCAACTTCCGCGCCAGAGCGAGTTCCTGAGTTTGTGATGGTGAATGTCACGATGGGACCATGATCCCTGGACGACACCTGGAGATGAGAGTAGGCGAAGCTCGTATAGGACAGGCCGAACCCAAATGGGAAGAGAGGGGTTTTCGCTTCCGCGTCGTACTCATCCCACAGCTATGGGATGATCGCATTAGGCACAGAATGGGACCACGCCCAAGCCGATAACCTTTAGGTGGCGCCTTAGAGCCGTTCTATATGCGGGTGAAGACGGGTTCTGCGGCCACATTCTTACCTGCAACAGCACGGCTATTGGCGTTCTAGAACGATCAGCTCAACGGTATCGGTGGGCATTGCATTATCGAGTTTCACCGTATCGCCGGCGCTGGTCTTCTCCTCAACCAGCTCCAGGTTTTGGGTTTTGCTGATGCGGTAGCGTTTGAGCTTGAACGAAGATTTGCCCCATGGAAGATTGCTGACCGTGAGTTGGTAACCGGCATTGTCGTGATAAACAATGTTATTGAATTGCTGAGGCTCGCTGGGCGGCGGCGGGTCTCCGGGTTTAAGCATCTCCTTGGGCTTGTAGTTGGCTGGAATTGCATAGTTGCTAATGAGGATCTGCACCATCCTGCCATCTGCGGACCGGCCCGCAAGCGCGGCAAAGCCAACGGTATCCGTGCCTGTAACAGCAAGCCGGTGCTGCGTCTCCAGCATCTGCCCCAGGGCCTTGAATGCATAGGCAGTCTTGTAATACTTCCCTTGCAAGTCGAAGAGCCCCATCCAGGCTGCGTCGCCGCGATAGAACATCGCTGAATCGAGTGGAGCATCCTGGAGATAGCTCAGGACCGCGCCAATAAAGGCGGCGTTATGCGCGCCGCGCAATTCGTCTTCTTCCTGCGCCGTGAAATCCCACGACAGATTCCACTCCGACAGAATGCTTTCCGCCGTGGGGAATCCGTGCTGATCCAATAAGTTTCGCATGCCTCTGGACGCCCGGACGCTGTCATAGGGATCTTCGGTTTCGCGAGCATAGGTGTGCCAGGAGTAAAAATCGAGCGGCGCGTGGTGCGCGGCGCAATAATCGAGAAAGCCTTCGCGGAAAGGCCCAGAGTTCGAGGGGTCGGCGAGGCCGACACCTCCCACCTTAAGCGTAGGATCGACTGACTTGAGAGCCCGCGCGGTCTTTTCATAAAGCTGGTAGAACTGCTCAGGGGTTGAGGCCCAGAAGGCGCCATCTGGTTCATTCCAGAACTCCCAGTATTCAATGTGGTAATGAAAACCATTTGCCCAGCCCTGGTTGTAATGCATGGCGATGTGTTTCACCGCGCTGGCATACTTGTCGAAATCGGCGGGCGGTTCGGTATTCGTGCCCCAACTGCGTCCCACGCGGTAATAGATGGCTGCGCCGCTTGAATGAATGTCGGCCAGCACCTTATCTGTCGGCCCGAAGTTATAACTCTCAGGTTTTTCAGGGTCGGCGGTAATGTCGGGAAAGATAATGCTCTTGTTGCCGGCCTCAACTACGCCTTTGCGCTGCCTGTCGTCCGGAATCAGCCACGCAAGGTCGCTGTTTTTAAAATCGAACTTCGCATCCACATCTGTCGGTCCCATAAAATCGTGGGTCCGCACCAGTTGGATGTGCAGCTCCTTGTATTGCCGAACCAGGTCAGGAAGTCCCGCCATCGCCGGAGTAGGCTGCCCGTTCAGCCCCTGATACGAACGGATCTCGCCAGTAACTTTACCGGCATCCACTTGCAAGGTGCGAAAACCGTCAGATCCCGTACTTTTAGGGTTTACGGCTGCAGGTGGCCGCTGTTCCTTGTTGCCCGTCGATGCAGCCTGGGCCATCCCGAGCGATCCCGTTGCCGCCAACAGGCCTGCTGCCGAAGATGTTCTCAGAAAACTTCGCCGGGTAAACTCTTTCTCATTCATAAAGCCTCCAGAAAACGATTGGAATGACTGCAACGGGTTGAAGTTTACGAAGTTCTCGCCCAATGACTGTCCCATAGTCCTGTGCCAAGGCAGGATCCCAGCTTGCGGTCTCGGCTACGGTCGACGGCAACGCAGTGGCGTGTCCATTCTTGCGGTCCCCCTGATTGGTGACTCCCACACTCGCGCCAACCAGTTGAAGAGATGGAATACCGAGGCGCGGGATGCCAGGCACAAAACCATCGTCCCCGAGAGCACCGGGAATTTGGTTATGCATCGCATCACTGCCGTGAACAAGCTGGATCTTCTCATCCAAAGTCATCGCACGAACAAAGAGATCCGCCCGCTGATCCGGAGAGAGATGCGTATCCATCCACGGCCTGGTCTTCAGATCGTGGACGCCATTGCTACTCCAAGCCAGCCTGACATCAGCAGCACAGATAAGCGCTGCTATCAGCAGAGCCAGATATAAAGAGATGGATTTCTTTACCCATCTGCCGCAGCAGCAAATTGTTTTGACTGGCTTCATAGGCTCCTTCGCTCCATATTCGTTGGGGTTGTCAGGTTGAATCTTGTTTTAAAAAGATAATTTATCATCGTTTATCAGGACACAAAGAGGAGCCAAGTCGCCGCGGCCAGCAGGGAGTGGCGACCCTGCACAGAGCTGGACGGGATACTGTATCTGTGATCCCGCCTTAGCTGCCGGAAGAGGAAAGCGGTGGGGGAGAGGCTTGGTTATCCAGGACGATGGATTGAGGGGGGAAATGAAGTTGAGCAAATGGCCGCTGGCCGCTTCGACAAGATGCGGCTCGATCTTTCCGCGACCGCCGTGGCAGTGCTTGAAGAGCTCGAGGCCCAGGCTGGCGCCGGCTGTTTTGCCGCAAACGTGAAATTTCTATATCAAACTTCAATTAGCGTTTGTCGCAGTCCGGGCGCCAGCCAAAATACAGGGCGTCCTGTTCACTCAAAGGATGGTTCACTAACGTACCATGCCGCTCCGGGTGGGCAAAGAATCTCTCTATAGCCCGATCTGCGTATCCAAGCCTCAGCTGCAGGTCCGCAATGAAGTCCTCTCTTGAGAAATACTGTTTCGTTGCCATCGCACTAGCTGTGAGTTCTGAAGGTGCAATTGCAATTTGATAATAAGGTGCATCGTGAGGCTTCGTACTGTCCTTCATCTCATCTACAA
>JBARHV010000102.1:0-2778 GCA_049799415.1 Silvibacterium sp.
TCGCCGTTGGAGTTCGTCAGGGCGACGATCAGCCGAACGGCATTCAGCGGCGAAAGGAATGCGGCTTCCCACAGCTTCATAGGATTCTCGCGCTGGCGGAAGCTTCGGAGCCGCAATAGTCGAAGGCCAGATCGACCGCACCCTCGTAGTCAGAGCCCCTATGCCAATTGCGTAAGGATCGCGGGGCATATCGGCGCTGCGCCTGTCCTCCGGCAAGACAGATGACGATATTCTCCCGGATTTTTCCAGCCGCTCGTGCTGAACGATCGACTTCTAGATTGACGTTCTTCCACACCGGTGCGTGTTGAACCCAACCGTCCGTTTCAGCGTCGGGAATTATTGAAGCCTTGAGCACCTTGACGCCCTGCGCCCAGGCGGCAACGGCATGACCGGCTTCGTGATAGGCGGTCGCAGTCCTGTTTGGCCGCGAGCGCGTCTTGGTCACTCCCGTCTTGGTCATTTTCGCCGCCCTTCCTTTTCGGCCGTGATTCCAAGTTTCTTTTCCCGCTTCATGACCTCGCGTTCGATCGCGGTGCGGGCCACAGCCGCAGCATCCTCATCGCTCGACTTGGCGACCGCCTTTAGGCGCCGCAGCCATGACGAAAGCCATTTAATCCTGAACTGAGTGTCCCAGATTTTGATTCGCCCCACAGCTGTCCACCTATTTCGGGTATCCGATATTGACCAGAATGAAAATATCAGGTACCCGTTATCTTGTCGAGCGCAAGCTTTCCACAGGAGAGACCCAATGACCGATAGCCTTCTCAACATCCACGATGACTTAGACACCACGGAGACCCTCGTCTCCGCCGCTTTTGAACTGGCCGACAGCGCGGTGTGCAACCTCGAGCCGCTACAGGCCGTGCTCAACGTAATTCAGGAGCGAGTCAAGAACGTCAGCCGGCGAGTCGCATGCCTACGAAGCTCAGCTCCAGAGTGACCGCCTACTATTCGCCTCCCGGTGGTCCCGTCGAGCAACACGAGATGTGGCAGATCGATTATCGGGAGGCGAAGGCGAGCAAGGACGGCGCGCTTTGGTCGCTCGATCCGCCACTCATAGAAGGAAAAACGAAGATGGTATCCACAGCCCCTCCCCTAATCGACGAACCGCCGGTCATCGTCCTCGTTGGCGCCGACAAAGGCGGCGTCGGCAAGACCACCGTGGCGCGCGCCCTGGCCGACTACCTGCAAGCCGCAAAGCCGCGCTTGATTGACACCCAGGCGCCCGCCGGCGATCTGCGCGGCTTTTATCCGAAGGCCGAAATCCTCGACCTGAGCTCGACGACGGCGCAGATGCACGCCTTCGACAACCCCGGGCCGCTCACCATTATTGACGTCGGCGCGGGCATGTTGACGCCTACGATCGCGATGCTCGAGCGTGTCGGCATCCTCAATGACGTGCGCGCCGGCGCTGTGCGGCTAGTCCTGCTCTATCTGCTCGGCCCCTCGGTCGCGTCGTTGTCCGAGGTCGTCGAGGCCAACAAGACGATCGCTGGCAAGCTCGAGTTGTTTTTCGTGAAGAACCACGTCAACGCGACGGACTATTTCGGGTGGGAGAAAGACCCGCGGTTCGGCGAAGCCCTCGCCGCAATGAAGCCGCGGATGGTCGACGTCCCTCAACTCAACGAGGTTGCCGCCGAGACGGTTCAGCAGCGCGGGCAGCCGTTCTCGGCCTTCGCCGCTGACACGTCAAACTCGCGCATCCTGCGCGGCTACGTGGCGGATTGGATGGCCCGCGTGCGCGCCGAGATCGATCGCGTCGGTGTTGGACAAGCTGTTGCAGTGGTGCGCTGAATCAGAGCTCGCACAAGAGAGGCCGCGTTAGAAGCGGCCTCAAATTCCCGTCTCAACCTGAAAGGAGATTAGGAAATGACCCAGGAACACCGCATCGCTTTGAGCCAGACAGAAGCCAGCAGAACATATCCAGACATAGACGCGTATTTTGAAAGGCATATCGCGCCGATGCTCGACCGACTTTCCGACGACGGCGACAAAGCCACCTTTATCGGCCACGAACTCGACAGGTGGGAGCGCATCGAGCGCAAGCTCCAGGAATGGGCTGCGCGCGACGACGGCTCGCCCAACCCGTACAGGCCGGCGCTCGACCTAGGCCGCGTGTCGTCGATCATCGCAGAGCTGAACGACTGCCTTGCATGGGCGAACGAACGCAAAGCATGCGCCCCGCAACTCGTCGCATTGGAATAGCGACACGCCGACACAAATCTGTGTCGGATGCGATGTCTTGACGGCCGACGTGGAAAGACCGCTTGGTCGGTTGTCCATCCACTTGCCTCCGCGGAGGGCAGAAATGTCGACCTATGGACCGCTCGATCAACTGCCCCTTTACGCGACCGACGATCAGCTCGCCCGGGCGATCGTCGGGGTCGGACGCGTCAAGGAGTGGAAGCAATTTGTCGCCCTTTACGAGCACCGAGGCTTCCCAAAGGTCCACTTCCTCCTGGGGGGCAGATACATTCCGGCGGTCAAGAAATTCCTCGACCTGCACGAGGGGGTCAGTGATTTACCCAACGTGTGGCCCGCACGGGACGGCAAGGAGGATTTGTCCGTCTGGAACACGCGACGGCCGAGGCGCCGGGCTGCATCCAGGGAGTAAGGACGACGCCGCGCGGGTTGGATCGCCTGGCACCTGTCACATCACAAAATAGCGTGTCAGCAACGGCGGAGAGGCAAAGCAACGGCGATAGGCGTACGGGCCCTCGCCGAAGTGGCGGGGAGGTAGCGAAATGACAGACCGATATTCGAAGATCATGCTTACCT
>JBARHV010000103.1:0-15579 GCA_049799415.1 Silvibacterium sp.
GAGTCGATCTGGTCTGAAGAGATATCCTTCGGCAGCTAAACCTGTACCCTTCCACAATAGAGTTTCAGACCGACGCACGACCGAAAGGCGGCATTTGTGCCAGGAAAGAGAAGTTCACGATTGCCAAAGAATGAGAAGCGGCGTCTCGACATTCGAGACGTTGCCAAACACGCGCGGGTTTCAATCGCCACGGTTTCGCGCACCATCAACCGCGTGCCAACGGTGGATAAGCAACTCGCCGACCGCGTGTGGAAATCGATCAATGCGTTGAATTATTTTCCAAACACGCAGGCGCGGTCGCTGGTTTCCGGGCGAAGCCGCCTGTTCGGGCTGCTGATCTCGGAGATCACCAACCCTTTTTTCCCGGAACTGATTCAGGGATTCGAAGAGGTCGCAGTCCGCAATGGCTATGAGATCCTGATCGGCTCCACGAACTACGATCTGGCCCAGATGGATATGTGTATCCGGCGAATGCTGGAGCGCAATGTGGAAGGCGTGGCGGTGATGACATTCGGCATCGAGCAGCCGCTGCTGGACGAGTTGGCGTCGCGGGATGTGCCGATGGTGTTCGTGGACACAGCTCCTCCCGTGCCGCTGGTGCGCGCGCTGATCGTGGATTACCACAAGGGGATTCGCGAAGGGGTGCAACATCTGGCGGCGCTCGGCCACCGGGAGTTCAGCTTTATCAGCGGGCCGCTCCAGCAGCGCTCGTCCCAGTTGAGAAAGGCGGCGTTTCTGCGGTCACTGGAGGAGATTGGTGCGACGCCGGAGGAGGGCTGGCTGTTGGAGGGCAATCACACGCTGGAAGGCGGCATGGCGGCGATGGAGAAGCTGTTGAAAGGACCGAAGCTGCCAACGTCGGTGATGTGCTCGAACGACATGACGGCGATCGGGGCGCTGCGTGTACTGGCGCGCACCGGGTTGAAGGTTCCGGAAGATATCTCAGTGATCGGCTTTGACGATGTGCACCTCGCAGAGTTTGTGTACCCGCCCTTGACGACGGTGCGGATGTCGCGGAATGACTTGGCGCGCGGCGCCTTCGACGCATTGCGGGCGATCCGGGAAACTCCAGAGAAGCGGGAGCAGCAGACAATTACCACAAAGCTGATTGTGCGGCAGTCGACGGGCTATCCTAGAGGGTCGGCGCTGCGCAATGGAAAGACAAAAGCTCGCAAAAGTAGCAAGCGCGCGCGCTGATCTTAGGCATAACCATGGCCGCCGATGCGGAACGCCTAGCGCTGGCGGGCGAGGACAAGGGTGATGTCGTCGGGCTGCTCCTGGCCGCCGATCCAGCTCCGGAGTGACTGCATGACCTGTTCGGAGATGGCGTCCAGGGGCAGGTGCCGGTGGCGGCGCACGATTTCCAGCAAGCGATCTTCACCGAATTCGCCGAACTCATTTTCCGGCTCCGTGACCCCGTCGCTGTAGGCGATGAGGATGTCTCCCGAGTTAAGCTGCTCGACGCTCTGCTCATAGCTCATATTGTCGATAAGGCCAACCACGGTGCCGCCGCAGTCGAGACGGGCCACCGAGTCATCGGTGCGCAGTAGCAGCGGCGGCAACTGGCCTCCGGTGGAGTAGATCAGGCGGCGATTGGCTCCGTCGTAGTGCGCGAGAAAAAGGGTCGCGTACTTCTCAGGCTGGGTGCTGCGGTACAAATGCCGGTTGAGGAGTGCCAGGATTTTTCCCGGCTCCTCAAATTGATGGCCGCAATCCGCCTCTTCCACTCCGGCGAGATGCGTGGCGGCGATCGCCGCAGCTACATTGCCTTCGAGGATGAGCTCTTCGCCTGCGAAGCGATAAGCGCGGACAGCGGAGTGGAGCGTAGCCATGAGCAGCGCGGCGGAGATGCCTTTGCCACTGATGTCGCCGAGGGCAATGCCCAGGCCGGTATCGCCGAACACCAGGAAGTCGTAGTAGTCTCCGCTGACGGTGCGCGCCGGGTAGCAGGCTCCGTGCAGCTCAAGCATGGGCAGGTTAATGCTGCTGCGCGGAAAGAGGTTGGCCTGGACCTCCTGCGCAATCGAGAGCTCGCTTTGCAGTCGCTCCTTTTCGCGCTGCTCCACGAGCAGGCGTCCAATGGATGCAGTCATGGTATTGAAGGAGCGGCTGAGCGCGGCCAACTGGTCGTTGCGGGTAACGTAAATGCGATGAGTGAAGTCGCCGTGATCGATGGCCTGGGTGGCGTGGTAAAGATCGCGGATTGACCGCGTGATGGTACGGTTGAGGCGCACGGCCAGGAAAAACGCGAAGAGCTCAAGCAGCCCGAAGAAGATGGCTATGCTGATGAGCACGTCCTGCAATACGGGGGCAGTTGTTTTGAGGGACGAGATGAAGAGACGCTGGTAAAGCAGTGAGGGACGCGAGTCGACGCGGGCGAAAGTGGAAACGGGTTTGCCGGATTGCCAGTCGAGCGTCTCAAGCGGAGCAATAAATGTGACGGGAATGTCGTAGAAATGCATTTTGGCGGGGAGCTTTCCGCCCTCCACAGTAAAATTGCTGGGCTCTTCGGCGAGTTCGTTGAAGCTCTTGCCGTTGACTGAGACCTGCACGCCGGAGTTTTTCCCAGAGCCGCCCAGCGAAACGCGGGTTTGGGGTTTTGCAGGCGTCTCGCCACGGTTCTCGATGGCCAGGTCGGAAGCAATGGTTACCGATCCCAGGCCGCGGGCGATCTGATCGACGTTGTCCTTTTCCAGTGGCAGGGTGGTGACAGTAGTGACAGTGGCGGCGCCAACGCTTTGCGTATCGACGGCGCGCAGGTAAAGGCCGCCCTGGTCGGTAACAACTCCGGTAAAGGTGCCGTGGACCCAGAATGGCGGCTGCTGGATCGCCGTATCGTTGAAGTCGGCGGGCGCCAGCGGCATGGGCCTGCCATTCTCAAAAGCGGCGAAGGCAATGCTGGTGTGTGCATGGCCCGAGGCAGTGTCCTCGAACTCGGGCAGGCTGAGCGATGCTGCTTTGGGATTAGCGGCAAGGATGTGCGCGGCATGGATGGCGAAGGCGCGGTTTTCTGAGGAGATATGCGCCTTCTCCAACTCGATCACATCATTGGCGGCGAAGATCGCGAACTGACCGGAGAAGACGTAAAGCAGAATAAGCGCGAGCGTGACAAAAAGTACAACGGGCGCAAGGCCCATGAGCAGATAGGTGACGATGAGGCGGTTCCGCACCTTCCACAGAACGTGGCTCAGGAGCCAGCGCCAGAGCAGAGGAATGGCGAAGATAACCAGCAGGAACAGGGTGAAGTCGCCGACGGCGCGGAAGAAGTCGCCAACCGGGCTGGGCAGCAGCTGCGCGACCAGGAAGACCAGATAGGCCAGCAGCAGCCAGAAGGCCATGCGGTGAATTTTGCCTTCAGGAGGGTCGCGGCGGACCCGGCGAAAGACGCTGGCTTCAAAGTTGCGAAGGTGTCCCATGGGCTGGGATGAGTTTAGCTGATGAAGCGGTCAGCAATGAAACGGGTAGCCAAACTCCGGTCAGCAAAAAGGCGATCAGCGGGCTTTTCACTGTAGAAGTCTTTGTTGCGCGAGAGCCAGGCTTGTTCTCCTCGAACGCCGCTGACTGTCTTACTGCTGACCGCTTCTTAGCTGACAGCCTGATCAGCTGACCGGACTTTAGCTGACCGCACCATCAGCTGCCCGCTTTTTCGCTTTCTCCTCAACATCGGCCTGGTGGGCCAGCCGCAGGGCGTGGCGAGTGGCAGAAAACTGTGCTCCCGCGAGCAGGATAAGCCCGGTGAGAAAGGCCCAGATCATGAGGCCTACGGAGACGGAAAAGGGGCCATAGACGGCGTCCAGATTCATCCAGGGCAGCACGAGAACGTAGATGGTTTTAGCGACCTCCCAAAGAAGCCCGGCGGCGATGGCAGTAGGCAGCACAGCCCGCACCGGCAGCTTGCGGTTAGGGAGAATCCAGTAAATAAGAAAGAAGATGCCGATGCTGAAGATGGCCGCGGAGATGCGCAGAATAGCGTGTGCGAGGAACGTGAAGACGGCGTTCTCCGTCCTGCCGTGGAAGAGGATCGCAAGCAGGTGACTTTGGGCGGCGGTGAAGACGATCGAGAACAGCGCAAGCAGGCCCACGCAGAAGGCGAGTCCAAGCGAGATGAGCTGGTTCCGCAGATACGAACGGTTGCTGGTGACCTTCCAGACGCGGTTGAGGGCGACCTCGAGGGGCAGAAAGACCCCGGTAGAAGAGATGAGCAAAGTGATGATGGAGATGATTTGTGCTTTGCCGCGTGGATGGGCGAGCAGGCCCATGTTACGAACCACGAAATCCTGGTGTGCGGGCAGGAAGTAGCGCAGCAGGTCGGTGAGGATGCTTTCCATGCCCGGCGAGTGGAAGAGACGCCGCTCGATGGTCCAGGTCAGCACGATGAACGGGAAGAGCGACAGGATGGCATTGGCCGCGACACTGAAGGCGTAAGTGTGGACCTCGCTCTGCGCGAGATAACGGGCAAGGGAGACGATCTGTGGCTGCCATCCGGATTGGGGACGGTCGAGCGCAGGAGGATCGGGCGCAAGGCCCGGATCAAGACCCGGATCAAGACCCGGGCCGGCAACCGGAGATGCCGCCGGGCTGGTGGCAGTGAGTTCAGTCATGCTTCTTTCCTGATGCTAAGGCATTTGCCGACCGGGCGGCGCGGTGGTAATAACCGGAGGGTACTTTGGGACAATGGCCTTTGGTAATAACCATGTGCGATGGTCTGCAAGGGAAAATTTTACTTGCGTTCGACAAAGTTTCCTGCCATAAATTGATGTCCATTCCCAATCGTTTTGAATGGAAGTGGCGCAGAACCAGCATTTGCAAGGAGCTGTTTGATGAAGGAAAACGGTGTAGTGAAGTGGTTTAACGGTGCCAAAGGGTACGGATTCATCCAGCGTTCCACAGGCGAGGACGTG
Source organism: Silvibacterium sp. (assembly GCA_049799415.1). GTDB lineage: Bacteria > Acidobacteriota > Terriglobia > Terriglobales > Acidobacteriaceae > Silvibacterium. The sequence continues at coordinate 4,902 of JBARHV010000103.1, forward strand.
TTTGTGCATTTCTCGGCAATTCAGGACGCGGGATACAAGACACTGAACGAAGGCGAGGGTGTAACGTTCGAGTGCCAGCAGGGGCCGAAGGGATTGAACGCGGCAAACGTGGAACGCGCCGTCTGATCTTTTGCTGAAACAAGATCCGCCGGACGTTCCGGGTCATTTCAGCCCGGGACAATTTGCTCCACCTTCCCTGTCCGGCGCAAAGAGCGACCCTGCTTCTGGTTGTATGAAAGCGATTCGAGAAAATCTTCTGTTAAAATGGCGGCGCGTTCTTGCCCTCTGGTGAGTGGAAGTAACGGACCCAGAACTGATACCGTGCCGGGTCGGCCAGCGGCATGACCTGCGTCTTCGCGCCAATCTCCATAGTCTGAGGAGCACCCGGGTTGACGGCAGGCCACTGCGGCAGCACCGGCGCGTTGGGATTTCCTCTGGCTGCAAAAGCCTTCAGATAGGAAGAGGCGATGCGGGACACTTCCTGGTCCACAGGCTCCCAGGGCCGGTCGAGTGCGTCGAGATTGCGGAAGAAGTAAGGAATCTCTCCGGTGTGGAAGGCCCCGAACTCCGGATGCTGCGGCCAGGGGATGCCGCGGTCAAAGAAGTAGGTATAAACCGGGCCTTTGTGGTGCTGCATCCTTTCGCTGGCCCACAGAAACATGGACACCCGGTCCCGATCACGATTGCTCTCCACGATCGTTTGTTGCATCTGCGCAAGGCTGCTGGCCGGATAGACGCGCTCGAATTCTCCAGACATGGACCCATAGAGTCGGCGCACAAGCGCATCGTAATCAGCTGCGGAGTGGATCGGCGGCGAGAACAGCCAGCCGTCATTCGCCTGGTAGCCGGTGATTACAGGAACATCGTTGTCTCCGCCGCTGCGGTTGAGTGCGTTCGGCGCTGCCGGGAGAACCCAGCCGTCAACAATGGGCTCAAAGCGGAGAAAATGGTCGCCGGGGCCGGGCAAAAGGTCCTCGGCAGAAATCGCGCGCAGCTCGCTGAGGCTGTTCGCATGATGCTCTGCGGCGAAGCGCAGACCCTCCTGCTCGGCAACGGCAAGGCTAGGCACAGGGAGACTGACAATCCCCAGTCCGCTGTCAGCCTGCGCGCGCTGGAAGAGTCCTTTGGCCTCAGGCGAAGCAAGAAGCGCACCCACGCTGAAGGCTCCGGCGGACTGGCCCCAGATGGTGACGCGATGCGGATCGCCGCCAAAGGCGCGGATATTGCCCTGTACCCACTTGAGTGCGGCGATTTGATCGAGAAGGGCGTAGTTGCCGGAACTATGGTGGCGCGATTCAGCCGTAAGACCAGGGTAGGCAAGAAAGCCGAACACGCCGAGGCGATAGTTGATGGTGACGACAACGGCTCCGGTGCGCGCGAGGTGAGTGCCGTCGTAGACGGCGATCGCGCCGGAGCCTTCCACGAAGCCTCCCCCATGGATGAAGACGATGACGGGCAGATTGGCATTCGTTGCAGTGCGCGCCGTCCAGACATTGAGGTAGAGGCAGTCTTCGCTGACCTGGTTCTGAACGAGGAACTCTTTCGTCCAGGGCAGGGAGTCGCCGTGAACGCGCTGCATGCAGCTGGCGTCGAAGTGCGATCCGTCGCGCACGCCCTTCCACGCTGCGGGCGGCACCGGCGGGCGCCAGCGCAGGTCTCCAACAGGCGGCGCGGCAAAGGGCAGTCCCTTGAAGGAACTTACGTGAGATACAGGCTCGACCTCGCCGGAGACAGCTCCATAGTGGGTCATCACAACGGGCTTCAATTCTTTCGGTGCATCGGCCCTGGAGGGCAATACGCCACAAATCCCAAGCGCGAGAAAGAGCATGGAAGCTCTCAGAAAGCGTCCTGTGTTTTTTGTCGCGGAAGTCTTGCTCGCCAGCGCGTGCAGGCTTTGACCCATGGTGTGACTCTCCTTAAAACCCAGCAAAAAGTATATCCAGACATGAATGGTGGACAAGACACACGGGTGCGCTTGCCAACGGCGTGCTATTTTTTCGACCCATTCGGCGTGAGCTGTCCGATGGCCCACGATGCGGCTTCACGTAGAGCTGCGTCTTCAGCGCGCGACCACTCATCGAGCCGTGACAGGTAGCGGGCAAGCCTGCTGTTGCCCATCGCAATAGCGAGATTGCGGCGAAAGCCCTCGAATTTTGCGCGCTTGACAGGCGACCCATAGAACCAATGTGCGAAACCTTCTTCCGTCATTCCGGCAAGCCAGTCGAGCGTGGGGTTGACGAGCGCAGTGCGCGGCGCAAGGTCGGGGTCTTCAGCGTCCATACCTCTCTCGTGCGACTTTCGATTCCACGGACATACGTCCTGGCAGATATCGCACCCGAAGACCTGCCGCCCCATGCCGGAACGCAGTTCTTCGGGAATAGGGCCGCGCTTCTCGATGGTCAAATACGAGATGCAGCGAGTCGCGTCCATCTGATACGGCGTAAGCGCCTGTGTGGGGCAGGCGTCGATACAGCGGGTGCAGCTTCCGCAGCGATCAGCGGCGAGCTGAGGGAACTGGTCGGGCTGGCTTTCAATCGAGGTGAGAATGACTCCGAGAAAGAGCCAGGAGCCGAGCTGCTGGTTAAGGATGCAGGTATTTTTACCGGTCCATCCTATGCCTGCGTAACGCGCATAAACACGCTCCACCAACGGCCCGGTATCGACATAACAGCGTGACTCGAATGCGTCGAGGTGGTCTTTAAGAGCAGCGTCGAGGGATTGCAGGCGCTTGAGCAGCACCTTGTGATAGTCGCTGGGGCGCGGCGGTTGCTCGCCGTTCGTCTGGGACCCGGACCAAGCATAGCGCGCGATCCACGCAGCGTCTACGGGCGCAGGATCAATGGAGTGGGGCTGGGCGGAGTTGTAATTCGCTGCGCAGACGATCACCGATTTCACCCACGGAAAGACGGCGTGGAGCGAGGATCGCACCAGCTCACCCTGCTCGTTGCGGCGCTTCAGGTATTCCATCTCTCCAGCGGCTCCGGATGCGATCCACTGCTCGAAGCGGCTGCGCTCTTCGCGTGTGGTGTCGGAACCGGCCGCGGGCACAGGCGCAATCCCGGCAAGCGAGAAGCCTGCCTTTTGAGCGAGCGCTGTGACTAGAGTGCTGGATAGGAATTGGGCCATGAAGGAAGAGCGCGCAGCGAAAATCGATGTTGCGGCAATGATAGAGGATTGAGGAATTTGGTTCAGGTGCGCGCCGACTGCAGATAGAATGGAGGCAATCCCACGGAACCAGGGCGCGAGACGAACATGGACTTTGAGCAATTGCGAACGTTTATGGAAGTAAGCCGTCTGCGCAGTTTCTCGCGTGCGGCTGAAAAGCTCATGGTGACGCAGCCCGCGATCTCCGCGCAGATTCGCACACTGGAGAATGAAGTCGGGGCGCGGCTGTTCGACCGTGACGGCGGCAAGGTCACGTTTACCGCGGCGGGCAAGGTATTTGAGCCGTTCGCCGAGCACTGCCTGCAGTGCCACAACCACATTATGGTCACGGTGGGAGAGCTGCATCGTACGCCGCGCGGCGAAATTTCCGTCAGCGCAAATGAGGCTACCAGCCTCTACGTTCTGCCCGCGGTCTTTGCGCAGTTCAAACGGCAGTATTCGCGCGTAGGGCTGAGCATTGTGCGCGCCGATCGATTGAGGACCGTGGAATCGGTTTTGAGCCGCGAGGTAGATTTTGGCGTAGTCTCGCTGCCCGTTAAAGATGCCCGATTAACCGTGGATACGCTGCAGCGCGACGATGTGGTGCTGGTTGCGCCGAGCCAGCATCCGCTGGCCGAGCGCGAGATGGTGAAGTTTGCGGAGATTCTGCCGCACTCGCTGCTGTTGCCCAAGCAGGGACGGCAGCGCGAGCTGATCGAAGACCTGTTTCGCAACCATGACGTGCAGCCGCGGGTGGCAATGGAAGTGGAGTCGAGCGAGCTGCTCAAGCGGCTGATTATCGCCGGCCTGGGCATTGGGTTCTTACCGCGCAGCAATGTGGCCGAAGACTCAAGGAGCGGCGCATTGAAGATTCTGAAGATCGAAGGCATTCGCCTGAACCGGGAGCTGGCGCTGATTTACCGGAAGGACAAAACGTTGACGCGCGCCGCGCATGTCTTTCTGGAGATCGTCACGGGCCGTCCCAGGCCGCATCAACCGGCGCCGGTGCTGGACAAGACACGCACGTCGAAACTGGCGCTTTAGCCAGGCTGCTCGTCATATGGCCGGGATCGCTCGTCGTCCGCGTGTCCGAAATCGGACAACTCTTTTCAATTCTGGACAGTTGTTTGCCGGCTGTTTCTTTCGTCTCAGCAATTTAGCCCGGCATTGAAATTGCTCCCTCCTTCAGTGGAGGTTCCATGCAAATCCTGCTCCAGGACATTCGCTACGCACTGCGGCAGCTTCGCAAGTCACCCGGATTTACGCTGGTGGCCGTCCTTACGCTGGCTCTGGGCATTGGAGCCAACACGGCGATTTACAGCATCATCCACGGCGCATTACGGCTTCCGTATCCCAACTCCGACCGGATGCTGGCGATCAAGAATGTCTACCCACAGGGGGCGTATTTTTCCTCCTCGTATCCAGACTTCGAGCAGTGGCGTGATCAGAGCCGGACATTTTCACAGGTCGTGGCATCCGCCTCCCGGCCAATGACCTGGACCGGGCACGACAATCCGGAGAGGCTGGCTGTTGAGTCTGTCTCGGAAGGCTACTTCCAGATGTTCGGCCTGCAGCCTGCAGTAGGGCGGAGCTTTCTTGCCAACGAGCACGTAAAGGGCGCGGCGCCGGTCTGTGTGCTGAGTGAAGACTTTTGGCGTCAGAAGCTGGGCAGCGATCCGTCGATTGTGGGCAAGCCCATCAACCTGAACGGCAAAGCGTATACGGTCGTGGGAGTGGTTCCGGCGCTGGTCAACAATGTGAGGCCCGCGCAGGTGTGGGTCCCGCTGGAGCCCGCGCCGCCGGAGATACGGCACGGCTGGAATTACCTGTTTGTGGTCGGTCTGCTGCGCCCCGGAGTCACCCAGGGCGAAGCGCTGTCGGAGCTGCGCGGCATCCAGGCACAGATCGACAAGCAGTTTCCCGATAACAAGCACGGATTGGAGATACACCCGCTCTCCGAGGCCGTCTTTGGCGACCTGCATACGATCCTGCTCATGTTGCAGGCGGCGGTTGGCTTCATTCTGTTGATTGCGTGCGTAAACCTTGCGAATATGCTGCTGGCGCGTGCCGCCAACCGGGGTCGTGAGTTCGCGGTACGCCGGGCGCTGGGCGCTTCGCCCAAACGAATGATTCAGCAGACGCTCACGGAGAGCCTGCTGCTGTCCATTGCAGGAGCGGCGGCAGGGCTTCTAATTGCAGAAAGCCTCACGCACATTCCCATCGCAGCATGGCCGAAGAATTTTGTGCCGCCTTCGCAGGTCCATTTGGACGGGATGGTGCTGGCGTTTACAGCACTGCTGGCGGTGGGCACAGGAGTGCTGTTTGGGCTGATTCCGGCGCTGCGCATTTTGAAGCAGGATGAGAAGGACGCGCTGCAGCAGGGGCGCACGGTAACCGAATCGCGGGAGCAGAACCGCACGCGGGCGGCGCTCGTGATTGCGGAGATCGCGCTCTCCATGCTGCTGGTGGCGGGCGCGCTGAACATGGCGTTTTACTTTATCCACCTGCTGCATACCGATCCGGGCATGAACCCGGAGAATACGATGACCATGACGGTTTCGCTTTCACCGGCGCAGTATCCAAAGCCGGAAGACCAGAGCCGCTTTTTCTACACCTTGCTGGACAAGCTGACGGCGCTGCCGGGCGTAACGAAAGTAGGAGGAGGCGACGAGGTCCCGTTCCGTCCTTCGGGGGACAATGGCGACTTTACCTACGACGGTCAGCCGGACAGCACAGCGTCGCACAATCCGTTTGCCGACTTTCACTATGTGACGCCGGGATATTTCGCGGCGGTGGAGACTCCGCTGCTGCAGGGGCGCGACTTCGCACCGGACGACCGGGCAGATACGCAAAAGGTCATAGTTATCGATCACGCCACCGCGCAGAAGCTGTGGCCGGGACAAAGCGCGCTCGGCAAGCACATCAAATGCTGCGCGGACAACGCCAACTTTACAGTGATCGGGGTGGTGGCCAATGTGCGCTTTTCCGGGCCCGCTGCCAAGCCCGGATTGGCGTTCTATATGAGCGAAAGCCAGATTCCGCAGCCGCAGCTCAGCTTTGTTCTCCGTACCCGCAGCGATCCGATGGCGCTGGCCAACATTGCGCAGAAGGCCGTGACTTCGATCGATCCGGAGCAGGCCGTGTCTGACGTTACGTCGCTCGATGCGCTGGCGCAGCAGTCGATTGCAGGGCAACGCACCTCGACAACCATCACCGCGATCTTGGGCTGCCTTGCGTTGTTGCTGGCGAGCATCGGCGTGTACGGCGTGATGGCGTACTCGGTAAGCCGCCGCGAGCGGGAGTTCGGCATTCGCATGGCGCTGGGCGCGAATCGCGGCAGCATTGTAAAGCTGCTGTTTGCAGGGATGCTGCGGCTGACCGTGGTAGGCATGCTGATTGGGGCAGCGCTGGCATTGGTCATGCGGGAGTGGATCGATTCGCTGCTCGGCTCAAACGGGACCAATCCGTATGCGCTGGTGGTCGCCGCGGCGCTGCTGTGCGCGGTAGCGGCGCTGGCCACGCTTGTCCCCGCGCGGCACGCAATGTATGTGGAACCGATGCAGGCGCTGCGAACAGAGTAAGACCGCGCGTCCAGCAACACGCGCTTCGCGCCGGAAACACCGCAAGGGAATTGAGATGATCGGAGGCTTTATGCATAGGATGCTTCAGAATATTCGCTACGCGGTGCGGCAACTGCGAAAGTCGCCGGGCTTTGTTCTGACGGTGGTCATTACGCTGGCGCTGGGCATTGGCGCGAACACCGCGCTGTTCAGCGTGATGAATGCGGTTCTATTGCGCTCGCTTCCAGTGCGAAATCCAGACCAGCTCTTTTATCTCATGCACGAGCATATGCCCGATGGCACCAGCAGCACAGGTAATTCGAGTCTCAGCTATGGCATCAACATCTATAACCACTTAAAAGCAGATCATTCGGTTTTCTCGGATGTAATTGCCTATGTCCCGCTTTCTCAAACCAAAACCGTAGCTCGTTCGGGCGATGTACCGGAGGAGATACAGGCCGACGAAGTCAGTGGAAACTTCTTTTCCGCGCTGGGCGCGAATATGGTTGCCGGACAGGCGTTTGTGCCCGCCGATGAAACCAAGCACTCGCAAGTCGCTGTGATCAGCTACGGGTATTGGACGCGGCGCTTCAATCGGGATAGCAGCGTGATCGGCAAGCCTGTTTATGTGAACGGCGTGCCGCTGATCATTATCGGCGTGGCCGCGCCGCACTTTTACGGGGTTGAATCGGGCGGAGAGGCCACCGATCTGTGGACTCCATTACAAAATCGTCCTGAACTGAATGCATGGGGCGTTCCGGTCGCCAACAACACGCTTTACGGCAGTCCCAACTGGTGGAGTCTGATGTTGATGGCGCGCCTGAAGGCAGGTGTGACACCGCAGCAGGCGGTTGCACGCATGGATCCGGTCTTCGTCCAGTCCTCATATGAGACGGTGGGCCAGGCGAAGACCAATAGCGACAAGCTTGAATTGCAGATGGTTCCGGCACGCGGGCTGGGCACGGCCAGCGCAGATTATGAAAATCCGCTGCGCGTGCTGATGGGCATGGTTGCGCTGGTGCTGCTGATCGCCTGCGTGAACATCGTCATGCTGCTGGCTGCGCGCAATTCCATCCGCGAGCGGGAGTTCGCGTTGCGGCTTGCGCTGGGAGCCGGCCGTGGTCCGCTGTTTCTGCAGTTGCTGGCGGAGAGCGCGATTCTGGTGGCAGCAGGCGCTCTGCTTGGCTGGTTTTTTGCCGTGCAGGCAACTCGTTTGCTGGCAGTGTGGTCAGCGCTTGAGGTCAGCCTTGCGCCGGATAAAACGGTCCTCTTCTTCACTCTGGCGATTTCGGCCTTGGCGGCGCTGCTCTTTGGACTGGCCCCGTTGCGTGCGGCGGCAAACGCTCCGGTTGGGCTGGTTCTCCGCTCTGGTGGTTCGCAGACCACGGCCAGCCGCAGCCGGGTGCTTTCCGGGAAGGTCCTTATCAGTCTGCAAATGGCTTTTTGTGTGGTGCTGCTGTTCGGTGCGGGTCTGCTGCTGCGCACGCTGCAGAACTATCAGGACGTCGATCTGGGACTGAAGGCGGACAGAGTGCTGGCCTTTGGAGTGCATCCGCTGGGCACGCTTTCTCACGATCAGATGATCGCTTTCTATGATCAGCTCACAGAACGCCTGCGCCGGCTACCGGGAGTCGAATCCGTTACCTTGGCAGAGATTCGACCCGGAACGGGTTGGTCAGACAACAGTGCGCTGATCGTCGATGGCCGCACAATCCCGTGGGATAGCGGGAAAGGCACGCTGCGCACCAATGAGGTTGGGCCGGATTACTTCAAGACGCTGGGAATTCCGATTCTTGCTGGACGCGACATTACGGCCGCAGACAAAAAAGGCGCGCCGATGAATGTCATCGTAGTCAATCAAACGTTGGCCGAACGTTATCTGAAGGGTACAAATCCCCTTGGACATTTAATAGGCAATCCCAAATACCATGTCACGATTATCGGCGTCGTTCGCGACAGCAAATACACATCAACGGGCGAGGAGCCGATGCCGATGGCATGGTACAGCTATCAGCAGGACCCCTCCCCGCAGCGAATGGATGTTGAGCTTCGCGTTTCAGGAAACCCGATGGTCCTGCTACCGGAGATTCGCCGCGCGGTGCGCGAGATGGCCCCGAATATTCCGCTGAACAAACCTGAAGTGCTCAGCGAGGGATTCAAAGAAACCTATCTCATGCCCGCACTCTTCGCGCGGTTGGCAATTTTCTTTGCAGGTTTGGCCGCGCTTTTGGTGGCAATCGGGCTTTACGGCACACTGGCTTACCGCGTGAACCGCCGCACAGCGGAGATCGGTGTGCGCATAGTCCTGGGCGCGGCGCGCGGGCAGGTTCTGTGGATGGTTCTGCGCGACAGCCTGGTTCTTGTCGCAGCCGGACTTGGGATCGGTCTGCCGCTGGCGTGGTTTGCCTCGAAACTGATGGCTTCCATGCTCTACCAGCTATCGGCACACGACCCGCTCAGCTTCATCGTGGCAGGACTGGGGGTGCTGCTGGTTTCGGTCGCAGCGGCATATATCCCAGCCCGCCGTGCCGCCTCTGTCGAGCCAATGCAGGCTCTGCGGGCGGAATAAAGTAAGCCAGGCATAGCAGGAGAGAACGCCGTAAACTGTCAACCCCTCAGGGGCCGGGGAATCATCGTAAACAGTTCATTATAAGGGGATAATTCTCGCCCAGTGCAATGCCGTTGATTTCCTTTGATCTTGATAAAATAGAGATAGGGGCTAAAAAAGAAAGAGTGGAATGCAAGAAAAAGGACCGCGTCGGCGGTCCTTTTCTACTGTGCCAATAAAGAGAGAAAGTAAAGAGAGAAAACATGAAGCAAATCAATTATTTGCGAACAAGCCATGCAGGATCATTTGTTTCAAGGGTCTCCGGAGTAAAAGCCAGCAGAACAAGTTACTTATCCGGAAATCCCATGGAATCAATAAATTAGCCATAAATAGCGCTGAGGAAAAAGTAAGAAAACCCAATAGAATGAACGAAGTAGCAAAAGAGGGAAAGAAATTTTATTTCGGGCCGGAATCATGTCCAGCCGATTGCTGGGCCTTCCGGGCTGCGACCCATTTCCACGCGGCGTAGCCCAGGTAGCTGAGTTGGATGATCCAGACGACGGCGTAGGCCGCTACAAGATGGCGATGGAACATTGGGTTCATGCTGCCTCCAGGGCCACATGTGCAGCCTGCTGATCGGCCAGTTGCTGACGGCGCTCGGCAGCGTAGCGCAGGCTGACCACGAAGATGCCCCAGGCGAGCCATCCGGCAAGGTTCCACCAGAGAGCGGGCATCATGCTGGGAGCCAGGCCCGTGTTGGGTCCACCAAAAAAGACCGGAGCCGGGTGCTGGGTACGCCACCAGCGGGTGGACATATAGACGATAGGAATGTCGGCAAATCCGAAGATGGCGATAACCGCGGCCATGATGCGCATTTCATGCCCGGAGATGAAGCGGCGCACCAACAGGTATGCAACGTAGATGAGCCAGAGAACGAGGGTGGTGGTAAGGCGCGCGTCCCAGGTCCACCAGATGCCCCAGGCAGCGCGTCCCCAGATAGATCCGGTGGCCATGCCGATCAGGCAGTAAACCACGCCCATTTCCGCCGACGCCAGCGCCAGGGCATCCGTTTTGAGCGCGCGCTCGGGGTTCTTGTTCCGGATGGCAAGGAAGACCACCGAACAGATGAGGTTGATCGTGAAGAAAAGGCCCATTCCGCACCACGTGGGCACGTGATAGTAGAGAATGCGGGAGAGATCGCCCTGATTCACATCGGCAGGGACAACGTACATTGCGACGCGAAATCCATTGGCCAGCACGGCGAGCGTGGCTGCAACCCACAGCCAGCGAAACAGCTTCATCATTGTTCCTTCATTGTCGTTGCAAAGCCCTTGTTTCTTCAAGACCCAGGGGAGATTACGCACCGATGAACCGATCGGCCAGGGAACGATTGCGTCCGCAGATGGGTTAACCAGTAAGTTACTAC
>JBARHV010000104.1:0-42844 GCA_049799415.1 Silvibacterium sp.
TATGAAGACAGCGCGCATCTTCTGGAGCAGCACCTAAGTTCCGACCCCGAGGCGCGCGAGGAATGGGCGCGGACGCATAAGCTGCGAGATGATCCCCGTGTTACTCCAATTGGCCGTCTGCTCCGGAAAACAAGCCTTGATGAAATTCCTCAACTTATGAATGTGCTCGCTGGAGATATGAGCATCGTTGGGCCGCGCCCGATCGTGGATGAGGAGCGTCCGAAGTATGGGAAGTATTTCCCGACCTATGCCTCCGCGCTGCCGGGTATTACGGGATTGTGGCAGGTCTCCGGCCGCTGCGACGTCAACTACCCGGAGCGGGTCTTGATGGACGTGGAATATGTGGAGCGATGGAGTCTTTCAATGGAGATGAAAATCCTCTGCAAGACTGTACTCGTGATTCTTCACAGCAAGGGCGCTTACTAGCGCGCGCTGCTTTCCTGAGCAGATTCAGCTCCGTTCAATTTTTAAAGTTTTCAGAGAAACATCCAGAGCGGTTTCCCATGAAGGCAGCTCGATATCGAAGGCTGCCTTTAATTTTTTATTCGACAACCTTGAGTTTGCCGGACGGACGGCCGGGGTTGGATATTCCGAAGATGGAATGCCTTTGATCTGCGCCCAGGGCCTGGTTGCCTGCGCCTTTGCGAAGATGGATTGCGCGAAGCCAGACCAGGTGGTGGCTCCGGTGCAGGTCATGTGATACGTCCCCGCGCGGTCTTGCAAGGTCTGCTCTGCGGTGCCAGCGAGGAGACGGTGTGTGGCTGTTGCCAAAGCTGACGCCGAGGTGGGCGCGCCACTCTGGTCATTCACGATTTTCAGCTCGTCGCGTTCCTGCCCGAGACGCAGCATGGTGCGCAGAAAATTATGGCCGTGGGGGCTGAAGACCCAACTGGTACGCAAGATAAGAAAGCGGCCCCCGATCTGTTCGATATTGCGCTCTCCTGCCAGCTTGGTAGCTCCATAAACATTCAACGGATGCACAGGGTCGTCTTCAACCCACGGTTCGGGCTTTGAACCGTCGAAGACATAGTCCGTTGAGTAGTGGACGAGGAGCGCGTTGTTTTTCTTTGCTTCTTCAGCGAGGATTCCGGGCGCTTCGCCGTTGACTCGCAGGGCCAACTCCGGCTCCGATTCAGCGCGATCCACGGCGGTGTAGGCGGCTGCGTTCAGGATTACATCCGGATGCGCATGGCGCACCGCCGCGCGGATGCTGGACGGATCGCTCAGATCGCAGGCGGCCCGGCCAAGAGCAATGACCTGGCCCACATCGCGAAAGGCGCTTTGCAGCTCGATTCCGAGCTGACCCTGCGCACCCAGGATCAAAAATTTTTTCACGCAAAAACCTCGGCCTGATCGAAGCTGCTTCCCTCCTGGTCTTTTGCGGAAACGATCGCGTCCTTCGCAGCAATTGGCCATGCGATGGCGAGCTTTGGATCATTCCAAAGGATGGTTCGTTCCCCGGAGGGCGAATAGTAGTCGGTGACTTTGTAGGCGAATCCGGCGCTTTCGCTGAGGACAGCGAATCCGTGGCCGAAGCCTGGAGGAATCCAGAGCATTGCGCCGTTTTCTTCCGACAACTCCACGCTGATGTGTTGGCCGAAGGTTTTGGAGCTGCGCCTTAGATCGACAGCGACGTCGAAGACGGCTCCATAGGTTACGCGGACCAGCTTGCCCTGGGCCTGAGTGACCTGATAGTGGATGCCGCGCACTACATTCCTGGCCGATACAGAGGTGTTGTCCTGCTTCCATTGCGTCGGCAGGCCAGCCTCCTGCATGAGGCGTTCGTTGTAAGTCTCCCAAAAGGCCCCGCGCGTATCAGATAATTTCCTGGGTGTGAGAACAAGCACGCCGGGGATTGCTGTTTCCTGAATTTTCATTTCAGACGGTTTCCTGGGAATCGCCAATTTCTGCAAGGAGCGAGAGCAGATACTGCCCGTAACCGCTCTTGCGGACGGGCTGCACCAGAGCTTCCAGATCGGCAGCGGTGATGTATCCGTAGCGATAAGCGATCTCTTCCGGGCAGGCGATTTTGACGCCCTGACGGCGCTCAATGGTCTGGATATACATGGCAGCTTCAAAGAGCGAGTCGTGCGTACCGGTGTCGAGCCAGGCCATGCCTCGCCCGAGGCGCTCGACATCGAGCAGGCCCTGATTGAGATAGTGGCGGTTGAGGTCAGTGATTTCGAGTTCACCGCGCGGGGATGGCTTGAGCGATGCGGCGATCTCAGAGACATTATTGTCGTAGAAATAAAGTCCGGTGACTGCGAATTTCGACTTTGGTTTTTGCGGCTTCTCTTCCAGACTGATGGCACGGCCCTTGGCATCGAACTCAACAACGCCGTACCGCTCGGGGTCGTGGACATGGTATGCGAAGACAGTTGCTCCTTTGTCTTTGGCCGCTGCCCGCTTGAGCTGCTGGCTGAGAGACTGCCCATAGAAGATGTTGTCTCCAAGCACAAGAGCGCTGGGGTTGTTGCCGATGAAGTCTTTGCCGATGAGAAAGGCCTGGGCAAGGCCGTCGGGGCTGGGCTGCACGGCGTAGCTAAGGTTGATGCCCCAGCGGTGTCCGTCGTCGAGCAACTCGGCGAAGCGCGAGGTGTCCTGCGGCGTGGAAATAATGAGAATATCGCGAATGCCGGCCAGCATGAGCGTGCTGAGCGGGTAGTAGATCATGGGCTTGTCATACACCGGCAGCAGCTGCTTGGAGATAACGTGCGTGACCGGATAGAGCCGCGTACCGGAGCCGCCGGCCAGGATGATTCCCTTCATAGCGCCAGCCTTTCCGAGTAGTTCTGCTCGATCCATTGCTGGTATGCACCGGAGCGGATGTCGTTGACCCAGTCGAGATGCGCGAGATACCACTCAATGGTTTTGCGCATGCCGCTCTCGAACTGCAGGGACGGTTGCCAGTTGAGCTCACGCGCGATCTTTGTGGCATCGATAGCGTAGCGGCGGTCGTGGCCGGGACGGTCTTTGACGTAGGCGATGAGCTTTCTCCGGCCGCCGATAGAGGGGTCGGGCCGCAACTCGTCGAGGATGTCGCAGATCGCATTTACGACTTCGATATTCCGGCGCTCGCTGTTGCCTCCGATATTGTAGGTTTCACCGGGGCGACCACTTTCAAGCACGCAGCGGATGGCGGCGCAGTGATCTTCGACGAAGAGCCAGTCGCGCACATTCTGGCCGTCTCCGTAAACGGGCAGAGGTTTGCCTTCGAGCGCGTTGAGGACCATGAGAGGGATGAGCTTTTCGGGAAACTGCCAAGGCCCGTAGTTATTCGAGCAGTTGGTGGTCAGCACGGGCAGGCCGTAGGTGTGATGCCAGGCGCGAACAAGAAAATCAGACGACGCTTTGGAAGACGCGTAGGGGCTGTTGGGCGCGTAGGGGGTGGTTTCCTGAAAGGCCGGATCTTCAGGCTGTAGCGTTCCGTAGACCTCGTCGGTGGAGACGTGCAGAAAGCGGAATGCGGATTTCTCGCCGCCGGGAAGCGGCGACCAATATGCGCGGGCCTGTTCGAGCAGCGCAAAGGTTCCGAAGATATTGGTCTGCATGAAAGCAGCGGGGCCGGTGATGGAGCGGTCCACGTGGCTCTCGGCAGCAAAGTGCAGGATGGCGCGCGGCTTATGCTCCTTGAGTAAAGAGCCGATAAGCGCTTCGTCGCAGATGTCTCCCTGCACGAAGGTGTGGCGGGGATGGTTCTCGATGGATTGCAGATTACGACGGTTTCCGGCATAGGTGAGCAGATCGAGATTCACCACCTGCGCATCGGTCTTCGCAACCCATTCGAGGACGAAGTTTGAGCCGATGAATCCAGCACCGCCGGTCACCAGAATGGTGTTGTTCATACAATCTTTCTTTCAGATACTCAGTCGACTACTGAAGGATACTCACCGCAGCCGCTCCTAAAGCCAGTTGAGAGAATAGCTGCGACCACTCAAGAAAACTTCGCATCGCAGTAGGTCCGTAGGTTTTCTCCGGAACGACAATGGTATCGCCCGGATGAATGTGGACGGAGTCAAAGGTATTTCCCCATATGCCACTGGCAGCAGCACGGCTGAGAACCGAGCCATCGGCACGGATAATGAAGGCGTGCTTCCTGTCGGCATCGCGGTTGGGACCGCCGGCGAGATGCAGATAGTCGCCCACGCGACGGTCGGGAACGAAGAGGAACGAGTTCTGATCGTAGACCGCGCCGACGACGTTTACGCTGGCAGGCACGGACGGCACGACAAAACTGTCTCCATCTTCAAGCTGGATTGGGGGTAGAGTCGAGATGCCAACACTGTGCGGTTGCTCTTCCAGAACAATACGGCCGGTGGCGCGAATCTGCTGCAGGCGGGAGATCAATTCATGCTCACTGGCGGTTGCCGCACTGGCGCTGGCGATGTCCTGCGACGAAGCGACAGCAGAGGAGGTCTGCGCGAGGGTGCCGCGGTTGATCTCCAGTTGTAGATTCTGCACATATTCATCGATGCGCTGCTGCTGAATGGCGCGCGTCGATGCACGGGTCAATTCCGAACCATAGAGATATGCGCTGGGGGTAAATCCACCGGCGCGGGCGATCAGTTCGGGCAGCGTTTCTCCCGGCTTGACGCTGTAGACCCCGGCGTGGACAAACTCACCTTCCAGGCGCACGAATTTTGTCTGCTGCGCAACGGGGACGTGAATGTCGGCCTGCGAGAAGATGCTGACGATATCTCCGGGCTGGAGCTCAAGGTTCTGGCTGGAATCGTGGCCCATGACCAGCTTGCCCAAATCAAAGGGGATCAATGATGTCTTCAGAGTGTTTTGATTGATGCGTTCGATGACCGCATAATCCCAGTCGATTTCGGGGGCGGGCAGAGTTACGCGAGTATGCTGCGTGGCTCCCGCGGTGTTCTCGGTGACGACTTCATTCTGACCGGTAGCGAGTGTTCCACCGCCAATCTGCGGGTTAGCGGACATACGCTGCTGTTGTTGCTGCTGCTGCTGAGAATCCTGATTATCTGTGCTGCCGGGAAACTGGTCCTCTGACGACTGATTGTATGGGTTGTAAAGATTGTATGGCCCGGTTTGATTCTGTGAACCGTTCGCGCCGAAACCGTTTGGGCTGCAGCGATACCAGTTTGAGTCGTAAGCGGCGTTGTAGGTTCGGCACTGAGCGTTGTTGAGCGGAAAGTTTTTCTCGCGCGTGCGAAGGTCCACGGGATAGGAAGGCTGGCTTTGCGCGGCCAGGACCGGCACCGGCTCAAACTCCGGCGTCGGCAGACCAAGCTGCGCGCGCTTCCACCAATAATCACGGGAGAGCAGCGAGTCGCGGTCGGGAATGAGATCGGAGAGATGCATTCCCGGATGCCATGCGAAGCGCCCGGGATTGGCAACGTAGCCGCGCAGCGTTACGGTTTTTTGATACGCGGGAACGATGGAGAACACGCGCAGGATGTCGCCCTGGCGCAGAGTGGTCGCAAGCCCCTGCTGGTCAAATGCCACTTCCATCGCAGCGCGGTTCTGATGATCCTGAATCCGCTCGATGGAGATGCGATCATTGGAGGCTGTCGCTGATGGGCCTCCCGCATATTTGAGGAGGTCGCCGACAGTGGTTTCGTCGTCGCGCAATTCATAGATCGCCGCACGACCAACAGCTCCGGTGAGCGCCACCTGCGGACCTACCGCAGGGATGTAGATGACATCGCCGGACTGCAGTTTGGCGTCTTTGGACTTGTCGCCATTGACCAGGAGATCGTAGAGATCAAAATCTGCGACGGTTTTGCCGTCACGCTTGAGGTAAATGTTGCGCATCGATCCCTGAATCGATGGGCCGCCGCTGGCGAAGAGAGCATCCACCAGCGTGCTGAGCGAGCTGATGGTATAGGTGCCGGGCCGATGAGCCTGGCCAACAACGTACACCTGCACGGCGCGAGTCTGGCCGATGTCGGCGGTGAGATCGAAGTTGCGGAAGACACGGCCTACAGCGTCATGCAGGTGCTGGCTGAGGACCTGATAAGGAAGTCCGGCAACATGAACCCCACCGACCTGCGGGAGGTAGATCTCTCCGGCGCGGTCAACGCGCACATCTGCATTGAAATTGACCTGGCCCCAGATACGGATGCGCAACTCGTCGCCCGGCCCGATGACATAATCTGGCGGCACGGGCGCTTCATCGACCGGCGCAAAGGTTGAGGGTGCATTTTCAAAGAGGCCGGCACCGAAGACGGGAAGAACCTGTCCAGTGGTGCCGGCGACAAACTTCTGAAACTCGGTCAACGGCTGCGGAGGCAGTGGCTGCTCATTGCGGGTGTTGGCGTACCGGCTAAGCTGGTTGTTCTGGTTATTCTGGCTGCCAACGTCGTTGTAGGTCTGCGGGCGGTTCATGCCGGGCTGCGGAATAGAAGCCGGATTGACCTGGGGATTCACTCCCTGTTGACCATATTGCTGCGTGGAATTGTTGTTCTGGCTGCCGTTCTGGCCGTTGGTCTGGCATTCGGCGGAGTTGGCAAGCAATGGGTCGGTGCAATCGACGGCCGGTGATGTTTGAGTTCCTGAAGGATATTCTCCGGAGGGAGAATTCTGCGCCAACGCTAGAGGCGAGAATATCGCAAAGAAGATGCCGAGGCTTAAAACCAGTTGCTTACGCATAGCATTCAATAACCGGCCCGGCAGCCTACGCTTTGACTACCTGGATCCGGCACGATTCCTGCTCCTTGAAAGGCCAGCCGAGATTGCGCGGATTTACTTCCTCCTAGAGTTTATTGGGTTGCAGCCCGAAAAACAAAAAATCGTTCCATTTATGCTGCGACGAGCGGCATTTTGCGCGTTCCGATTACTGTACGGTGATCTGCACGGTGACGGTCTGGGTAAGTCCGGGCATGCTGCCGGTTACGGTCACCGTGTATTGCCCGGCGGGTGGGGACGAACCCTGGCCGCCTCCGGAAGAATCGCTGCCGGGGCTTGAGCTGACGCCGCAGCCTACGGGAAAGATCAGCAACAACAGAAAGCACATGGTCATAGCGCGCCAACTGCGACGCCGGGCCAGGAATCCGACCGGCAGCAGCATGGCCAGGGCGAGTCCTATCCCCTTCCAGCCGGGAACAATGACGGCGGCCTGCTGGCTGACGGCAAAGCTCAGGGTTGCGAGCTGGCTATTGCTGCCAGTCAGGGTGACCGCTGCGGGGAGAACCGTGCAGGTTGCGTTTGGCGGTGCAACAGCACAGGTAAGATTGACGGGCCCTTGCGAGCCATTTACCGAATCAATTTCCACCTGAAAGGGTGAGACGGTTTCGCCGCCGGTGACTACCTGCGCCGGCGAGCCGTCTACTTTCATGGTGAAGGCGGCACCGTTGCCGGAGAGCGCGACAACGAGTGGCGTGGGAAGGTTGGTTCCGGTAATAGTGAGGTTTCCGGTATGCTGGTTGACCTGACTGGGCGAGAAAATGACAGCGATATTGCAGCTTTGACCGGTGGAGAGTGTTGTTCCGCAGGGATTGCTGGAGGCAGACTGTACGGTGAAGTCGCCGGTAACCGCAGTTTGGATGCCGGTGACAGTTGCAGCTCCATTGTTCGTGAAGGTCACAGTCTGTGGAACAGGATCGGTGCTGCCGACGGCATAGTAGCCGAAGTTTACAGAAAGCGGAGCTGCGGACGCAGTTCCAGACGGAGCAACCCCGGTGCCTGTGAGCACGACCTGTTGCGTGTGGGGGCTGGCGGATGAACCCGAAGCAATGGTGTCGCTTACGCTGAGGACTCCGCTTTCGGCGCCGATGGCGGTCGGCACGAAACTTACCAGGATGGCACAGCTTGCATGGCCGGCAAGGGTTGCGACGCAGCTATTCGCCGCTGAGAAGTCGCTTGTGGATGTCTGCACGGAGATTGCCTGTACGGCCTGATCGCCATTGTTGGTGAGGGTGATCTGT
This sequence comes from Silvibacterium sp., assembly GCA_049799415.1. Lineage (GTDB taxonomy): Bacteria > Acidobacteriota > Terriglobia > Terriglobales > Acidobacteriaceae > Silvibacterium. Next base: position 7,890 of record JBARHV010000104.1, read on the forward strand.
TGGGCTGCGCTCGATGTACCGATGCTCTGGGGTGCGAAGTTGAGGCTGAGCGGCGTGAGCAGATCGGTGGCCGGGCTTTGTCCGATACCGACGAGCTGCGCAGTTTGTGTACCGGCGCTGCCCGTGACCGTCAAGGTTCCGGTGCGATTGCCGGAGGCGGTGGGCGTAAAGGTGATGCTGACGGTGCAGCTATCGCCGGGTGTGTTGGCCGGCGATAGCGATTTACCGCAGGTATTGGCGACGAAGGCAAAGTCTCCGGTGAGCAAGACAGAGGTCAGGGAGGCGGTGACACCGCCTGTATTAGCAATAACGATGGACTGCCCGGGTTGGATGGCCTGCCCGGACTGCGTTGCTGGAGCGCCGGACTGGCAGGACGCGGATGTGGTTTGACCGACAAGCACGGGTTGAAAACAGAGCGCGTTGGGAGTCAGCGTGACGGCAGCTCCGGGAATTCCGGTTCCGTTGAGTGGAACGGTGAGCTGGCCGCCGCTGGAGAGATTTCCGTAGATGGTCAACACTCCAGATTCCGCGCCAGTATTTGTGGGAGCGAAGCTGACCTCAAGAATGCAGGCGTCGTTGGGCGCGATCGATTCCCCGGTGCAGGTGTCGGATTCGGTGAAGTCTCCGGCGACGGCGATTGAGCTGACTTGAAGAGGCACAGTGCCGGTATTGGTGACGAGCACTTGCTGCGGCGCGCTGGTTGTTCCTACTTCCTGGCTTCCGAAGGTAAGAGCGGAGGGCGCAACAGATGCGGCAGTGGTTGTCACATCCGGGATATCAATTTGCCATACGCCGCGCCCATAGGTCGCGGCGAGCAGGGCCGGGCCATTACTGGTATTGACGGCGGTCAACTGCGTTACGGGAACATTCGGCAGAGAGGCTCCGAACGGGCTCCAGCAGTTAGAGTTCAACTGGGAACAACTGTTTATGTTCTGCGTGTAGTAAACCCCGGCATCGGTGGCTACATAAACGGTGTTGGCGTTATTTGGGTCCACGACAACGCTGTTCGCGGGAGCTGAAGGAAGTTCGCTGGAGACGTTCTGCCAGATCGAGCCGCCGTCGGTCGATCGGTACATTTGCAGGGAGCCAAAGCCCTGCACGGTTGCGTAGACGGTCTGTCCACCAGCGGAGTGCGGATCTACATAGATGCTGGAAATGTCATAGCCGTTGGGATTGAACCCGTTCAGATTATTGGAGAGATCGATCCAGGGTTGGGCTGTGGTGGCGGCGTTGACGGACTGAACAAAGACGTGGCCAGCCACAGTTGCGCCTCCGTCATAGAGGCCGGCCATGCCGGCATAGATACGCTCGGAGGCTCCGGGCGCATCTGAGGAACTGCCCGATGCCGCGAGCGAACGGATCTCCGCGTTTCCGTCGCAATACGGGCCGTTGTCTCCGTCAAGCATGGCGCTTAGTTGCGTCTGGAGACCTCCGGAGGCCGGGCCGCGCCATACGCGGCAGGTGCCGAGGATGAGATTGGAGGAGTTCTGCGGATCGAGAATCCAGGGTGCGGGAATGATCTGCCCATAGCCATCGTCGCCGACATCCGCGCTGTCGATTACGGGTGAGCCAAAGGCGGCGATGCCGCAGCTCGAACCAGCGGTGCAGAGATTGATGCCGATACCGAACTCCGATGTGGCATACCAGTTCTGCGGGTTTGCGGGATCGATGGCCGCATCGTCGCCTTCTCCATTCAGCACCTGCTGCCAAGTGGCGGTTCCGGCCGTGCCTGTCCCATTCAGAGGAGCGGCAGTTCCGAGAGGCCCGAGCGAAAGCATCATGCTCTGCGAATTCGTGACGTCGGGGGCGATGCTTTCGACATCGGCGATTGAGCCGGTGAAGCCCGGATTAAGGTTCTGGAAATGGGTGGCATCGTCCGCCGAACACTGCGGTTGCTGCTGATTGACGGCATCGGTGGAACGCCAAAGGCCTCCGTCGTTGCCGAAGTAGAGCAATCCACCTGCGCCAAACGTTGTGTCGATGGCATATTGAGCGGGGGCAACGTGGGCCGAGTTGCAGTCGAAGGACTGCGCGTGGGTGGTATTGCGCCACGCACAGCCCGCGCCCAGGTCGCTGCGGTAAACATCGGCGGTTCCGGCAAACAGGAGGGTATCGCTGTTGGCGGCGGGCACGGCAGCGAGATAAAGATCATAGTCGGCCTGGGGAATGAGCGAGGGCTGCGCGTTGCCGGCAGCACAGTCTGGCGCATTGGTGGCCGCGCAGTCGAGCGCGGAGTCGGCAATCTGTGTAAAGAAGAGTGTTGACGAGGCGCAGGAGCCGGAGGCAAGCTGGCAGGTGTCCTGCCAGAGTCCCTGGTCGAGGTTGTTGATGTCGGTGGTGAGCACGAATGTATCGCCGGTGACCGGCTGCACGGCCAGAACTCCGTTGTAGATGGGGCAGGCCTGCGATCCTGAATATCCCTGGTTGGACGGACACATCATGGTAGTTAGATTGGCAGCGGGCTGGTTGGCGAGCCGCGTCCAGTTCTCGCCGTCCGATGACTGGTAGTAGCCGTGGAAGCGCACCGCAGCGTAGAACTCATGCCGCACCGGATTCCAGACGATAGAGGTGACCGCATTGCCGCAGGGCGCAGACGATCCGGCTGACTCGCAGGGGACAAAGGGCGTTTGCCGCGATTGCACCAGGCCGCTGGGGTCGTTGATGGCGGCCATCAGCCAGGTCTGGCCCAGATCGGTGGAGTAGTAAATCCCGAGAATGCTCTGCGTGGAATTTACGGCACCAGCGTAGACACCCTGCTCGGCCTGCGAAACGGCAGCGACGACCACTGGGTTCCCGCCTACACTGCCCCATACAAAGCCCGCGAAGCCATTGCCGGCGAAGCTGAAATCTGCGTTCCCGCCGGCGGCGTAATCGCTTGATTCAGAAATCAGGGTCCATTGATTGCCTCCGTCAGTGGAGCGCAAAATGCCTGTTCCAAAATAGGAGGCAGTGGTGTCATTCGGATCGCCGGTCCCGGCGAGGATCACGGGGGAGGCTCCCGGAGCTACGGGCTGCACACTGACGGCCCCAATGCTCAGCGAAGGAACATTCGCGACCTGGGAAAGCGAGGAATAAACGGCATCCGTAAGCGGAACAAAGGTGACGGAGGCTGAAGCTCCTGCGGCGTTGGTCGATTTCCAGACGCCTCCGGCGGATGTTCCCACGTAGACGGTGTTGCCGGTTGCATCAGAAGGATCGGCAGCAATGCTGGTGACGCGGCCGGTCACCGCACCGTAGGCCGACGTGATGACCTGCGCCGGACCCACCGGCTGCCATACCGGCACCGGTGCGCCGGTGGCCAACGCCCGCAGCACTTGAATGCGATACTGCGCGCGCGCATCCGCCAGCATTTCCGCAGGGCTGCGGGTGTAGCGCGACTGGGCGCCGGGAGGCAGGGCGATTCCACGCTCAGCCAGAAACTTCACGCTGCGCTGCCTGGCAAGAACTTCATTGCCGAGCGCAGGCCTGCGTATTTGCTGCGCGGCCGCTGTCACGAAAAGCGCAAGCGATGCGCAAAGCACGAATTTCAATCGACAGGCGTTCACCACGCACCAACCTCATCCGTCGAAAGACGGCGGCTCTCAGGTCCATTCCACACGCGAATTCCTGTGCGCGTGAGATCGAGTGCAAGAGAAATCCAGCGTCAATTTCAAAATGGTTTTGTTGGCCCATTATGGGACGGGAGGCGATTGAAATACAGATTACTTTTGTTCCGAAGATTGACCATTTATCTCGTCAAGCTCTGCAACTTGGCGGATGTAGGGACTGGAATCGAACCTTTTCAGCGGACTTTATGAAGGGAATGCGAAGCGGTGGTGCGGGAAGGCGGGGTCATGAAGAGTCTCGCTCTTCAGAGCAGACGGCACGGAAGGCCGCTGTAGCACAAGGGTTCAGGATGCGTTTGGGTTTATGAAAACTGTTGACTGGCGGAAAGCATTGCAGCGGCAATGCTTCCGGATTTGGTTTACCAGAGGCCCCAGGCGCGGCTGATGTAATCGGTCATGGTCAGACTGATGAGCACAAAGAGCGTGAAAAATCCCGAGCAAAGGGTCAGCTTCACCAGCTTTGAACTGTAGCGGATGTGCATGAAAAACAGAACCACGAGCGTGCCCTTGATTACGGCGATCGTCAGCGCCACCACAGCGTTGAAGACGCCGAGCTCGAGATATGAGACGCCCGTGGTGAGGGCGGTGAGGATAAGGAGAGCACCAAAGACAAGGGCATAGACCTTGGGATGGACTACGGTATGCGCGTGGTGGGTCGGTTCATCTATCGGTTCAGACATCGATTTGCCTCGAAATGTTCTCTTCAATCATTGGTGACGACTTATGAGGTAGAGCAATGGGAACAGGAAAATCCACACAATATCGACGAAGTGCCAGTACAACCCGAAGTTTTCTATAAACGTCATGTGGCCGGTGGTGTACGCTCCTCTCCACGCGTTAAAGATGAGGAACAGCAGGATGGAGACGCCGATAATCATGTGCAGCGCATGCACGCCGGTCAAGAGAAAGTAGAGCGAGAAGTAGGTCTGGGTCTTCTCGGCCATGTCGGGTGCAAGCGGCTTGTCTTCGGGGTAGCGGGCATCGACATGGGTGAAATCATGAATGCTGAAGTTCAAGCCGGGCACATGATGCTCGACCCATTCGTTGTGCCACTCAAATGCCTTGATCCCAAGGAACACGAATCCAAGAAGCACGGTCGCGGTCAGATAACGCAGCAGCGCCTTGCGTTTCCGCATTTCCGCCGAGTAGACGCCCATGGCCATGGTGAAGCTGGAGCAAATGAGCACGACGGTGTTGAGGGTGCCGGCCCAGATGACCATATAGTGGCTGCCCGCAACGAAGGCCGGATAGTACCAGTTACGGTAGATGAGATACGCGGCGAACATACCACCGAAAAACATGATTTCGGTGAGCAGGAAGAGCCACATGCCGAAGTTCGACGCTTCGCGCTGCTGGTCCACCGACGCAAAGTGGTGGTGCAGATGCGGCGAATGCCCGTGATCGAGCTCGCCGTGAGTCGGAGGAATTGCGATCGTCTGGCTATCCAACGGTCTGCACCTCATTTTTGGTCTGATTGGCCAGCCATTCGAAATCATAGGCCTCGAAATCGACGACTGGCGTTTCCACGAAGTTTTCGGTCAACGGAGGCGACTGCACCTGCCATTCAAGGCCTGGCGCATGCCACGGATTCGCTCCCGCAATCTTGCCGTACTTCAGCGACCAGAGGAGATAAATCCCAGGCAGCAGATAACCGATGGCAAGGACTGAGGCGCCGGCGGTTGAAAGCACATTGAGCACCTGGAACTCCGGAGGATACGAGTGATAGCGCCGCGGCATACCCATATAGCCGACGATGAATTGCGGGAAGAAGGTGAGGTTGAATCCGATAAAGAGGATCGTCGCGGACAGCCTGCCCAGCGCCTCCGGATACATTCGCCCGGTAATTTTGGGCCACCAGAAGTGCAAACCCGCCATGATCGCGCTGACCATACCCCCGACCATCACGTAGTGGAAATGCGCCACGATAAAGTAGGTTTCGGTCAGGTGAATATCCATGCCCAGGGACGCCAGCATGATGCCGGTCATTCCGCCAATGGTGAAGAGGCCGATAAAGCTGAACGAATAAAGCATGGGCGTATCAAAACTGATTGAGCCCTTGTACATGGTCGCGGACCAGTTGAATATCTTGATTGCGGAAGGGACCGCCACCAGCATGGTCATAAAGGAGAACACGAGCGCCGAGTAATTGGAGATGCCCATGATGAACATGTGGTGCGCCCAGACGAAGAAGCTGAAGACGGCAATGGCCACCGAAGAAAATGCGACGGCGGTATATCCGAAGACGCGTTTGCGGCTGAAGCACGCGACCACTTCGGAGATCACACCCATTCCGGGCAGGATCATGACGTAGACGGCCGGATGCGAATAGAACCAGAAGAGATGCTGGAAGAGAAGCGGGTCGCCGCCTTTGGTCGGATCAAAAACTCCAATGCCGGTAAACCGCTCCAGCATGATAAGCGCCAATGAGATGGCGATGACCGGGGTGGCCAGCACGAAAATAATCGAGGTCGCATAGTAGGACCAGATGAACAGCGGCAGACGGAACCAGGTCATGCCGGGCGCGCGCAATCGATGTACGGTGACGATGAAATTGACGCCCGTCAATATGGATGAAAACCCAGCGATGAAAATACCCATGGCCGCGGCGATCACATGCGTATTCACATAATGCGTGCTGAGTGGCGTGGTGAAGGTCCACCCGGTATCCATGCCGCCCCAGATGATGGCGTACAACTCGCAGCAGCCTCCGGTAACGAAGAGGTACCAGCTGAGCAGGTTGATCCTGGGGAAGGCCACGTCCTTCGCGCCGATCATCAGCGGGATAAGGAAGTTTCCGAGCACCGCTGGAGCGATCGGCACCAGGAAGAAGAACACCATGATGATGCCGTGAATGGAAAACAGCTTGTTATAGGTATCAGCGGCCACCAGTTCGCCACCCGGAGTGAGCAGGTTAAGCCGAATGAGCGCTGCCGCGGAGCCGCCAATCGTGAAAAAGAATGTGGTGGTGATCAGATAGAGAATAGCGATGCGCTTGTGGTCCAGCGTAAGCAGCCAGCTTTTCAGGCCGTATTCGTTATTCAGGTAGGACCGTTTCGGCATGGTCGCCGTCTGTTGGTCAGGAAGGCTGATACTTGTGCTCATTGGTTCACCATCCCCGGCGTTGCGGGCGCCGTCTGGCGCTGCGTTTTCACGGAGGGCCTCGCTTGGCTGGAGCGTTGTGCGTCAAAAGGGTGCGGCTCCGTGTTCTGCACCGCATTCTGTCCCGCCCCTGCGACAGGGCTGGGACTTTGAATCAAGCTGGTATTCAGCGTTTGCTGAATACGGTCGTTGGAGTGGAGCTGTTTGATGAATTCCACCAGATCGATCAAACCCTCTTCGCTGACTTGCCCCTGATAGGTGGGCATGATGGGCGCATATCCGGCCGTAACATGCATGGAGGGATTCAGGATCGAGTCACGAAGGAATGCGTCATTGACAACAGTATAAGACCCATCCGTGAGCTGTACTCTGGAGCCATAGACTTCGGCGAGGTTCGGGCCGCGCGCCGACGAATTGCCGGAATGGCAGGCATTGCAGCCGAGACTGGCGAAGAGCCGTTCGCCGTTCTGCGCGAGCGAGGTGCCGCTGGTTGAACCGGCAAGCCACGCCTGATAGTCTTCGGGCTTCATTGCATAGACCCAGCCAATCATCTGCGAGTGGAGCGTGCCGCAATACTGCGTACAGAACAGATGATAGGTGCCGGGCTTGGTGGCCGTGAACCACACGGTGGTGTAGCGGCCCGGGATGACCTCGCGCTTGATGCGGAAAGCAGGAATGGAAAAGCTGTGAAAGACGTCCTGCGAGATCATGGTGAGCTGCACCGGCGTGCCGATGGGAACATGCAGCGCGTCGATTTCGTGCTGGCCTCCCTGATGCTCGGCCTTCCACATCCACTGCTTGCCGACGACATAGATGTTCATGGCATTGGTGGGGGGATTGTAGATGCGGAAGTAGAGCAGAGCGCCCCAGACAAAGCAGATCATGAACAAAGCGAGAGGAATGATGGTCCAGGTCGCCTCAAGCAGCGTGGAGCCTTCGATCTGTGTTGCGTCCGGATTCTTCTCCTTGCGATACAGCACGGAGAAAGTGATCACCATCAGCATGACCACTGCGGTGCCGAACACCGAGATCAGAAGCAGGAAAAGGAAGAATGAGTCGGCATAGGGAGCAATACTCGACGCTTCCGGCGGGATGAGCGCGAGGCGCGTGAGCCAATGTACGAGAAACTGCCAAAGTACTGGACTGATGAAGTAATGCATCGTTCCCTTTATCCGTTCGCGGTTTTCCGGGCCGCCGCTAGGCGCCCGTTCCGAATATCACGCCGAAAATTGACGATCATAAACGTTCCAAGAATCAACATTGTAAGAAGACAGCCTGCCTGCACAATGCGCACGATGAGGAGATCCTGCCGGTTTAACAGCGGATTGTAGCGGTAGCAATAGGTAAGAATGTCATCTACGGGTGTTCCGATTTTTCCGTCCGAAGCCTGGACCAGGCCCAGCTGGATATCGCCGGCTGGATACTCGACGCCGAGATAGTACTGATTCAGTTTGCCGGAAGGCGTCAGAAGCTCGATCGCGCTGGCATGGGCAAATTGAGTCATCTTGCCGTCCGGGCCGGGCACGCGCGTATAGCCAAAACCGGTGGCCGCGGCAAGCGCGTCGATGGCCGGCTGCTGGCCGGTGAGGAAATGCCATCCGCCTGCCGTGCCTGGGCGCCCGTAATTCTTGAGGGAGAGAGCTTTTTTGCCGGCGGCGTCGGCGGGCGTCTCGGAAGGATCGATGCTCACGAAGATGACGTTGAAATCCTTGCCTGGATCGAACTTCACCATCTTCAGCGCGCCCACCAGCCCGCTGATTTCTTCCGGGCAGAGCATCTGGCATTTGTAGTAGACGAGCGCGAGGATTACCGGACGTTTGCCAAAGTAATCGCCAAGCGCCACGGTCTTTCCGGTTTCGTCGCGGAACTGAAGATTGAGAGGAACCTGCGCGTTCAGTTTCTGCGTGATCTGAACGCGTTTGAGCAGCTGGGGTGCTTCATCGCGAATAGGACCGGCCTGCTTCTGGCCATAGTCGGAGACCTGCGCACGGGCTCCGGCGACAGCGCCGATGGCAAGCGCCAGCACGCCGAGGCCTAAAACCGTTCTCCGAATTGTCGCCAGTGTACGCATCTCGTCAAAAAGCTTGTTCGCTGTTTCCTTTAATTATCCTTCGCTCCGCTGGAGGCCGGCTCGATGGGCTGTTTCGAAGCTGCATCTTCTTCCTGCTCGAAGGCGGTGCGCGCGTAGCCATTGGTCAACGGCACATGGATCACAGGGGCTGAGTCGCCAAACATGAGCGATGCTGCTGCTGCGGGCTTCGCTTCGACCGGCAAACCCCGCTGGGCGATCAGCGCCATGGCGCGCTCAATGGGAATCCGTACTTTGCCCTGGGACTCGTCGACCCAGCTGTAGTGGTCAAGGAGCAGATCCTCGCGCCGGTTCAGGTCGACCAGATCCTGAGCACCGTCCTGGGTCTGGAGGCGCGGAGTGGGAAACGTCTGCGTCAACTGCTGGAGCTTGACCTGCTCACCGGCGGCGTCGGACTGCATGTTCTGGGGCTTGAACGATTCGGCGTTTGCATGCCATTTGTTCGGCGGCCCGTCGCGCTTGATGAGCGCGTTGTTGATGACCTTGCCTATGCCGAAACAGAAGACGAAGAAGACGCCGACGGAGACAAACAACCCTATGAGAAAGACAGCGACACCGGAGACGCTGACGTCTGTGACTTCATAGCCCTCGCGAACCGAGCTGGGCATATTTTTCGATTTGTGCTCGTGCTCGTGTTCGTGTTCGTTAGGCGTGGACATGTTCGGGCTCCAGAATCTCCGCCAGGTGCGGGTCATTGGTGGCGACAAGCGGCCGCCGCTTGAGTTGCGTAAAGTAGTAGGCCATCCAGAAGGAGATCAGCGCGACGGGCACCGTAGCGTATTCGAAAATGCCGAAGCTCCAGTGCAGGTTGCGCGCCGCATCGGGGAAGTTCGGCTCGATGAGCCAGAACATATCGATGTAACGGGCCATGATCATGATGCAGCAGACGACAGCCAGACGGCTCTTGATGCGCTTGAGATCGCTGGACAGCAAAAGAGTGAACGGCAGCAGCCAGTGGAAGATGAAGTCCAACGTGGCGATGACGCCCCACCCGCCACGAATGCGGTCGAGGTACCAGGGAATCTCTTCCGGCGAGTTGCCGGACCAGATGATGAGAAACGCGCCGAAGGCCAGATACATGTTCAGCATGACGAAGGCGAAGCAGAGCTTGCCCATATCGTGCTGCTCGGTGATGCGGAAGGCGGTCTTGATCGGGTCAGCCTTCGAAAGGGCCATCAGGGTAAGGATGGCGAGCGCAAATACGCCATAGGCCTGACCAACCAGGAACTGGAAGCCGTAGACCGTTGAGTACCAGTCTGGATCGAGCGACATGATCCAATAAATGGCAACGATGAACAACATGATCGAATAAAAGAGAACACCGAAGCCGCTGATGTTTTCAAACCGCGTCTGCCAGAATTTGACATTGGGCTCAGGGTCGGCATCGCGCTTGAGCGAATAGCGGTTCAGGAAGTAGATATAGAGACCGCAGATGCTAAATACAAAGAGCGAAGTGCACCAGAAACCGACCGGGTTGAGAATCGCATGCTTGAAATGGATAGCATGGGCCAGATCGTTGCTGATCTGGTGGTTTTTGAGTGCGGTTTCCCAGTCCGCATATTTTCTCCAGCTGTAAAGCTTGCCGAAGGACATTCCGAGAATGCCTACCGGCAGGAAATAGAGGAAAACCAGAGGCAGGGTGCGCGTCATCGCCTCAAGGGGACGGCGAATGATGAGGCCCCACTTGCCGCCGGTAAGGTACTGGAGCATCAACAGGCACAGGCCGCCGCAGCAGAAGCCGAAGCAGAGCATAAACCCGTGAAGCCAGGCGCGCAGGAAATGGTTCCAGTGGTCGCCGCTGAGGAAACCGAGAATAACGGCCAGGATCGAGAAGATTACGCCGATCACCAGCGCCCGGGTGCGCCAGACATCGACGAATGCCGGAGCGCTGAGATCCGAGGGCAGTGTCTTCGCGTGATGTTCTGAAAACGAGTGTTGTGCCATGCGTTCTTCCTGCAATCCTTAATGCGACGCGGGTGCTGTGCCCGCGGCCTTCGGTTCCGAAGCCCTGACGGACGGGTTTTTCTGTGGCTGATTCAATGTGCGCGCCGCAGGGCCTTCAGCCGGAGCGCCGGCAACGATGCCGACCGGCGGAAGGGCCTGCACATTGGTGTCCGTAGCCATTGGCCATGGACCGGCGTAGCTGGCGGGCAAACCTTCTTTCAGCGCAATGTTCTTGAGGTTTTGAACCTGCACACCGGCGGGAACGTCCGCCAGCGTTGCGTTCTGGCTTAACTGCAGAGCGCGGATGTAGGCGGCGATTGCCCAGCGATCCACGGGCGCAATTTGTGCGGAGTAATCGGGCATGGCACCGTAGCCGTTGGTCATGACGAAGAAGTAGTGGCTCAGAGGCTCAGCCAGACGCTTGGCATCGTGGTAATTGCCGGCCGGTTTGTAGCCGCGCTGAACGATCATGCCGTCGCCATTGCCGACGCGGGAGTGGCAGGGAGTGCAGTAGAGGTTGAACCGTTCCTGGCCCCGCTCCAGTACTTCGAGGGTCACCGGATAGGGCATGGTGTTCTGTTCTTTACCGTCGATGAGGCCGGTATAGAAGTATTGGTCCTCGTCCAGCTGGCCGCGAGCGACGGTGTGCTCGATCTGGGGGCGCGCCGAACGCCCGTCGGCGAACATGGTGGATCCGCGCTGGGGAATCATCTTCGGCTCGTTCTGCATATCCTGGCGGCAGCCGGCAATGAGCAACACCGCAGCGGCTGCACCCAGAACCAGAACGCGCGCGGAGGTCTTTCGATTGATCTTCATCGACTTAATACTCCACCTCCACAACCGAAACCGGCGTGAATCCGTCGAGGAACCCTCGTGTCTGAGTTACATCGAATTTGGGATCGGTTGATTCAAGGCACAGAAAGAATTTGTCGGAGGTCGCCCCGTTGCGGAAGTTCGGCGCATTGAACAGCGGATGATACAGCTGCGGGAGTCCGTTCAACGCGAGCATGCCGAAGGCCGCCGAGAGACCTGCGTAAAGAATGGTCCATTCATAGGCGGGCACGACGAAGGCCGGCCAGGAGTAGTAAGGGCGGCCTGCGATGTTGAGCGGATAGGCCCAGAGCGAGATCCAGGTCTCCATGCCAAACATGGCTGCCAGCCCCAGCAGGCCACCAATCAGGGTCACCAGGGAGACGGTATTTTTGTGGAAGCCGATGGCCTCGGCGGCTTCTTCCACCGCAAAAGGCGTATAGCAGTCCATGCGCCGATAGCCAGCGCTGTATGCGGCTTTGGCGGCGCGCACCAGTTGACTCGGCGTATCGAATTCGGCCAGCAGGCCGTAGGTTCCTTCGCGTACAGGCATCAGTCACCCGCCTCCTGTAAGGGTTCGGCTTCCGCCCGCACTTTCGCCTGAGGAAGCATCAAGCGAAGCTCTGACATGGGAATCATGGGCAGTAAGCGGATAAAGAGGAAGAAGAGGAATGTAAACAGTCCAAGCGTGCCGGCGAGGGTCATGTAGTCCCAGCGCGTGGCGCGGTAGGTTCCCCAGGAGGACGGCAGGTACTCGCGCGAAAGGCTGGTGACGATAATCACGAACCGCTCAAAATACATGCCTGTGTTCACGATCAGCGACATGATGAACAGCAGGGTGGGGTTCCGACGGAATTTCCTGGCCCAGAGCAGTTGCGGCAACGCGATGTTGAAGGTGATGAGAACCCAATAGGACCAGCCGATCGGCCCGAACATGCGGTTCCACATCATGAAGTATTCCCAGTGGCTGGCCGAATAGCAGTAGGACATGAAGACTTCGGTCGAGTAGCCGTAGGCGACGATTAACCCGGTGGCCAGCATGACCTTGCCCATATTGTCGACGTGGCGCAAGGTGATGATGTCTTCGAGGTGATAGAACTTGCGGATAGGAATAGCCAGGGTAATGACCATGGCGAAGCCGGAGTAGATGGCGCCAGCTACGAAGTAAGGCGGGAAGATGGTGGTGTGCCAGCCGGGCAGAAGGGCCACGGCAAAATCGAAGCTGATGACGGTATGAACCGAAAGCACCAGCGGGGTTGCAAGACCGGCGAGCAGCAGCGAGGAGGTCTCATATCGCGCCCAGTGGCGCGCCGATCCGCGCCAGCCCACGGCCAGCATTCCATACATGTACTGGCCGAAGCGAGACTTGGAGCGATCGCGGAAGGTCGCCAGGTCAGGAATCATGCCGATGTACCAGAAGACCACCGAGATGGTCGCGTAGGTCGAAACCGCGAAAACGTCCCAGAGCAGCGGCGAACGAAACTGAGGCCACACGTTCATGGTGTTGGGATAGGGGAATAGCCAGTACCCCAGCCACGGACGGCCTACGTGAATCAGCGGGAACAAACCGGCGCAGATGACGGCAAAGATCGTCATGGCCTCGGCGAAGCGGTTGATGGAGTTACGCCAGCCCTGCTTGAAGAGAAGCAGAATGGCGGAGATCAGAGTTCCGGCGTGGCCGATACCGATCCACCAGACGAAGTTGACGATGGCGAAGCCCCAGGCCACGGGAATGGTGATGGCCCAGATACCGACGCCCTTGACGAAGAGCCAGGAAACCGCCACCAGCAGCATGATAACAACGCCGCCGGCAATCGCGAATCCGAAGAACCAACCCAGAGGCGTGTGCGTCGTGAGGACGATGCGCGAAATCTCTTCTGTGACCGACTTGAAGGTGTGCCCAGGCGCAATGACCGCGAATTCCCCGGTGATCGGGTCCAGCATCGGGTCATTGACTGGTACGTCTTTGGTTGCCATTGTTGCGACCTCTTACCTATTCCTGCGCTTTGCTCTCGGCTGCGCGCCCTGCCAGCACAGCCACGTGATTTCAGATTCTTCCCCGCCCTCAGGCGCCTACATCCGGAGCCAGTTCCGGATTAATGTTGAGCACTTCCGCAACGTATGTGGTGCGCGGTCGCGTGTTCAGATCCGCCAGCACGCCGTACGTCCGCTCCAATTTTTTGAGCTTGGTGACTTTTGCGTTTGCATCGTTGATGTTGCCGAAGACGATGGCGTTGGTGGGGCAGGCCTGTTGACAGGCGGTGACGATCTCGCCGTCGCGGATATCGCGATTGTCAATGTCGGCCTGGATCTTCACTTCGTTGATGCGCTGCAAGCAATAGCTGCACTTCTCCATGACGCCACGGCTGCGGACGGTCACATCGGGGTTGCGCATGAGCTCAAGGCTCGGAGTTTCGTAATCGGAGTAGAGCAGGAAGTTGAAACGCCGCACCTTATACGGGCAGTTATTGGAGCAATAGCGGGTGCCCACGCAACGGTTGTAAACCATCACGTTGAGGCCTTCGGGTGAGTGCACCGTGGCACCAACCGGGCAGACCTGCTCGCAGGGAGCGTTCTCGCAGTGATGGCAGGTCATGGGCTGGAAGTGTGCGCGGGGCGCGCCCAGATCGCCTTCGTAATAGGTGTCGATGCGAATCCACTGCATGATGCGACCAATGGTGGCCTGGTGCTGGCCGACAACGGCGATATTGTTCTCCGCGTAACAACTCACGATGCAGGCATTGCAGCCGACGCAGGAGTTGAGGTCGATGGACATGCCCCAGGCGTTTTTGTCGTAACGATAGGCCGGGAACATGCTGTCTTCGGGGCCGGGTGTGTCTTTGCCTTCACCCTCGTTGGCGAAGCCGGGGTCCTGCTTAAACTGATCGAGCGTGGCATAGCGGATAATGCCGCGATCAATGGCCTCGTTGCCTTCGATCGAGTGGGTTCCGCTTCCATCGCCACCGACATAGGTTGCGCGTTGATCGATGTAGTGGCTCTTCGGAATCGCGAGACCCCACTCCCGGTCCGTTTTGCGAATGGTCGCTCCGGATGCGAAGAGTGGAGAGGCGGAAGGCCGAATCTGATAGGCGTTGAAGCCGACACCGCCTGCTACGCGTCCCGTCGTTTGCCCTTGCCCCAGATGAACGGTGATCGCACTGTCGGGATGGCCGGGAATGGCCAAGGCCGGAGCCAGAACCTTCTTCCCGTTCAGCGTGATCTCGATGACGTTGTGCTCGGACAAGCTCAGATGTTCGAGGGTGGCGCGGCTCATCAGCGCGGCGTTGTCCCAGGAAAGATTGGTGATGGGTCGCGGAATCTCCTGCAGCCAGCCGACGTTGGCATAGCGCCCGTCGTAGACGTGCGGATCGGGCCGGAAGATGATTTCGAGAGAATCGGCAGCGAGCTGCGGTGGCGGAGCGGGGATGGCCGCCTTGCTTGCGCCGCTCTTTGGAGTGAAGGCAGTGTTGGCGAGGAAGCCGTCGTGGAGCAGCTTGCGCCACGCAAAGCCGGCGTCTGCTCCCTTGCCTGCGCCAGCGGCCTGTGCGCTCCAGGTTTCACGAACGGCGTCGTAGGCCGAGACGTCAGGATTCTCAAGCTGCAGCGACTGCACGATGTCATGCGCGGAATGGCCGCCGTAGAGAGGATCGATCATGGGCTGGACGACGGAGACCGTGCCGTCATAGGCGCGCGCGTCCGACCAGGACTCAAGATAATGCGCCGCATTGATGTGCCAGTGCGCCTGCAGGCCGGTTTCATTGCGGTGCGAGCCGAGATGGACGACGGTTCCTACCTTGTTGAAGGCGTCGGCAAATTCAAGATCGGCGGGTGCGGAGTAGATGGGATTGACATTGAGGATGACCAGCCAGTCCACCTTGTCCGCATTCATATCCGCGACCAGCGACTTCAGGTCGTCACCCTGAATGGAGGGCATGGGGTTGACCGTTTCGGTGTACACGACGGTCTTGCCGACGTTGCCGAGCGCATCATTCATCGCTATGGCGGCGAGATGGACCCCGGACGACTGCTGCTCGCCGGGAATGATGACGCACTTGCCACCGCTGGCCTTGAGGTCTTTTGCGACCGCGGCGAGGAACTTCTGCGCATCGTCGGACCAGGTGTATCCGGAGGGGGCTGAACCGACGCCCACCGCGGCTGCGAGAGTCGCGGCAAAGGCGGCGATATCGCTGGCACGCAGCGCCAGCCGGTGCTCGGCCTTCATCCCGGTGGTCGTGGTCATGCTCTCGACGGCATAGAGCCGATTCATTGAATAATTGCCGGGGCTTACCGCATCGAGCTTGCGACGGCTGGCGTAATCCTTCGCCAGACGATGAAAGCCGGGGTGCGCCGCGCCGGAGAGGAAGTCTGCATCGAGCGAAACGATAATGTCGGCATCGGCAAGCCGGTACTGCGCGTCGGCGTAGTCGCCGAAGGCCGCTTTGGAGGCTGCGTAGGAGGAGTCGCGATTGACAGGGTCGTACTGAATCCACTTCGCATTGGGGTAGGTCGCCTGCCCCTTCTTCCATTGCGCGGCCAGCGTGGGCGAGGTAACAGTGCTGCTCAGGAAATAGAGGCCCTGACCACCGGTTGCCTTTTTATCCATCAGCATGGCGCGATAGGAACCCAGGAAAACCGCCCAGGTACTCGTCTCGCCGCGATAGTAGACGCGCTGCGAGCGGTCGGGGTCGTAGAGATCGAGCAGGGTCCCCTGCGTGATGGGGTCGGAGCCGCCCTGGTTGTAAGGGTGCTCGGGGTTGCCGTCGATCTTGATGGGCCGATAGGCGTCGCTCTTGACCAGCACCGGCACCGAGCCAGTGGGAAACGGAAAGGCGGTGGCGAAATATACGGGCTTGCCGAGAACCAGATCTTCCGGGGCTTTGACGTAGGGATAGATCGGCTCGTCGGGCTGCTTGGTGCAACCGGCGAGGCCGGCGAGCGCCATGGATGCGCCCATCACCTTCAAAAAGCCGCGGCGCGAAACGGGATCGATCCATTCAGAGCTGTGCTGCGGAAACTCTTCGCGCACGGCCTGATCGAACTCCGGCGTTCCGGCCAGCTCGTCGATGGAGCGCCAATACTTTTTGCCCGTCTGCCCGGCCAGCTTTGCGCGAACCCCGGCCAGCGTCAGCTTTGTGTGCGTCTTCTCCATGATCTCTTCCACGCTGTCTCTCATCGGTGGCATGTCTCGCAGTTTGCAAGCTCACGTGCCGGCCGGATGTTGTAGTGCTTGAACAGGAAGCTGCCCAGAGCTTCCTGGCTTGTGAACCTGGTATATGCGGCAGGAGCCGGCGAAAGAATTCCGCTGGGCGCATCGGTGACCAGCGCGCTGGAGGCCTGCGCATCGACTGCTTCAGACAGATGAAGCGAGGCCAGTTGCGGGTTCGCGGACAGGGCCGGATCGTTGGTGGTGCAATTCACCGATTCTGAAGTGGGCGCGCCACGCTTTATATCGGTAGCGGTACACCAGACCGGATTGAGATCTGATGGCTTCTTCCAGCCCATGTTGTAGATTTCGGATGTTGGCCTGAGATTTTCCGCAGGATTGCGATGGCAGTTGAGGCACCACTCCATCTGCAGACTGTTCTGCTCATACATGATGGGCATCTCGTCCACACGGCCATGACAAGACTCACAGCCGATGCCTTTGTTCACGTGAATCTCATGATTGAAATAGACGAAGTCGGGGAGGTCGTGCACCTTGGTCCACACGATCGACTGGCCCGTGGCCCAGCTGTGGCGGACCGGTTCAAGCAGCGCAGCGTCCGTCCATATCTGCGCGTGACAGTTCATGCAAGTGCGCGTGGGAGGGATGCCGGCATAGCTCGATTCTTCCACCGAGACGTGACAGTACTGGCACTGCAAACCCAGTCCCTCGACATGATGCTTATGGCTGAACGGGACGGGCTGATCGGCGCGCTGCCCCTGGCGTGTTACCCACGGCGATCTTTGAAGTTCGTTGAGAGTTACTCCCAAGGCTATGACGATTAATCCCGTTAAGACCAGACTCATCCGTGCGAGCGCGTTCGAGCTTCGGTCAAAAATCTGCGCCATGAATGCGTTCCTGCTTCCCTCAAAATCCCTGGTTGTTGAACGGCTACCGCGCTGCGCTTGCCCGCAGCTCTTACCCGGGGGAATGTTTCGCGCCCCGAATCTATCGAATTAAAATTGAAAAAACACTATACCGGGCAAAAACGCCGCGAGCAAGAGCTTAAGCAGACTCGCGGAAATTTTTCTGTTCCGAATGGAACAGCGCCGAAATTTTTACTCCTGGTGATGAGTGACTGGACGCGCTCTGGCCGGGCACTTCAGGCATTTTTGCGCGTGTGGCACGTACGATGTAAGTATTGTCAGCGCATGGGGCGTGCGGATAGATTTAGATACTGCTTTGGTTCTATTTTTGGTCCTATGACTGACGGACGCCGAGTTCCCCGCTATGACATTGCCCAGGCCTGCGAAGAGCTGGCTGCGGCCGATCCTATTTTGGGAAGACTGATCGAGCGCGCGGGTCCTTTTACGCTGCGAATGAAAAGTCAGCACTCTCCTTTTGAGGCGCTGCTGGAGTCGATCATCTATCAACAGCTGCACGGCAAGGCCGCGGCTGCGATTCTGAACCGGCTGCTCACCTTCTTTGGCGACCTGCACCCAGCTCCCGAACATTTGCTGGCGGCGCCGGAAGACCGGCTTCGCGGTTGCGGACTTTCCGCCAACAAGCTACTGGCGCTGCGCGACCTGGCGGCGAAGACCCTGGACGGAACAGTCCCGACGCTGCTGCAGATTCGGCGCATGGATGACGCGGAGATTATCGAGCGGCTGACAGCGGTGCGCGGTATCGGCACATGGACAGTGGAGATGCTGCTGATCTTCCGGTTGGGCCGGGCAGATGTACTGCCGGTGAGCGACTATGGTGTGCGCAAGGGCTTCGCGCTGACCTTTGGGCGTTTGCCGAAGCGCAAGCCATTCGATGCCTCGATGCTGGCAAAGCCCGTCGACATGCTGCGGCGCGGCGAGCGGTGGAGGCCCTGGCGCTCGGTGGCAAGTTGGTATCTGTGGAGAGCCTGCGACCTTGCTGGAAAAGCGTCGCCGCCTCCGGATTGATTCGCATTTATAACAAACTTTAGTAATAAAATGGCGACGCACCAGACTCGTTATTTTCTGTCTTGCTTTCTACGCATATTCTCTGTGGATGCGTTTTGTCCTGATATTTGCCCTCGTTACGAGCTCCGCATTCGCTCAGAGCCCTCTCCAGCAGAAGATTCGCGCGATCGCGGTCGATGCCCACGGCAAAGTCTCGGTGGCGTGTTCGCTCCCAGGCTCCAACCTTGATTGCGATCTCAACGCACATGCGCACCCGCCCATGCAGTCTGTCTTCAAATTTCCACTTGCGCTTACTGTGCTGCATCAGGTCGAGCAGGGTAAATTTTCGCTGGATCAGCCGATTCGCTTTCTGCCCGGCGACAGAATTCTTCCTCATACCCATAGCCTGCTTCAGGACAAGTATCCGCAGGCTGGCGTCGATGTCCCCTTGCGCGAACTTCTCCGCCTCGCCGTCTCGCTCAGCGACAACGCGGCGGCGGACATTCTGCTCCGCATAGCTGGCGGCCCGACCGTTGTCGACGACTACATGCATTCTCTCGGCATCACAGGATTCCACCTGCAGGACGGCGAGGATGGTCTGCACCGCGACGTCTCTGCCCAGTATCGTAACTGGTTTGAACCTGCGAGCGCGGTGCGGCTCCTCCGGCGCATCAACGACCATTCGCCGCTCACGCCGGAAAATACGCAAACGCTGCTCAACTGGATGAAGGCCACGTCAACCGGGCCCAGTCGCATTCGCGGCGAATTACCGGAAGGCACAGTTGTGATGGACAAGACAGGCTCTTCCGGCACCGATAACGGACTGACGCATGCGACCAACGATATCGGCCTTGTCACCTTACCCGATGGCCGACGCCTGGCGATTGCCGTATTTGTGACCGACTCCACAGGCGGCGAGAAAGCATGCGACGCAGTCATCGCACGCATCGCCAAAGCGGCCTACGATGCCGGCGTCGCGACTACGCATTGAAGAAATGCACCTCTCCGGATCGCCAGGCTCCCAACTGTGAAAGGCTAGGGCTGTGACTGGAACACAGCCAGGACGTTATAATCAGAAGTTCAGTCATCGCTTATAAAGGAGCAGCATTCGATGCCTCTTCAGCCAACCAGCAAGATCTGGCACAACGGCAACCTTATTCCCTGGGAAAAGGCGAATATTCATGTGATGAGCCATGTGGTTCATTACGGTTCGTCGGTCTTTGAAGGCATTCGCTGCTATACGCAGCCTTCCGGCGCCGCGGTTTTCCGGCTGCCCGAGCACATGCAACGCCTGCTCGATTCGGCCAAGATTTACCGGATGCCGGTGCCGTATTCGCTGGAGCAGCTTTCCAACGCTGTGGTTGAGCTGATTGAGGCCAACGAGGTGGCTCCCTGCTATATTCGCCCGATCGCGTTTCGTGGATATGGCGAGATGGGCGTGAACCCCAAGCATTCGCCTGTTGAGGTCTACATGGCGAACTTTCCGTGGGGCAAGTACGTGGCCGGGGATGCGGCCGATGTTTGCGTTTCTTCGTGGAACCGCTCGGCCCCGAACACGACTCCTTCGCTGGCCAAGGCTGGCGGAAATTACCTGAACTCGCAGTTGATTCGCATGGAAGCGGATGTGAACGGCTATGTCGAGGGCATTGCGCTGGACGTGAACGGCTACCTCTCCGAAGGCTCGGGCGAGAATCTGTTTATTGTGCGCAACGGCGTGCTCTATACGACTCCGCTGGCGAACTCGGTGCTGTCGGGCATTACGCGCGACTCAGTACTGACGCTGGCCCGTCATTTCGGTATCCCCGTTGTCGAACAGGCTCTGCCTCGCGAGCTCCTCTACATCGCCGACGAAGTTTTCTTTACTGGAACAGCGGCAGAGGTCACTCCCATTCGCAGCGTGGACAGGATTACGGTTGCGGACGGCAATGCCGGCCCCATTACGCAGCAGCTGGCCGATGAGTTCTTTGGCATTGCAAATGGACTGCGGCCAGACCGCTATGGCTGGCTGACTCCGGTGAACGTGAACGCGGAACAACCAGTCCCGGTCACGGTATAAAGACTGGACGTTCCAGCACACTGCACACTGAACTGCTCAAAGTCCCTAGCATAAGTGCTGGGGACTTTGAGCAGTTGGACCGCTTAGAGTGCCCACAACCAGCAAGGGCTAAGGTTTGGCCTTGGCATCCGGAGCTATCTTCGATGCCGGAACAATCCCTGCGCCCTCCAGCACCGAGTAGAACTTGTCCGGGACCAGGTCCGTCATCGTATCCACATGCCCCGAAGGCCAGTGAATGACCAGGCTGTCGATTTTTGTCGCCGATCCCAGCCCGAAGTGTACCCGTAAATCATTTTGCGAGAGATAGCTTCCGCCCGAGTGGATCTCCGCGGTCTGCGTCATTCCGCCTGCCTTCAGAGTCAGCCGCGCTCCGATCGCGAGACGGTTGCTTTTGGTCCCGGCCAGCTCAAAGCTCACCCAGCTCCGCCCCGGAATGCCGGCATTTTTTAATAGCATGGGACTTCCATCCAGGTCCCCGACCACCACATCCATATTCCCGTTATTGAACAGGTCTCCCACAGCCAGCCCACGCGCCACGCGCTTCTCTGTGATCGCCGATCCAGCCTGTGTGCTCGCATCGCAGAAGGTTCCGTCCTTCTGGTTCATGCTCAGAACCTCCGGCTCGCGATATCGCGCTCCCGAGGGCAGCGAGTCCACCTGCGGATATACGTGTCCGTCCACAGTCAGCAGGTCCAGCCACCCGTCGTTGTCGAGGTCAACAAACGCCGTTCCCCACTTCACATAAGGTAGCGATGGCAGAGCCAGGCCTGACGGATACGAATCCTCCGAGAAGTTCCAGTCCCCGTCATTGTGGTACAGATCATCGTTCTCGTCCGAAAAGTTTGTCACATACAGCGAAGGCCGCCCCGTATGGTCGTAGTCTCCCACTGCAATGCCCATCGACGCCTGCTCCGAGCCGTCCTCGCTCACCGCAGTACCCGACTGCAATCCAATGTCCTTGAATGTCCCATCGCCCAGGTTCTTGTACAGGTACTTCGGCGTTGAGTCGTTGGCTATATAAATGTCCGGACGCCCGGTATTGTTGAAGTCAGCCCAGATCACGCTCATGCCGTAGTAGCCGCTGGGATCGTCCACACCTGCCTTCTTTGCCACATCGGTAAAGGTGCCGTCGCCGTTGTTGTGGAACAGCGAGTCGCCCGCGCCCCGCAGTCCGCGTGGACCGCACTGCACGTCGATGCCGCGATACTTGCAATAAGGCGCGCTGCCAAAGCCCGGCATGTCGTTCAGGTGGAAGTCCACATAGTTGGTGACCATTAGGTCCAGGTAGCCGTCACCGTCATAGTCGCCGAACGAAGCTCCTGTCGACCAGCGTCCGTCCGCGACCCCGGCTTTGGCTGTCACGTCGGTAAAAGTCCCGTCTCCGTTGTTGCGGTAGAGAATGTTCCCGCCCAGGCAGGTGAGGTAAAGATCGGGCCAGCCGTCGTTGTTGTAGTCGCCCACCGCTCCGCCCATTCCGAAGCAGGGTTTGGTCAGCCCTGCCTGCACGGTCACGTCGGTAAAGGTTCCGTCATGGTTGTTGCGGTAGAGCGCGCCCCGGACTCCATCCAGAGTTTTCGGATCTTTGATGGCCATGGCCACAGTCGGCGCATTTGTAAAAAAAATATCCGGCCAGCCGTCACGGTTGTAATCGATCAGGATCACGCCTCCGCTCATCGACTCAACAATGTACCTCTTCGATGGATCGGAGGTATGCGTGAAGCGGATCCCGGCTTGCTGGGTGACATCGATTAACTGCGGAATCGGACGCCCGCTGCATGTTGTCGCCTTGGCGCCAGGCGGCGGCGCAACCGGCGGCGGATGCCCCTCCTGAGCCTGTAAAAGGCTCGCACAAAGAGCGGAAACGACAAGCGAACGAACGAATTGGCGGATTGGCGGCATGGGCATTATGGTTTCTGATGGAGTTGCTGGTCGATGTCGGCCTGGGCCTCCGCGCGGGACTTGGCTTTCATCTGCTGATAGATTGCCAGCTCGCGATCCGCGTCCGCCGTGCGCGAAAGCCTGCGGTATGCTGCCTGAAGCTGATAGTGGACGTATGCTTTATCCGGATCAAGATGCGCCGCCGCTTCAAGATGCGGAACCGCCTCGTCGACCTTGCCGCCGTCCATCAACAGCTTGCCGAGTTGGTACTGCGCATTCGCATTCTCGGGATGCCGCGCAATGACCTGCTCAAAGAGCCTCATCGCGGCATCATTCTTCGACTCCTGCAGGTCGACGAATCCCAGGAAATACAAGGTGTCCGCGTCCTCCGGAGTCATCGCCAGCTGCGCATTCAATTGGCTACGGGCGTCGCTCCATTTCTCCGCGCGAATATCCGCCTGGGCAATCGTATAGTGCACTTTAGGAAAAGCCGGGGCAGACGCCAGAACCTGTCGCAGCGCCGCAGCCGCCTTGTCATAATCGCCGATATCAATCCACAGCTGGCCAACCGCCATCAGGCCTTCGTTCGACAAAGCTCCGCTCTGATACATCTCCAGAACCTGCGAAGCGTCTTTCAAGTCGCCCGTTTTCGCAAGAGAATATGCCCAGGCATAGCCTACCGTCGGGTCATGCATTCCGGCTTCCCCAAGCGGATAGAAGGCTGTCGCCGCATCGCCATATTGCTTCATGTTGAAATACGCCATACCCAGCAACGCCCGCAGCGCCATCGACTGAGAGTCTTCTTTCACCGCCTCGGAAAGGCCATGGATCGCTTCCGGGTAATTATCGGCACGGTATGCAGCCTGGCCCAGATTCTTTTCCAGACCGGAGATTCCGGGGGCCCACTGCTCCGCGGCCTGATAATGCGTCACGGCTGGAGCGTACTTGTGCTGAATGGCCTCCGCAGTGGCCAGATCGCTGTAGCTCTGCCCCAGGATAGGCCGCAGCGTGTTCTCGGCTGTCTGGGCTGTTTCCCGCTGGCTGGGCGTAAGGTTTGATTTCGCGATGACTGCGGCATCCACGCGTGCAGCGGCATCGGCGCTGGCATCCGCAAGCGACGAGGAATGATTTCCCTGCTTGTCGAGCGGAACCACTGCCGCCATCGAGCCGCTCTTGCCGCCTGCAGCCAACATCATCGCCGTGGCGTTCTGCTGGGTCTGCTGCATCACCTTGTTTTCAAGATCGCGCGCCCTGGCTGCAAAAACATCCGCCTCCTTCTCGCGCCCTGACCTGGCGAGGATGCGTCCCAGATCGACATACGCCCGGCGAATCTGGTAGTTCGACCGGGCTTCATCGCTTCCTGTCAGATCGACCGCCTTGCGCAGCATGGTTTCGGCTGTCTTGTCGTCTCCCTGGGCAAAGGCATTCAGACCCATGTAGAGAAACGGCTCCGGCCACGTCGGATTCAATCCGGCAGCAATTTTTAGATGCTTGTCGGCAACTTCATACTGGCGCTGGCTGGATTCGAGATAGCCCAGCATATAGTTGGCGAGGAAATCATTCGGGTGGTACTGAAGCTCATTCCCAATTTCGGTTTCCGCCGGTGGTGTGGGCAGCCACTCGTTCATTGAGAGATACGCCAGACCAAGAAAGTAATGCGCATGAGGAGTCGATGGGTCCAGCTCAATTGCGCGCTTGAACTCCTTCACCGCGTCGGGCATCAGTCCCGCATCGCGATACGCGCGGCCGATCAATACATGGAGCGATCCGCTGTCGCCGGCGACCGACTTCATCTGGTCAAAGACCATGTCCGCGCGCTTGCGGGAATCGGGCTGTCCGGCATCCAGCCAACTGATGGCGAGCAGATAAAGTGTGTTGATGTCGGGATGCAGATGAGTGGCCTGGGTCAATACCTTGTCGGCATCGGCATAATTTTTCTTCGCGATGTAGGCGCGGCCCAGGGTAATATCGACGCGAATATCATCCGGATGAGTGGCCAGGGCCAGCCTGGCCTGCCGGATCGCTTCGTCCTGGTCGCCGGCAAGCTGCGCGGCCATTGCAAAGTCAGCGTGAACCCCCGGCAATGCCTCAAATTCCAATGAAGCACGATAGAGAGCTGCCGCCTGCGAGTAAGCCCCTTCCGATACGCGTAGCTGTCCCATGAGCCGGAGCACAAAGGCCAGCAGGCGCCTGTTGGTTTCGGCGATCGCCGCAGGATTGCCCGAAACCTGAGCAGCGTTCGCGGCTTTGATGCGCTGATTCAGTTCGCCCTGTTGCGTCGAGCCGGCTTCTGCATCAGTCGTCTTTTTGGCGGCATACGGCGCTGCCACCTGTGCATTTCCAGGCAAAACAAAAGATGTACTCGCGAGGAATCCGGCGGCTAGCAGGCAGGTCCTTCTGGCGCGCAACAGGTTTTGGATCTTGGCGGAGGAAGGAGTCACTGAAAAACAGCACCTGAGGATGTATGGAGAAAGACTACAGCATTTCTCCGGTGTATGTGTCCCGCAACTGGAAGCTCCAGGCGTTGATTGGCGAGGCCCACGGCGACAGGAAGAGACATAACGGAAGCGGCGGCGCCTGATGTCGCAAGCGCCGCCGCTTCGGATATACAACGTTTTGGTGAATGCTCTTAGAACGAGAACTTCAGAGCATATTGCAGTTCACGCGCGGTACCCTGGATCGCGTTCGCCGCGCCGAAGCCAGCCGTACTGCCTACGGTTGACGTGACGATGTTATTGGTTGGGCTGCAAGGCTGACCGCTAGGCCCGCCTCCCGGCACGGTTGCCGGAGTCGCTCCTCCGCAATAGAGGCTGCCTCCGGTGTAGTTTGAACCTTCCAGGTTGCCACTGTTGAAGTTGGGATGGTTGAACAGGTTGAAGAAGTCCATGCTGAACTTGAGCCGGTACTTCTCCTTGATGTACCAGTTCTTGGCCAGCTGGCCGTCCATGTCCGTGTTGGGAGCGCCCAGGCAGCTGCCGCGATGCTCCATGTTGCTCGGGAAGGTTCCGAGCGGGTAGCCCACCAGCGTGAAGTGGTTCAGATCGATGAGCTGGGGTCCGACCCGGTCGGCGTTGCAGCCGACATTGGTTACCAGAGGCCGGTTGTTGCCGGTATATCCGGTTCCCACAAGAGCGGACAGGGTGCTGGTGCCGTCAGGCAGGCAAGTACCATCCGCAGCGAGGTCGGTGCAACCGCCACCGGCACCAGCGGAGTAGATGGTGAGTGAGCTGCCTTCCGCCAGGGACACGATGCTGTTGGCTTCCCACCCGCCGAGAGTGTTCTGAATCAACATTCCATGGCTGGCCAGCTTCGGCAGGAAGAACACCTCATTGGCGACGAAGATGTTGGGACGGTTGATGTTGGTGTTGCCCTTGTCCAGCCCAGGATCTTCCTGGTCTGTCGTGGCCTCGTTGGTGACTGTACCGGAAGAGTTATCCAGGTCCACGTTGCCGATGGAGTGGCCCCATGTGTATGCAGCCTGGAAGGTTGAGAAGTTCCCCGTCTGCATGCGGAACAACGCCTGCAGCGAGTTGTAAGAGGCATGACCGCCACGAGCGAAACCGCCGATGTCTCCAAAGTTAGAGGCTGGACGATACGAGTTAATGGACGGAGTTGTGGCAGTGGTCGCAAAGGCCGCTGCAAGGAAGTCGGCGGATGGGATTGCATTCGATTGATACATCGACGTGAGATGCACTCCGGTATTACCTACATAGCTGACTTCCAGGGTGGTATTGCGGGCCAGTTCCTGATCCACAGTGATGTTCCACTGCCAGGAGCCGGGGAGGTTACCGTCAGTGCTCTTGGACGCATTTGGCGAAACCGATGCGCCGCTGAGCGGTGTTGGCGTATCCAGGGTACGGTTGGTGGAGATGCCGAGGACAAACGGCGCGTTGCGAGCGAGGTTTTCCGCCAGGCCTACGACTTCACGCTGGAAGAACTCACCACCGCCGGCGCGAAGCGCTGTTCTGCCATCGCCCCTCACGTCCCACGCAACACCTACACGTGGAGCGATGTCGTGCAAATTCTGCTGCACCAGCGCGGCATTCGCACCCGGTGTGCCGTTGGAAAGCGGTAGATCTACACCCAGAGTGGCAAGGAAGGCTTTCTGGGATGCGCAGGGGTTTGTTCCTGGCACAACCTCAATGCCGTTGCAGGCATCGGTCGGATTGGCCGCCGCTTCAGAAGCGCTCCAGTCCGCCGGATTCCAATTGGCCCACTGATTGGCGTAATTGCCGCCGCCGTTGGCAGCAGGGTCGGTGTTCCCCCCTTTCGTTCCGCCGTAAGGTTCACGGAAGATCGACCAGCGAGCGCCAAGATCGAGGGTTACGTTGCGCGAAATCTTCCAGGTATCGCCGAAATACGGCTCGAAGTCGTGCCAGTGAACATCAGCAATGCCGTCGATGCTGTTTTCGCCAATTCCGCTGAATACCTGCGGGGTCGTGCCGGTACCCGGAAGCAGAAGGTTGGCCAGCTCGTTCCCCGTGCACGTGCCGCAGTCATAACTGTAACCCGGGAAGCTCGGCGTGTCGGCTCCGTCACCGCTGTTCTCAACCTTCTCGTTGGAGGTGATGAAGATGCCAGCTTTGAAGAGATGGTTTCCCCACACCTTGGAGAGGTTGTCCTGAATGGAGTAAAGGTCCTCATGGTTCCCGTAAGGAGCGATATTCCACATCAGGAGGTTGCTATTGCTGAGGTTGCCGGCATAGTCGTCCAAACCACCCCATCCGAAGAACTCGCCCGGCGTCTTGATGGAACTGGGGAAGTTTGCCGGATAAGCCGTCGCAATGGCGGGCACGATGCTGGCCTTGGTGCCGCCCAAAGTGGTGATGATGGCATTGTGACCGTAGCCGAACTCAACGTCATTGACCAGAGTGCTGGAAATGGTTGAGGTCAGTTTGGCCATCACGCTCTTGGAGGGCTGGCTCCAGTTCGACATGACTGTGGGGAAGGCACTGTCGCCCCAGAATGTTCCTGTGGGGTTATTCGGCTGCGGATTGGTCCAATTGTCCTGGGTCCAGCGGAAGGTAGCGCGTTCGCCCTTGGTCAGCTGGTAGTCGGCGCGCACGTTCCACTCGCTCCAATCCAGCTTGTTTCCGATGTTGGTCGACCAGTTGTCGCCGTTGGCCGCCAGGGTCTGGGGGCCGGTCGGATAAAACTGGGCCATCAGCAAGCCAGCCGCGTCAGGACTGGCAATCTTCAAAGGACTGCCTGGGGCCTGATCGTAGGTCGGGATGGTGGGGATTTGTGCACCGCACTGGTCGACAGGCTCACCCGCGCTGTTCACGCCTGTCGCCGCGCCGGTAAAGTCGCCGCTTTCTTCAGACGCTGTAGGAACGCAGGTTCCATAGGACCCGTTGGCGCCTGAAACTTCCTTGTCCCACTCCTGGTTCCACCAGAGAAACAGCTTGTCCTTTACGACCGGACCGCTGACGTTGTAGCCGTAATCGCTACGATGCTCCGCTGCATTGGGAATGCCAAGGTTATTGGAGAACCAGTCATTGGCGTCCAGAGCATTGTTGCGGCCTGAATAGAAGAAGCCGCCATGGACCTGGTTTTCGCCGGAACGAGTGGTGATGCTGATGACTGCGCCTGCTGCCTGCCCGTATTCAGGGCCATAGGAGTTGCGGATCATCTTGAATTCCGCAATCGTATCGACCGCAGGATAAACAAGAATGGTACGACCCGAACCCACGTCGTTGTTGTTCACGCCGTCAACCAGGAACAGATTGGAGTTGTAAGGGTTACCGTTGACGGAGAAGTTGACGCCGCCCTGCAGGCCCTTGCCCGAGAAGTTTGAACCCTGTGCAGCGCTGACGCCAGGCGATAGCTGCGTCAACCCGACGAAGTTTTCGCCGTTCAGAGGCAGTTCGCGAACCTGAGTACCAGTGACGACTTCGCCGACCGCAGCCGAAGTGGTCTGGACCTGGATGGCATCTGCGGCAACGGTGACGGTCTGCGTCTGAGAGCCGACCTGAAGGACCGCATGAACTTCGGTGTTCGTCGATGTATGGACGACAACGCCGGTCTCGACAAACTCTTTGAAGTTGCCCTGCGTTACATGAACTTCATACGTTCCGACCGGCAACTGCGCAAAGGTGAACTCTCCCTGGCCACCGGATGTCTGCGTGAGCCTGGTCGAGGTTCCAGTATTGATTGCGGTGATGGTGGCTCCTGGAATCACTGCGCCGGTGGAATCTGTGACCGTTCCGACGATGGTTCCGGAGTACTGCTGAGCGTGCAGGCCGAGTGGAACACTCAGCATCAGCACTAGAAGGGAGTACGCGAACAGACGGAATGTCCGAAGCGCACCTCTACCCTCAGGTCGAATGTACATAACGTGCCTCCTTGAAATAGTTCCTGGTACTGCAATCCGACAGTCCCGGTTTTCTAACCAGGTAGCATCAGACCCCTGATAACGCTAACAGCTTGAACTGAAACGTTTGATTACTCCTGTAAGCGCACCACTGTCAATAAAAAACTCGCAGCTCATATAAATCAATCGATTAAGCCGCGCACTAACCGCCGTGTTTGAGGGCTTTTGCTACGCATCGAAAGTCCTCTCGACAGGATTAGAGTGATACCGGAGAACATTCTACGCACAAAGTTGTTGACCTGTATAGTCTAATTTTGCGGGAAATTTATCCTTGCCGGTTCTCTAAACCCGGAGGCTTTCTTCCGCAGGGACAATTTACCGCAAATTTGCCGGGAACCGGCCATCCCGGCTATGTTGAACCGAGACCTGTGGCCATGCCTCCCGCTTTCGCTCCGCTGCTCCGCAAGGCACTCTTGTGGCTGATGACTCTGTTGGTATTGACTCCCTGGGTTCGCGCCCAGCTCTCAACGCAGGATCATCTGGCTGATCCCGGCTTCTGGCCCACCAGCCCCGGTGTCTCACGCAGCGATTACACCGGCCCCGAGGCTTGCCGGCAGTGCCACGCGGAAAAGTTTGCCTCCCAGGCCGCGACCG
Source organism: Silvibacterium sp. (assembly GCA_049799415.1). GTDB lineage: Bacteria > Acidobacteriota > Terriglobia > Terriglobales > Acidobacteriaceae > Silvibacterium. Next base: position 37,412 of record JBARHV010000104.1, read on the forward strand.
ATATGCGACGCACTGCATTCAACGCGGATGCCGCAGAGGCTCTGCACGCCCACCCCAAACTGACATTTGAAGTAGCGCCGTACCACTACCTGATCGAGACGGACACGCATCACAGCTTGTACACCGTGACCGACGGCAAAGAGACTCTCGCATCTCCGCTGCTATGGGCCTTCGGAACTCCGCGCGTTGGGCAATCCTATCTCTTCAAACGCGCCGACGGAAATTTTTACGAAGCGCGCGTGACCTACTTCACAACGATCAAGACACTGGGATTTACGCCGTCGCGCGATCTGCTCCATCCGAAGGACCTCGAGCAGGCCATGGATCGCCCTGTGCCTCCGGTCGAAGTGAAGCAGTGCTTCTCATGCCATACCACCGCCGCGGTCATCGGAGAGCAGTTTGATGAGCAGCATCTGATTCCAGGCATAACCTGCGAGGCCTGCCACGGCCCCGGCGCAAAGCACGTTGCCGATATGAAGGCCCTGATGCAGGGCAATCTGAACGCGGCAAAGAATGACGTCTTTAACTCCGCGCATTTGATGCCCAATGATGCAGTCGATTTCTGCGGCGCCTGTCACGGCACATGGTGGGATGTGAAACTCTCCGGCACCAACGGCCCTTCGACCACGCGCTCAGCGCCCTACCGGCTGGTGACCAGCAAGTGCTGGGGCAAGGCCGGCGACTCGCGCCTGGTCTGCACCGCATGCCACGATCCGCACCAGCAGCTCAATACGGATGACGCATCCTACGACCATGCCTGCCTGCGCTGCCACAACACGACAATCGGCGCGGCGCTTACGGCTGCGCATCCCGGCAAGGCCTGTCCGGTCGCAAAGATAAACTGCGCCTCCTGCCATATGCCAAAGGTCTACGTGAAGGAGATGCATGCCAACTTCACCGACCACCGCATCCGTATCGTGCGCCCCGGCGAGCCATTTCCGGAGTAGTTCACTTTCAGGAGTAGTTATCTCCACTTTCCGGAGCCTTCGACCAGCGTTATATAGCGGTCAATGGGAAGATCGGTGAATCGCTCGACCGTTCCGCCGGGTTGCGGCCAGTGCACTTCTGCCCAGTCGATCTTCGTGCGCGAACCAATTCCTAGCACCATGCGCGGATCGTGCGACGAAAGAAAGCTGCCGCCGCCGACCTTCATGCGCGAGCGGGTCAAATTACCAGCCTGATAGGTAACGCGCGCGCCAATGGCGTCAGGGTTGGCTTTTTTTCCAACCAGATTCACGCCCAGCCAGTGGCTGCCTTTCGCCGCGTTATTTTTCAGCAGCACCGGAGCCGCATCATTCACGCTGATTAATACATCCACAGCTCCATCGTTGTTGAAGTCGCCGATCGCCAGGCCGCGTGCGGCGAAGTTGTAGCGGAATACCGGCCCGCTCTGCGCGCTTACGTCCTTAAATTTCTTGCCGTCATTGTGAAAGAGCAGCAGCGGCTCCTGCCAGGTAACCTGCGTCTTCAAATCATCGATGAGATCGTCAGGGAAGCCGTTGCACAAGATCAGGTCAAGCTCGCCATCATTGTCGTAATCGAAAAACTTCAACCCCCAGCCGCTCATCCAGCGCGTCGCCATACCAATGCCCTCCTGCATGGCGTCATCGTCGAAGGTTCCGTCGTGGTTGTTGTGGTAAAGCGAGAAAATCTCCTCATCAATATTCGCGACAAACAGATCCATCCAGCCATCGTTGTCGTAATCGGCGGAGTCGACGCCCATGCCTGAGCGGGCGCGCCCTTCGCTGCTGTAGGCCACGCCGGCGGCAAAGCCGTCCTCTTCAAACTTGCCGCCTCCCTGATTCATGAAGAGGAAATTCGCCACAGTATCGTTCGACACAAACAGATCCATGCGCCCGTTGTTGTTCAGGTCGGCTGCGACGACTCCCCACGACTTCCCCAGATGTTCGCGAATGCCGGATGCTTCGCTGACATCGGTGAAGGTTCCGTCGCCGTTGTTGTGGAACAGCCAGCTCGGCATCGGCTTGAAAATTTTCGGAATGCAGTAGTGATGCCTGCCCTTCGCGTCCAGTCCGCAGCTGGTGTTTTTATCGAACTCGACGAACTGGCAGACGAACAGATCCAGCCGCCCGTCGTTGTCGTAGTCGAACCAAACCGCGCTCGAGCTCCAGCCCTCGCAGGCTATGCCAGCTTTCTCGGTCACATCGGTAAAGGTTCCATCGCCATTGTTGCGGTAAAGAATGTTGCGCCCTATTTGCGTTACGTAAATGTCGGGCAGGCCGTCGTTGTTGTAGTCGCCCACTGCCACGCCCATTCCGTAACCGCCGCCACCAACTCCGGCCTTCTCGGTTACGTCAGTAAACGTTCCGTCGCGGTTGTTCTTATAAAGCGCATTCCGAATCGGCTTGGACGGGGTATAAAAATCAGCCTTGCCGCTATTGACCAGGTAAATATCCATCCAGCCGTCGTTGTCGTAGTCGAGAAAGGCGCATCCAGCGCCGCTGGTCTCCGGCAAATGCTTCTCGGACGATTTACCCGCCGTATGCACCCAGGTAATACCGCTTCGAGCCGGGGAAATCTGCTCCAATGCAGGCGAAGCCAGCGCATTTGCAGCCAGCAGGGGCAGGCTTTGCAGCGATAGCACGGTGGGAATCGCGCCTTGCAGAAAGCGGCGCCGGGATACGGGAACCAGGAAACGGGAAGACTGCCGGACCATCCCCTGAACGATATCAAATCGCGTATTCACTAGCTCAAGTGCCTTCCAGGATGAGACAGTTTTCTCATGCTCCCGTTTCGCTCCTGCCGCGGCATTCCCCTCACCTGCGCTCTATTTCTCTGCTGGACTGCAGTGGCGGCAGCCCAGAGCGCGGCGGGAACAAACCAGTCCCCGGCAGACGGAGTCCAAAGCGGGGAAAGCTTTCAGTCCATCGTGCAAGCGGCCAACGCCGCCCGCGATTCCGGCAATGCCGACGAGGCCATCCAAGGATACAGTCGCGCTGTTGCCCTGCGACCCAACTGGGCTGAGGGCTGGTGGGATCTTGGAACAACACAGTACGAGACCAATCACTATACCGAAGCCGTCGCTTCTCTGCGCAGGCTTGTGGTGCTCACGCCCAACACGGCGGCAGGCTGGAGCATCCTGGGACTCTCTGAATTCGAGACAAAGGACTATGTTGCCGCGCTTTCAAGTCTTGAGAAAGCACAGAAGCTCGGCGGCATTGATGATCCGGACATCGCCCGCGTCACGAACTATCATCTCGCCCTTCTGCTCATTCGCAACGGTGAGTTCGATCGCGCAGCCGACCTGCTGCATTCGGTCTTCGGCGCATCGCCGTCTTCGCAGGTGAAGACCGCGCTGGGACTCGCCCTCTTGCGCACTCCCCTGCTTCCCTCCGAGATTGATCCCTCACAGGATGCGCTTGTTCAGGCTGCGGGCGATGCGGCGTCAAGCGCAGACACATTGCAGGCTCTCGAAGCGTTGACCACGCAGCATCCACAGGCTCCTTGGCTGCACTATGCCTATGGACTGGCCCTCGCCGCAGCCGGACAACCAGAGAATGCGCTCGTCCAACAGAAACTCGAAGCCGCCATCTCTCCCGCAAGCGCACTGCCCTGGATCGAGGTCAGCAGCTTGTCGCTCCAACTGAAGCGGACAAAGCAGGCCTTGAGCGCAGCCGAACATGCCGTCTCACTCGACGCAAAATCGTCAGCCGCGCATGAAGCATTGGCAAAGGCGCTCACGGCAACGGGCCGCAAGCAGCAGGCCGCGCTCGAAACACGCGAGGCAGCGCGCCTCTCGCAGACACCGCCGCACCGCGACCCGCGCATGATCGCGCTCTATGGGGACCACTCCACCTCTCTGTCGCCGCAGGACTCGGCAACCTGGAACGTTGCCATGAAGGACTACTCCGCGAGGAGCTATCCGGAAACAATCGCCGCACTCAAAAGCTGGGTGGAGCACAACCCCAGTGACGGCACTGCATGGGCGGTGATGGGGCTTTCGGAATTTGCCTTGAAGGACTATGACAATGCGCGTATCCACCTTCAACGCGGAATTAACTTAGGGCTGAAAGGCAGCCCGCAAGCCCTGCAACTGGCCACCGACCGCCTTGTCGTGCTGCTGATTCGCAACGGCGAGTTCGACACCGCCACTACACTTCTCGAACCAATGGCTAGGAAATCACCGCTGGCCGCGCAGACCGAGCTTGAGGTGGGACTCGCGCTGTTACGCATCCCGGCTTTTCCTGAAGACCTCAACGCATCGCAGCGCGATCTCGCGCAGTCCGTTGGAGCCATTGTTCCGATGCTTCTCGCCAGCCGCTACTCTGAAGCATTTCCTGCCTTCCAGAAGCTGATCGCCGAATATCCCACAGCGCCGTGGCTGCACTATGCCTACGGCGACGCACTCGATTCGCTCTCGCAATACGACGACGCCAAGGCGCAAATGCGGGCCGAGATAAATCTGTCTCCGCACAGCGCATTGCCCTGGATTCGGCTAGCTTCGATCTCCGAGCGCCAGCACCTGCCTGCCGACGCGCTCAAAGCGGCGCAAACCGCCGTTGGCATGTCGCCCGGTTCCGCAGAGGCGCATTACGAGTTGGGCCGCGCGTGGCTTGAAAGCGGAGATGCGCAGAAATCCATCGCGGAACTCGACAAAGCAAACGGCCTCAAACCCGACAATCCTGAGATTCACTTTGCGCTGGCGCGGGCCTACGCCAAAGCGAATCAGCCGGAAAAAGCAGCCGCTGAGCGCGCCACGTTCATGCAGCTCAAGGCCTTGGCAAGCCAGAAAACACAGAACGCCGCACAAGGCGATTCCATCCTGAAGACAAACACGCAATAACCCGAGAAAGCGCTAGCTCTTCATTCGGGACTGGATGTGCTTGGCAAGCTTTTCGATGTTGTGAGCCTCCTGCAAGAGCGGCAGTGACAGTGTTGCTGCGAGGTTCGTCCGGTCAACCCGTGTTTTGAAGTCCGTAGCCATGTCAAACAGTTTCTGGGCGTCGGATTTGATCTCCAGCCAGGTTGCCGGTGGAATCGCCCGCCCTCCACCATTCACCGGAATTTCTGCACCGTCCAGCCCCACTGGAACATTTTCATTCGCTGGAGCATTGGGTGAGGCCATGGGCTGCGGAGCTGCGGGCCTGCTCTGCGCTGGAGCGGAATACGCAAAGAGTGGCTGCGCCGTAAGCGCCGCCGCAACTGCGCCGGTCATGGTTAACATCCGCCTCCGAGTCGGTTGCATGCTCTCCTCCTCAAATCGTTGACGACCATAGTACCGCTATGCCGAAAGTACGGTACCCGGGATCGCCATTCAGCTTTTCACTCCCTGAAAGCAAGGCGCTTCCAGCCGTCAAAATCCACGCCGCAAATTTGACAACTTCTCCACAGCGATTTAACGACAGGTCTCCGCTCATCCGAATAGTGTCCATTCTCGTAAGGAGAAAACACCATGCGAATCATGATTAGTTC
>JBARHV010000105.1:0-3346 GCA_049799415.1 Silvibacterium sp.
GAATCTCGCGTCCTAACACCGCACGAATTTCGATGCGCGTCATACCTGCCCCCACACGCAAAGTACATTCATCATGTTCACTAGTATCAGTGAATCTAGTGAGAGTTGTCAACTCCATTCGAAAAGAAATTTGAGGGGATTACTTTAAAGGCGGATCAAGCGCGCAGCGCACGGAGACGTGAACGCCTGGCAGATGAGGCAAGTATACGCTCGACTTTGATCGCTCTTCGCGAGTGTGGTCGATGACGAGCGCAGCCTCGCCACTCCGGATGCGAGCGGTGCCCCAGAGGGACGCAAGTGCGTGAAAAAGAGATGGAAACCCCATGCCGCCTCCGTTCGCAAAGCGAGAGGCACCGGGCTCGATTGCCTTTCCAATTGCATCCATCGAACTCGAAAGGTATCGATACGACGGGTTCCTTCTCAGGCTCGCGAGCATCCCAATTCCCGGATCGATGACACTGAATGCGAATTTTCGCCTCCGAAGTTGGTACGCCAGAAGGCCGGGGCTTGCCGCATCGCTATGAAGCCAGATATTGTCAACCATCTCAATGACTGCGCCGGTGAGTCCCCGCGCCAGATTTGAGGGAAATCCATTCGCGCCGAGGTCGCTCAGTAGCGTGCTGATTTTTGAGGGCCACCACGGGCCGTCGCCACTCATCGGGAGAACAATCACCGTCGAGTCACCGTCGCGGAGACTTGTCCGACCTAGGTGGGAAGGCCAACGGGACTCCTTGATGAGCCCCCAGATCGAGTTCCTTCCAACCCGAATCTTTGAATTGCCCTCGACTGTGTCCGCCTTCCTGTGTGCCGCTATGGATGCCAACTCTACCGCTGCGGCCAAGGAGATTCCAATCTCGCTGCTCTTCGAGAAAGACGCAGGGCATTCGGATTCCGAGAGCTGCCAATGAAAATGCTCTACATCTCGGATTTGAATGACGCTAGCGCCCATTCTTCTAGTGAACCATGCCGATTCGCGCGCTGTAATTCCGCCACAGGAACTTCTTGATGGAATCTCAAGAAATCCGATGCGAATTACGATCAGAATTGGTCGGAGGCGGCGACCATCTCGATTACAGTGCTGTAGCGGTAAAAAGCATATGCATGGCTTGAATTGCGAATATCTATTTATTTATCAATAGTTTATGATGGCATCGGCGGAGGGATTCGACCCTGCGACCCTCTGCTCCGAAAACAGATGTAGGCCTGGTTCTGGATCGCGGCCGATGCAAATGCCGACTCGCTGTGTGCTGGATCCGCGGCGGATGATCTGACGATTCTTGCGAGTCATACTGCCTCTAAAACCGGAAAAGCGGCACACCTGTGGCACACGTGGCTGGCGCTTAGGATTGGCTTTACGATTGAATTAGGGAACAGGAGACTGACTTGGGGTTCAGTTCCCCTAACTCGATCTCCGGAACAGACGTGGCGGTGGTCCATGGAATGCCTCGTGAGGGCATACGCTTCTTCAGCTACAACGAGAGTGTAATCACCGCTACAGAATCGTCTACATCGACGGTGCAGAGTACCAGGGGTTCGAGGCTAAATCAATGATTCTCAAACCGAAACCGCCAACGGAAGTGCGCTAGGTCTCTTGGTCCCAAGCCAGATGCACTGGGTGCGTCTCTAAATTCGTCCATGACCGATGAAAAGGGGGTAAGTCCCGCACCCGATGCGGGGAGGCCCAGCTCAACGAATGCATGAGGAGTGGTCATTCGATACGAACGTCTATTGAAATGACACTATTCACCTTCAATGACGGCTGACTGCTGATCCCAGCGGATCGGCAGTTGGTTGAGAAGATAATCAAGGGTCAGCTGCGGGCGTGTTTTCATTTTCAAGATCGCGTCTACTGACCTTGGCCCCAGCAAAGCGCAGGGAAGAATTTTCTTCACGTATCGAGGGCTGACTTTGTGCCTCCTGGCAAGCTCAGGGATGCACCCGACTTCGCCCGCCACAATCTCGTCGTACCAAAGACGCGCTCGCGCGATCGCCTTGATCATGGCGGCGGCGCTTTCTGATGAAGGCGTTGAATCGTTGCCGAGAACGACACAGAACGCCTTCCCTTGCGAAGCAATCCGGAGTGGACATGCGAGGGAGATGATCTCGGGATTGACCAGGCTGTCTGCTTGGTGGCCGTCCCTGTTATCCAGTAATAATCGAAAGAGCGGACCGGATTTCAGTTGAATCTCCACCGAGTCGCAACGAACGATGACACCATTCAGAATCGATCTCAGGACAGAGTCCTGCTCGGTTTTTGAAAGTTGAGCCCACTGTTTGCTTCGCTCCATTGAAACCTTGAGGATTTTCTCAAAGTTCCCTACCCCGGCGTCAGAATCCCTGGCCGCACGGAAAATAGCGTCCGGTGACCGAAGGAATTCCAGAACGCGCTCTGCGATGGCTTGCTCGATGTCGAGCGCTGGAATACGATTCACCGACGTTTCATTGCCCGTCTTCCGAATGACTGCCTGCGATGTGTAGTAGCGATAGCGCCGGCCGGCCTTCTGGTCATGGGTCGGAATGAACCGGTTTCCTGCCTCATCAAACAGCAACCCAGTGAGCAGGCTGACCTTCGATGTGCGAATTCGGGTCTGCTCGCCCTGTCGATTCTCTTCGAGTAGCTTCTGGACCTGATCCCACAGTTCCCGGTCGATGATTCCCTCGTGCTCGCCTTTGTGGATTGCATCCTTGTGCGCAATCTCTCCTATATAGATATGGTTCCTGAGAATCTTGTAGAGCGCCCCCCGCGAAAACCTCTCTCCCCCGACCCTTTCCCCATGCTCGATGTGGATTTTGCTCCGGATCGAGCTTCGATCGAGATGTTCTTTGAGCGCAGACACTGTCTTAAAGCGGAGGTATTGACTGAAGATCTCTCGAATCCGGTCGGATTCTTCCGGAATGATGTACAGCTTTCGATCCTGCAATCGGTATCCGAGTGGGATGTAGCCGCCCATCCACATCCCTTTCGCTTTCGAGGCAGCAATTTTGTCCCGAATGCGCTCCCCCGTGACCTCGCGCTCAAACTGCGCGAAGGAAAGCAGGACATTGAGGGTCAGGCGGCCCATGGACGTGGTGGTATTGAACTGCTGGGTCACGGAAACGAAGCTAACCTTCTTTGAATCAAACACCTCGATGATCTTTGCGAAATCGGCCAGGGACCGCGTGAGCCGATCAACCTTGTAGACAACGACGGTGTTGACCTTGCCGTCCGCAATGTCCTGCATCAACCTCTTCATTGCGGGCCGATCCAGGTTGCCGCCAGAGAAACCGCCGTCGTCGTACTTCGCGCTTAGAGCGTGCCAGCCCTCATGAAGTTGAGAGCGGATGTAGGCCTCGCAGGCCTCCCGTT
>JBARHV010000106.1:0-10351 GCA_049799415.1 Silvibacterium sp.
GCCGCGCGCTGCTACAACCGCAAAGTAGCGCTCTGGTCCGGCTGGATATGGGCGCTCTATCCCGCCGCCATGCAGTACGCCGTGCGCTGGATATGGGAGATGTCTCTCTCCACCATGCTTTTCACCGCGGCCATCGCGCTCGCGGTATGCATGCGTGGCATCGGCGAAGCGCCTAGCGAGAAAACGCAGCAGACTATAAAGCAATGGCTGCTCTTCGGCCTGCTCTGGGCACTCATCGGCCTCTCCAACTCCACGCTGCTGCTGTTTCTGCTTCCATGCGGCCTCTGGGTGCTGGCTGGAGCGCACCGCAAAGCCCCGGCCATCCGTCGCGCCGTAGCCTCCGGACTTATATTTATAGCCGTCGTCGCTCCCTGGATGATTCGCAACTACCGCACCTTCCACGCCTTCATCCCCTTCCGCGCCAACTTTGGCGCCGAGCTGCACATGGGCAACAATCCTACGTCGAACGGCCTGCCATGGGGCAAAACCGTCAACGGGGTATACCAGGTCCGCCGCTACATCGAGCTGGGCGAGATGCGTTACGCGAAGCAGGAAGGCAACGCCGCCAAAGCATGGATTCGCAGCCATCCCAAACGCTTCCTTGAGATCTCCCTCACGCGCTTCTACTGCTTCTGGAGCACCGACCCTCACGCGGAAACGAACCATTGGTTCCTGGTCTTTATCCGCAACGTCAATTACTGCGTGCCCAACATCCTCGCCATCCTCGGCCTCGCGCTGTCGCTCCGTCGCCGCAAACCTGCTGCCGGACTCTTTCTCTGGGCCTTCCTCCTGGTGCCGTTCACCTATTACTTCATAGCCGCTGAGGCGCGTTTCCGCCATCCGCTTGAACCGCTCATCGTCATCCTCAGCGTCTTCCTCTGCCAATCCGCGCAGCCTCGGCGCGGTGCAGTTCTTGCGCGTCCCGCTTCTCTTCATTAGCCTTGAACCACATGTCCCAAGTCCTCATCACTGGCGGGTCCGGCTTCTTCGGCGGAATTCTGAAACGCCGATTGCTTGCCGACGGCTTTTCCTGCATCAATCTCGACCTCGTACCCGATCCCGACACGCATCTAAATCTCATCAGCATCCAGGGCGATCTGCGCGACAAAGATCTTCTCGCCCGCCTCTTCCGCGAGCATCAGATTTCAGCCATCATGCACTGCGCTGCACTGCTCGCGCACGGCTCTATAAAGGAACAAGACCTGTGGACCTCCAACGTCGACGGCACCCGCAATCTCGCCGAAGCCTGTCGCGCGTCTGGAGTCCGCAAGCTGGTCTTCATCTCCACCAACTGCCTGTGGGCCTCGAACGTCGGTCATGCCATCCGCGAAGACGAGCCACCCGCGCCCGTCGAAACCTACGGACGCTCTAAACTCGCTGCGGAGCACTTGCTGGCTGAATACAGCGACCTTCAGGCCGTCATCATTCGCTGCCCCACCATCATTGACAGCGGACGTCTCGGCCTGCTCGCCATCCTCTTCGAATTTATCCAGGAAGGGAAGAAAATCTGGGTCGTCGGCGACGGAGGCAACCGCTACCAGTTCGTCTACGCGCAGGACCTCGCAACCGCCTGCATCCTGGTCATGCAATACGATGGCTCCGGAATCTTTCACGTCGGGTCTGACAACGTCCGCCCCCTGCGCGAAATCTACCAGGCCGTCATCGACGCGGCGCACAGCCGCTCCCGCGTTGCATCGCTTCCCAAAGGCCCGGCCATCGCGGCGATGAAGCTGGGGCACGTCCTCAAAATCTCTCCGCTTGGACCGTACCATTACCAGATGATCGCCGAAGACTTTGCCTTCGACACAACAAAAATCCGCGAAACCCTCGGCTGGAGACCCACCGTTTCCAATGAAGAGATGCTCACTCGCGCATACAGTTATTACGCGCAGCAGCGCGATGAGATTCACGCCCGCAAAAACGTCTCGGCTCACTCCAAGCCGGCATCAATGGGCGTCATCCGCCTGCTGAAGTGGATATCGTGACAGAAAGCGCATGACTCGCCCACCTGCCAGAAAAAAATTCTTCGCGGCCCACAACGTGTGGCTGATCTTCTGGACGGGTTTTCTCATCCGCGTGCTCTACATCACCCTCGCGCACACCTACCGCATCCGGCTCTTTCAGGATCACTTCCAGTTCGGCTGGGAGATGGGCCGCGTCGCCCGCGCGCTCGCCACTGGATACGGCTATGCCGATCCCTTCGTCGGCCACACCGGACCCACCGCCTGGGTGCCTCCGCTCTATCCGCTGCTGCTCGCCGCAGTCTTCAAGCTCTTCGGCGTCTACACCGCAAAATCCGCCTGGGTCATCCTCACCATCAACAGCATCTTCTCCGCAGCCACCGCGCCGCTCATCTATAAGATCGCCGCACGCTGCTACAACCGCAAAGTCGCCGTGTGGTCCGCATGGCTTTGGGTGCTCTATCCCGCCGCCATGCAATACGCCGTCCACTGGGTGTGGGAGATGTCCCTCACCGCCTTCCTCTTCACCTGGACTCTGGCACTCGCGCTAAAAATGCGCGGGGACCGCGGCATCGGCGAACCAAATTCTGAAGCATCGCAGCAGACCGCAACCCAGTGGCTCCTCTTCGGCGCACTCTGGGGGCTCATCGCTCTTTCCAATCCCTCGCTGCTGCTCTTTTTGCCCGCCTGCGGCATCTGGATCCTCCGCGCCGCGCGGCCTCTGAGCGCCGGCTTCAGGAACGCATCTCTCGCCGCGCTCCTTTTCCTCGCCATCCTCGCGCCGTGGACCATCCGCAACTGGCGCATCTTCCATACCTTCATTCCCGTCCGCGACAACCTCGGCGCGGAGTTGGAAGCCAGCAGCGGCCCCGGCTCCAACGGATTTCCGGTCATGGCCACGCTGCCGCTCGTCGCGCGCGTGCCGCAGACCATGCTCTACAAATCGCTCGGTGAAATCCGCTACATCCAGCTAGAAAGCAAACAGGCCAAAGCCTACATCGCCGCGCATCCCGCCCACTACGCACGCATCACGCTGAAACGTTTTTATTTTTTCTGGATCAGCGTCCCGCACCCCGTAGAGCACTCCGCGCTCAATGAATTCTTTCGCGAGCTGAACTATTGCTTCCTCTCGATCACCGGAATCCTCGGCCTCGCGCTCTCACTCAAACGCCGCACGCCCGCCGCCAGCTTGTTTGCGTGGGCCTTCCTGCTGCTGCCGCTCACCTATTACTTCGTCACTGCCAATGCGCGCTTCCGCCATCCATTGGAGCCGCTCATCGCCATCTTTACGGTTTATCTTTTTCAATCAACCGCGCCGCGCCAGGTAACATCACTCGAAGTATCGTGAAACTTCAGGAGAATCATCATGAACCTTCGCAATCGAACCATGTGGCTCGCAATCGCCCTCGCTTTTTTCGCCGGATGGCAGCTCAGCCAATGGCACTCACAGCGCAACCAACCCGTCCACGCGCAGAGCGATGCACCCACGCTCTACCAGATGCACGACCTCTCCGGCCAGAACGCACTCACGCTCTACTATGCCGACTCGCAAACCATCTACGTCTATCCCAACGTTGCCGTCGGCAACAACTACCTCAGCTGCGCCTTCTCCTTCAAGCTGGGCAAGCCGGGCGAACCGATCCGCCGCGAGCAGTGCCCCATCGCAACACTGAGGTAGATCCCTGGCCGCTTAGCCAATGGCCGCTGCCGCAGGCGAATAGCAAAGAGAAAATCATGTAAAGTATCGACGGATGGCCATGAGCTAGCAGCTAATGGCGATTGGCCAATGGCTATTGGCGATTGGCTATTGGCGATTGGCGATTGGCTGTTGGCTATTGGCTAATGGCTATTGGCTATTGGCTAATGGCTAATGGCTGTTGGCTAATGGCTAATGGCTATTGGCTAATGGCTGTTGGCTAATGGCTGCTTTACAGCTTGAACAGCTCGCGCAACCGCTTCGTTTGCGCCCGGCTCACCGGAATCTCCGTCTGCTTCCGGTCCGCCATGCGCAGTTGATAGCTGCTCTTGAACCACGGCACTACTTCTTTAATGTGGTTGATGTTCACCACATACGACCGGTGCGCCCGCCAGAACATATTCGGATCGAGCAGCTCCAGCAGCTCCTCCAGCGTACGGCACTTCGATTGGCCCTCCAGCGTCGGCGTCACCACCGAGATCACGCCATCATCAATCGACGCAAAGCAAATGTCCTTCTGGTCCGCCAGCAATAGCCGGCTCTGCGCCTGCAAAACAATCTTCGCGCTCTGCGGACGCGGCGACTGCTGCTGCTCAATCAGTCGCAGTAACGCGTCCACCCTGATTTCGCCCGCCCGAATCTCACCCGCGTGCGCAACCAGGTCGCCTTCCGTCAGCGACGTCTCCTGCAGCCGCACCCGCGCGCGGTCCAGCGCCTGCATTACGCGGTCCTTGTCGAAAGGCTTCAGCAGGTAATCGATCGCGTTCACATCGAACGCCCGCACCGCATACTGGTCGAAGGCTGTGGCAAAAATAATCTGCGGCAGCGGATCATGGTGCTCAATCAACTTCTTCAGCACCGCAAAGCCATCCAGGCCAGGCATCTGCACATCCAGGAAGACCACATCCGGCTGGTATTCGCGGATCAGCTCTACAGCTTCTACGCCGTTCGCGCCCTCTGCCAGCACGTCCACGCTGCCCATTGTGTCCAGCAGATACTTCAACTCTTCGCGAGCAAGCTGCTCATCGTCGATAATCAGCGCCGAGATGGTAGTAGTTGCTGCCAAGCTTTGAGTATAAGAACCAGTGGAAAGGCGGGTCAAACGCGCGACGGCTTAGGAGATAGGGGCCGGCAAAAGTGCATCCCTGCGCCCCCAACACTCCAGGAATTCAAAATTGCCTAATCGAGGCATACTTTTTCGCAGAAATTTGACATTATTTCGATATTTAGCTAAATATAAATGTATGAACCGGGTCTTCAGAGCCCTCGCCGATCCTGGCCGCCGTCGTGTCTTGCAGATACTCCGCAAGCGGCCCATGTCTGCGGGCGAGTTGGCTGAACACTTCCCCGTCTCCAAGCCGACCATGTCCGCCCATTTCGCTGTGCTCCAGGAGGCTGGCCTCATTGACGCGGAAAAAAACGGCAGAACCATCATCTACCGGCTCAGAATGTCGGTGCTCGAGGATGCCCTTCTCGGCTTCGCCGATTCGCTTGGCTGGGACATGAAGGATGCGGAGGCAGACCGCAACCCGGCCAAACACACCACAGAAACATCGCGCACGCTCCGGAAAGGAAACTGAACCATGCCAGTCAGAACAATTACGAACTATCTTGCACCGGGATTACTCGCCCTCAGTGCGGCGCTGGCCATCGGCAACTGGTGGCTGAGACCCGATCACGCTCTCTCCTGGGCCTTAGCCCTCATCGTCATTGGCTGCATGGGCCTGGCCTGGTTCCGCGCTTCTCGTCGCTCAGCAGAGTATGGAGTCCGCGGCAAAAGGGAAGACTCAATCAGAGCCGCCATCGTCTTTGCCGCCTTGATGCTTCTCGTTTCGCTGGGCAGCCGGCTCGCGATAGCGTCTGGCGTATCCAGCAGCCCCGATTTTGCGCGGCGCGCCGTCATGGCGATCGCGGGCGCATTCCTCGCGTTCACTGGAAATGCTATTCCGAAGATGTTCACACCCCTCGCCAGCCTGGACTGCGACCCAGCAAGAGCTCAGGCCGCGCGCCGCTTCGCCGGCTGGACGTGGGTGCTGGCCGGGGCCGCGGTGTGCGTGGCGTGGCTGGCGCTGCCGATCGTTCCTGCCCAGACAGCGACGTTCATCCTGCTCCCGGCCGCTATGCTGCTCACCTTCGTCCAGACGATCCTGCCCCGAACCCGGCGGAAATCTATTTGACCTTCTAGAAAGCGGAGGAAAGATTATGCTCGCGCGACTCATGGGGCTTGAGGTCATCTCGCCCGCGGGATTGCGGAATCTGTTGCAGAACGAATCCGTAACCGTGATTGACGTAAATTCGAGGCAAAGCTGGCTCCGTGCTCGAGTGCCAGGAGCCCTTTCCCTCGATCCCATCACTTACAGCGAAACCGATCTGCCTCCAAACCGCGATTCCATTCTGGTGTTCTACTGTTCCAACTTCATGTGCCGCAAGGCACCCAACGCAGCTCGCCGGGCAAAAGCCATGGGCTACCGTAATGTCCGCGTTATGTCCGCGGGGATCAGCGGCTGGCTAAGCGCCTCCCTGCCAACCGAGGCTGGCGAGACCCAGGACGCATGACACAAATCGGAACCCTGCCGGTGCCAGCATAGCCGCGCACGTCACCTGCGCTGCCTTCCCAACTTTTTCCCACAATCTCCGCCCCTTCCACCTGCTGCTCCCAGCCATCGGCGCAACCCTGATCGGCTGCGGAGGCGGCGGCAATAACAGCAGCAGCTCATCACCAACAACGAGCACGACCTCAACCGATACCGTCACATTGACCGGCACAGACTCCGTCAACGGCTCAATAACTGCGTCAACGACATTCACGTTCACCGTGGATTAGCGCCATGCCCGTTTCAGCTGTAAGAGCGTTCATTAACTTGGAACGACAGGGAGTGCACTTTTCCCAGCTCCTAACCCCCTACCCGTCAAACCCGCGACGGGGTAGCACCCTTCGGGACAAACTCAGCTACACCCAGACTTGTGCACCATTTTTATATGCACGACTTGAAGCGAAATCGTGATCCGATTTGATGTCTCTTGCCGGGTCTATTGTTATTCCAGGCTTCCGGTGGACGAGTGGCTGTATCGGAGCCGGGAAAAATTCACCCCCTTGGGTTACAGGTCAGCATGTTAACCAGGGTGTAACTTCCGGATTGCCGACAATCCGGGCATTACATCGAGCCAGGAACCGCTTCGCGTTGCCATCCGAGGGCGTTCAACTTAAAACATGTTGATACTTCAACCTGCGTTCGCCACAAGGAAGGCAAACGGCGTTTAAGCAAGACGTGGCGGATTTCGCAGAGACAAGCGATCCCAGGGGCCCTCCCACTCGCAGGGTCTGCCCTTGGTGCGGAAAGATGTCAGGTCGTCCGCCACCGACATACTGACATAGGTATTGATCCCCTCATTCGTGTCCACCCCAGCTGGCCCGGAGCTGTGCCGACACAGGTTAGCGGTATCGGGAACCAGGTGGACCGGAATTCGATTGCCGCCAATCTCGACGTCATCGTGCCGCGTCCCCGATGCGTCGTAGAGGAAATGCGTTCTGCGCCATTCCTGCACCATCTCCTCGGTGATCTGGCCGTAATTCTGTTTGATGAGCCACATGAAAGTCCAAAATCGCGCGCCGGTGCCGTTCAACCCGAACCGCGTCGGGTTTTGGGTGCCGTTCCCATGTTGGCTCATCGGATGGGCAGGGTCGTGAAGGTTGTCTTCGGTGTAGCTGTCCTTGGCCTCGACATTGTTTGTCGAGACGACGTAGTGATTGCCTATCTCACCCATTTCGCCCGGGACTCGAATCGCGTAACGCGCCATGCCCTTCTCATCCGCTGGAATACTCTCGACCACAAACGCTTCGCGATGATCGGAAATCACCCAGTTTGCGCCGCGCGTGCATTTGCCGATCACGATCCTGTTTCCTGATTTGGCTCGGTATTCCGGGCGGCCGACGGTTAGAAGCTCAACAGCATGCCGTGCCGAATTCGCGAAAGCTGCGGCGTAAAAATTCCCCAACTGCCAGTCCAGACCGGGCCTGCGGTAGCCCGTGAACGGAGCATCGAGTGTCGGCCCAAGAATGCCCAGACTCCCGCCTGCATATCCGCTCACGGTCACACCGCGATCGTTCTGCGCATGTTCGCTCCCGATCTCGCCCGCGGAGTCCGTCACTGTGTAGCGATTCGCCCCGGGAACTCTCGGGTTGGCGATGAAGGTGACAAGATATTCCTGCGGGAAAAAGTGCTGGTCCTCTGAGCTGACATGAATCGCTTTGCCGTCGCGCGTTGCCGGGCCGAGGATAACGGCGCCGCTGCAGCAGTGGATCTCATCGTCGGTCGATGCCAGCTCCGCAGTCGAAGAGGTTGGCGGTTTTCCCTTCAGACCGTAATAGCTGTTGATCATCAGGATTTTGTGGAAATGGCTCAACTCGCGGGGAAAGGCTGAGGCGGAGAGTTCCGTAGCTGCGCCGTCGGCGATGCCGTGCATCATTTCGAGCGCTTCAGGAACGAGGAATTCATAGTACCGTTCCTGCTGGATTAAATAGGCAGTTATGATTTCACTGCTCCCCTGCACCGGCAGAATCTCCCTGTACCATCCCTCATACACCATACGGATAAGGTCGCCTGCCCGGTCGCCATATTGCCTGCCTATTTGGGACCAGGAACCGGAGAGTTCACCGAGATACCGCGGATGCGGCTCATATGCGGGATAGTCCTGAGCAAGGAAATATTCGCCAAGCTTCCTGTTGTGGCCCGTCCACTCCGGAGGTGTGGGGAATTTCGCGGCGGCGGCGGCGGGGATTGCCGACAATCCGAGGCTCTGCAGCGAATCAGTGGAAAGAGCCATCGCGCCGACCGAGGCAACGAGCTTTAGACATTCTCTGCGACTCAAGAGTGAGGTCGCAGAGCGACGATGG
The DNA here is from genome assembly GCA_049799415.1 of Silvibacterium sp. Taxonomy (GTDB): domain Bacteria; phylum Acidobacteriota; class Terriglobia; order Terriglobales; family Acidobacteriaceae; genus Silvibacterium. Next base: position 8,552 of record JBARHV010000106.1, read on the forward strand.
AAACTGATTGCATCTACCTCCGGTTTGTTGCCGGGTTCTGTCATTTGCGACCTCAGCTGTGCAGATAGAATGTCCCGCTCGTTCATGGTGAGCCACCTGTGTCACCAATCGCCTGACCTGGAACTATACAGGCGCAGGCACGGACTTGGCACCCGCCAGCGAATTCCAATTTCTCAAATGACGCAAGCCAAACCGCCGATCGGCGGCTCTTTAAACGAAATCTCTGATGAAAAAGGGCTTGGCGCGAGTAATAAGAAAGTTCTGGGTGACCGTCAAACCGGAAATTATCTACTGCAGGGCAAAGAGCTGATTCGCCAGTTCAATTTGGAGAGAAAGGGGGCACTTTTGACGGCCCCTAACCCCCTACCCGTCAAACGCGCGCCTTACCGGCTGAAGGCGTGCAGCCGCGCCGGCGGATGGTCCGCCGCCAGTTCATGCCCGCAATGGACGCAGTAAATATCCGTGACGCGGGCGCTGCGGTAGCAGTTGCCGCAGCACGCCGTCACCTGGTACGCGCACTGCGGACAATAGTGGTAATTCCCTTCAATGTAAGCGCCGCAGGCCGGGCACGAGGCCAAAATCGGCTGCCGCAGCAGAAAGTACAGCGCCGCGCCCACTCCACCCGGAATGATCACGCAGATCATCCACAGCCGCGCGCTCATGCCGCGCCTCGGTGCATCGTTGCTGATGTAGCCGATCACCAGCATCGACAGCGCCGCCAAAGCGCCCCATGAGATCAGCAGGTAGAAGTGCAATGCAAACGGCAAGCGGCTGGGATGATGGGCCTGTCCCGGTAGCGCAATCCAGAAGTAGTATTCAACCAGCACGAAGGCCAGCACCGCGCCTACGATCGACCAGCGCGGAATCAGGCTCAGCTCGTCGGAAAACCGGCTCTCGTTTTTGCAGTTGTCATCCATTTCGCCCAGCCGACCTCAACAAAACCCTACGCGTTTTCGCTCCGCGAGCGATTGCTCCACTGAGCAAGAATCGCGGCAAAGATGGTCGAAGCTGTGGTCGCCACCAGGAGCGCCGTCAGCGTAGATGCGTCCAGCCCGCGCTCGTCGTTAAACAAACCCTCGGCAATCACCCACAGCGTGGGTGTCAAAAACATCAGCAGCGCGGCCACCACCAGCAGCGCCAATCCAAAGTTATAGCGTACCCGCCGCTCCGCCTCGCGCATCTGGTTCGCGGCTTCCATCACCGCTCTCCGCGTGCGCTGCACTACCGCCATGTTGGCTTCAGCGTCCAGTCCAGCCAGCGCATCCAGCAATTTAGGATCAGGGGCCCGGTTCACAGCGCCTCCTTTTCCAGGCGCGGCTTCAGCGCGGCAATCCCGCGATACAGCCGCGATTTCACCGTAGACAGCGGCGACCGCGTCACCGCGGCAATCTCTTCGAGCGAAAGATCTTCATGGAAGCGCAGCACCAGCACCTCGCGGTGCAGTGGATCGAGCGTCAGCAGCACAGCCGCGATCTTTTGCGCCTCTTCCTGGTCGCGGTACCGGTCAAACGGATTCGGCTCACTGCTGGGAATCTCAAAGGTGTATTCTTCACCCTCCGCCATGCACAGCTCTTCCAGGCTCACCATCGTGCGCTTGCGCCGCAGGTCGATCAGCATGTTCCGCGCCACCGTAAACAGCCACGTATCAAAACGCGCCGCGCCGTTATACTGCGACCCGCGCGTCAGCACACGCATCCACGTCTCCTGGAAAAGATCATCCGCCAACTCGCGGTCGCCCGTCAGAAAAAGAAGATACCGCAGCAGGCGATGCTGATACTGCACAATCAGCCGGTCCAGAAG
>JBARHV010000107.1:0-1501 GCA_049799415.1 Silvibacterium sp.
ATCCCGAACCAGTGCAATAAGATAAGGGACTTTCTTCAGGTTTTCTTCTCGTTCGGGCATTTCGATTTGCACACTCGCCCGGAGAAGAAAGCACGGGTAGGCTGAAAGAACTGAAGGAAGGCAGGAAAGAAAGAAAGAAAAAATAATAAACTAAATAATAACAACTACTTCCGTCTTCCTGCCCATCCCAGACTTTCTTCAGGGACGAGCCTGAAGGAAGTTGAAGAAAGTCCCTCTCACACTTACCCTCCAGTCTCGGAGGCGATTTGGCAGCCGTGGCAACGGCCCCGGCAATGATCCCGGTGTACCAGGATCGTTCCGGGACGACCGCCACCACGCTTCTGGAATTGGTGAATAACCTGGCCCGACAGCAGGGTAGTCAAGTCTCGTTCCCGGTCACGATCATCCTGGAAGGCACGGGTAAACTCCGATCGGAGCATTCCGTCCTCACCGGCATCATGAATACGGTCCTCATATCGTTTCAGAGTGAAGCCAACAGCGGTCATACCGGTGTCGAGCATGTGGAAGATGTTCTTCAGGAGTTCAGCGGATTTTGCTCTGGCACGTTCCCATGCCTCTCGCGTTACCACCAGATCCCCACCCATCGAAGCCGTATAGATCACTGCGAGTTTGAGAATGTGTCCCTTGTGGCGGTTCCAATACGGTTCGGCAAGGGCGGAGTTCGGATGGGATTCAAAAATACGCTGGGTTGCTTCGTACCACGTGTGGTATTCGCCCCATATCTCGTCCGGCATCGTTGCTTCGCCAGATAACTGCGAGATTCTCTGGATGTGTTTCACCAGTCCATCTGTGAGCTTCGAATCAGGAGTCACGGGTGAAGAACACGAACGTACCCGTTTACCCGCTCGAATAAAGATCCAACGGGGCAACCACCCGCCTTTGGAGTCATCCTTCTGAAGGAACTCATAGAACCATGCCTCGGAACTCCCCGCCAGGATGTTGATACGAGGAGCATGACGGAAAGCTATTGGCTCGGTGTCGGAAGGTTTGCCCGTTCTTCGATATCTTATTTCCTCCGGCACATCCGGGTTATCGTAACGATCCGTTAGCCACTGCTTCGCACCGAGCTGTTTGAACGGGCCAGAGTTGAGTAGGGCAAGTTTCTCTCCCATTTCGCCCCAGAGGAACAGGTTACGTGCGAGTTCGGCGTCGGAGAACTCCTGGAGGAATGCTTGAGGTGATCCCCAACTACAGTTGTTGATGAGATTGGAGTGTTCCACGACCGACACCAATCCAGGAGACGCAAATTCTAGCTTCTTCTCCGTGGGCGGTGGTAGTGCCTTTTCGACAATCCTTCTGGCAAATTGAAGCAAGGTACTTCGTCCACCTCCTGACCCGGAAAGCAACAGCAACCAAAAATCGAGTGAGTACCAAATGCTGCCATTCCAGATATGGACCCCGTTTCGATTTAACAGTGCAGCCACAAGCTGCATGGCGATGGCTTCGTGCATGGCACGGGGGAGTTCCACGACATCCGCCC
>JBARHV010000108.1:0-1543 GCA_049799415.1 Silvibacterium sp.
GTCAAGCTTCAGGCGGCGGTCGCGATCACGCCCAATTGCGAGAACCAGGGCCGCGTGGCGGTGGAGATGCCGCTGTTGATCCTCGCCGGCGCGCTCGACGACTGGAACGTCGCGTCGCGCTGCTCCGAACTGGCGAGCGCGCCGGAGAACGCGGCGTCGGTCAAGATCATGATCTATCCTGGCGCCCATCACGGTTTTGACCGCGCCGGGCGTCCCATCGTCTATTTCGGCCACCATGTCGAATACAACGCCGCGGCGACGCAAGACTCCTACGCCCAGGCACGCGCGTTTCTGGCCCCGTATCTGGAATAAGCCCGCTACCGGGCGGGAGCGCAAACGTCGATCGGCAGCGTGTTGCTCGGATAGCCCGCGAGGCTCATTTCATCCCGGCTCAAATGCGAGAGCGGGCCGAGACGCCGGCCGCAAACCTCGGCGAGCAGATCGGGCGGATGCATCGTGGCGAAACGAATGTCCACGACACGCGCGGTCTTGTCCGCCAACGCAATGGCGATCCTGGCGCCGTCCGGGCTGAAAGCGTCGGCGTTGAGTTCAATACCGTCGGTCAGCACCGCGACCTCGCGTTGGGTCGCGACATCCCAGATGCGCAGCGCGCCGTCGGTGGCGATGGTCGCGATGCGCCATCCATCGGGGCTGTAGACGGCATTTTTGATCTGGACGGCGTGGTTGAAGACCGCCCGCTCCTCGCCGGTCGCGACATCCCAGATGCGCGCCGTGCGATCCGTCGCGGTCGTCAGAATGTTCTCGCCATCCGGGCTATAGGCGACCGAGCTGATGCGCTCGGAAAAATTGGCGCCGGTCTGCGCGCCGCCGTGCAAGGTGGCGATCTGTTGCCCGCTCGTGGCATCCCAGATGCGTACCGTCACATCCGACGAGCCGGTGACGATGCGCGCGCCGTCGGGACTGAACGCGGCGGCGAACACTGTCTTGGTATGGCCCCGCAGCGCGAGGATTTCCTTCCCGCTCGCGGCATCCCAAACGCGCGCGGTCCGGTCGGCGGAGGCGGTGACGACGCGCTTGCCGTCGGGGCTGAAATCGGCCGAGTAGACAAATCCCTTGTGGCCACGCAGCACTGCGATCTGACGGCCGGTGGCCGCGTTCCATACCCGCGCCGTGCCATCCAACGAAGCCGTGACGATGCTGGCGCCGTCGCGGCTGAATTAGATCCAATCGAGGCCGCCCTCATGCCCGGTCAGGGTCAGCAATCTTTTGCCGGTCGCCGCGTCCCACACGAGCGCGGTCTTGTCGAGCGACGCGGTCGCGACGCGCTTGCCGTCCGGGCTGAAGGCGACCGCCCGCACATCGCCTTGATGTCCGGCCAGGACGACACCGGCGGACTTATCTCCCGCATCCCACACCCGTGCGGTGGTGTCCGCCCAGGCGGTGACCACCTGCTTGCCATCCGGGCTGAACGCCACCCAGACCACCGTGCCTTCATGCCCGCGGAACAATTTTTGCTGCTTGCTCAGCCCCGCGTCCCAGGTCCGCGCCATCCCGTCCGACCACGCGGTGACGATACTTTTGC